>NZ_JACVQL010000156.1 GCF_019733465.1 Actinotalea ferrariae | reverse complement strand
CGTCGTGCCCGCCGCGGCGGCCGACGGCGTCGCGACCTGGCTCGACGTGGACCTCGCAGCCGAGCGCGCGCCGGGGCACGTCACCTCGTCGGGCGCGCCCGCGGTCGTCCCGGCGGCGGTCCGTGCGCTCGTCCCGGACGCCCCCGCGCGATGGGTCGAGCACGACGACCTGCGTGTCGACGGCGAGCCGGTCGACTGGTGGGTCGAGCGGGGCGAGGTCCACGCGTGCACCACCGGCGGGCTCGCGCGGGCGCTCGCGCACCGCGGCCGCTGGCCGGACCGCGAGGCGCTCGAACGCGTGCTGCTCGACGAGGCGGAGCTGCCGCGAGTCGTCCTGGACCGGGCGGGCGACGTATGAACCGGACTCTCGTGCTCGGTGTCTACGTGCCGGTCGTGGTCTTCGAGACGGGCATGGGCGCGATCCTGCCGGTCGTCGCGATCAGCGCGACGGACCTCGGCGCCTCGCTCGCGGGCGCCGGCCTCGTGGTCGCGCTCATCGGCGTCGGGCACATCGTGGGCGACATCCCGGCGGGCGCGCTCGCGGCACGCGTCGGCGACCGGCGCGCGATGCTGCTCGGCGCGTGCGCCGCCGTCGTCGTGCTCGCGGGCGCGGCGCTCGCGCCGAACGTCGTCGTGCTCGGCGTCTGCCTGACGCTGCTCGGCGCCGTGGCGGCGGTCTTCACGCTCGCCCGGCACTCCTACCTGGCGGAGACCACGCCCGTCGACCGGCGGGCGCGCGTGCTGTCCACGCTCGCCGGGCTGCAGCGCGTCGGCACGTTCGCGGGGCCGTTCCTCGGTGCGGCGCTCATGCACGTGTGGGGCCTGCCGGCCGCGTGGTGGCTCGCCGTGGTGACGTCCCTGGTCACGGCAGGGCTCGTGGCGCTCGTGCCGGACGAGGACGAGCACGTCGGCGGACCGCCCGCGGTCACGCTGCGGCGCGTGGTGAGCGATCACCGGCACGTGTTCGCGACCCTCGGCGTCGCCGTGCTCATGGTCGGCGCCGCCCGGGGGAGCCGGCAGACCGTGCTGCCGCTGTGGTCCGAGCACCTCGGACTCTCACCCGCGACGACGAGCATCGTCTTCGGGATCTCTGGCGCGATCGACATGCTCCTCTTCTACCCGGCGGGCAAGCTCATGGACGCGCGCGGCCGCCTGTGGACCGCGGTGCCGTCGATGCTCGTGCTGGCCGTCGGCCTCGCCCTCGTCCCGCTCGCCGGGGAGGTGCGTGCGCTCACCGCCGTCGCGATGCTCGTGGGCCTCGGCAACGGCATGGGTGCCGGCATCCTCATGACGCTCGGGGCCGACGTCGCGCCGCCCGCCGTGCGCGCGCAGTTCCTCGGCGTGTGGCGGCTGTGCGGCGACGCCGGCTCCGCGGGCGGGCCGCTGCTCGTCTCGGCGGGCGCCGCGCTCGGCTCGCTCGCCGCGGGCATCTGGTCGGTCGCCGCCGTCAGCGGCCTCAGCGCCCTCGCGCTGCTGCGCTGGGCGCCGCGCTACTCGGTGCACGCCAACCGCACGACCCGCCGCCTCGCGGCCGAGCGCGCCGCGCGTGGTGCGGCGCCCGACGCCGGTGAGCCCGAGCGTGGCGATCAGGAGGGCGGTCAGCCCGGGGGCGGCGCGTCCGCCTGAGCACGGTGCCGCCGCTCCCACAGGAGCGCCAGCCCGCCCAGGGCGAGCCCGGCCGCGCACGTGACGACGTCCGTCGTCGCGGCCCGCCCGGACGCCGCCAGCACGCCGACGACGACGAGCGCGACGCCCCAGGCGCCGATGCCGACGAGGAAGACGCGGCGGAGGTCCAGGTGGACGGGCTCGAGCGTGCTCGGCCGGACGAGCGTGCGCAGCGCGCCGGGCCGGGGCGCGCCGCCGGCCTCGGGGGTGCTCACGTGCGCAGCGTATCGGCGGCCCAGGGTCAGCAGGCCCACGCCGACGGCGGCGCCGAGCGTGTTCATCACCACGTCCTGCACGGTGGCGACGCGGGTCGGCCAGAACGCGAGCTGGGCCAGCTCGATCGCGATCGAGAAGGCGCAGCCGAGCGGCACGGCGAGCCACGTGCGGCGCAGGCCCGCGAGCGGGACCAGGACGCCGAACGGCACGAGCATGGCGACGTTCGCGAGCGCCTCGACCAGGGCGACGTCGACCGCCGTCGGCAGGCCGCGCGCGTGCAGCCACGCGAGCACCTCGGCGAGCCCGGTGAACGCGCCCGGCTCCGCGAAGGACGGCCACTGCGTGATCCGCAGGACGGCGAGCAGGTAGACGGCGAGGAGCAGCCGCACGGGCCGGCGACCGGTCCACCACGGGGACCGCGTCGTCACCCGAAACAATCCTCTGCCACCCTGTGCGCCATGACGCAGACCTCCACCTCGACGAGCCGCCGGGCGGGCGGGCTCGACGGCTTCTTCCGCATCACCGAACGCGGCTCGACGGTCGGCACCGAGGTCCGTGGCGGCCTGGTGACCTTCTTCACCATGAGCTACATCATCGTGCTCAACCCGCTCATCATCGGAACCGTCCAGGACGGCACGGGCGAGTTCCTCGGCGGCGGCGACGCGCCGAACCTCGGGATGGTCGCGGCCACGACGGCGCTCGTCGCGGGCGTGCTCTGCATCCTCATGGGCACGGTCGCCAACTTCCCGCTCGCGCTCGCGGCGGGCCTGGGTCTCAACGCGGTCGTCGCGTACTCGATCGCGTCGCTCGACGGCGTCACGTGGGCCGACGCGATGGGCATCGTCGTCCTCGAGGGCCTGATCATCCTCGTGCTCGTGCTCACGGGGTTCCGCACCGCCGTCTTCCGGGCGGTCCCGCTCGAGATCAAGACCGCGATCAGCGTCGGCATCGGCCTGTTCATCGCGTTCATCGGCCTGGTCGACGCGGGCTTCGTCCGCATCCCGTTCTCCCAGGCGACGCCCGTCGAGCTCGGCGTCGGCGGCTCGCTCGCGGGCTGGCCGATCCTCGTCTTCGTGGTCGGCCTGCTGCTCGCGATCGTCCTCATGGTGCGCAAGGTCCGGGGCGCCATCCTCATCGCCATCCTCACGTCCACGGTGCTCGCGGTCATCATCGAGGCGGTCGCGAAGGTCGGGCCGCAGACGGACGAGACCGGCGCCGTCGTCAACCCGACCGGCTGGAAGCTCAACACGCCCGCGATCCCGGACGACCTCGTCGCGACGCCCGACTTCGGGCTGCTCGGCCAGTTCTCGCTGTTCGGCTCGGTCGAGAAGATCGGCGCCGTCGCCGTCCTGCTGCTCGTGTTCTCCATCCTCCTCGCGGACTTCTTCGACACGATGGGCACGATGGTCGCCGTCGGCGGCGAGGCGGGCCTGCTCGACGAGAACGGCAACCCGCCACGGACCAAGCAGATCCTCGTCGTGGACTCGGTCGCCGCCGTCGCGGGCGGCGCCTCGGGCGTCTCCTCGAACACGAGCTACATCGAGTCCGCGGCCGGCGTCGGCGACGGCGCCCGGACGGGCCTCGCGTCGGTCGTCACGGGCGTCGCGTTCCTGCTCTCGACGTTCCTCGCGCCGCTGGTCGACATGGTGCCGTTCGAGGCCGCGACCCCCGCGCTCGTCGTCGTCGGGTTCCTCATGGTCATGCAGGTCTCGGGGATCGACTGGAAGAACATGGAGGTCGCCATCCCGGCCTTCCTGACGATCGTGCTCATGCCGTTCACCTACTCGATCACGGCCGGCATGGGCGCCGGCTTCATCGCCTTCGTCGTCATCAAGGTCGCGCTCGGCAAGGCCCGCCTGGTCCACCCGCTCATGTGGGTGACCGCGGGGCTGTTCGTCGCGTACTTCACGCTCACGCCCATCAGAGGGCTGCTCGGCGTCGGCTGACGCCTGCTGTGGAAGCATTCGAACGCCGGCCTCCCGCCGGCGGTTCGAGGTCGGACACCCGGCGACACCCGCCGGGCCTGCGAGGAGGACGACGTTGCGCATCTCGGTGATCGGCTGCGGGTATCTCGGTGCGGTGCACGCCGCGTGCATGGCGAAGCTCGGCCACGACGTGGTCGGCGTGGACGTCGACGCGGCGAAGGTCGCGCTGCTCGCGAGCGCGCAGGCACCCTTCTTCGAGCCGGGGCTGCCCGAGCTGCTGGCCGAGGTCACGGAGACCGGGCGGCTCGAGTTCGGCACGGACGTCGCGGCGGTCGCCGGCGCGCGCGTGCACTTCGTGTGCGTCGGCACGCCGCAGAAGCGCGGCGAGAACGCGGCCGACCTGCGCTACGTCGACGCCGCGGTCGAGGCGCTCCTGCCGCACCTCGCGCCGGGCGACGTCGTCGTGGGCAAGTCGACCGTGCCCGTGGGGACGGCCGAGCGCGTGGCCGCGCGCGTCGCGGAGGTCCAGCCGGGCGCCGTCGTCGTGTGGAACCCGGAGTTCCTGCGCGAGGGCTTCGCGGTGCAGGACACGCTGCACCCCGACCGCATCGTCTACGGGCTGCCCGAAGGCCCGGACGGGGCCGAGGCCCGCGCGGTCCTGGACGAGGTCTACGCGACGCCGCTCGCCGACGGCACGCCGCAGGTCATCACCGACTACGCGACGGCGCAGCTGGTGAAGGTCGCGGCGAACTCGTTCCTCGCGACGAAGATCTCGTTCATCAACGCGATGGCCGAGCTGTGCGAGGCGACGGGTGCGGACGTGACGCAGCTCGCGGACGCGATCGGCCACGACGCGCGGATCGGGCGGCGGTTCCTCAACGCGGGCCTGGGCTTCGGCGGCGGGTGCCTGCCCAAGGACATCCGCGCGTTCATGGCCCGCGCGGGTGAGCTGGGCGCGGACCAGGCGCTGTCGTTCCTGCGCGAGGTGGACTCGATCAACATGCGCCGCCGCGTGCGCATGGTGGACCTGGCGCGCGAGGTCTGCGACGGGTCGATCGTCGGCCGCAAGGTCGCCGTGCTCGGTGCGGCGTTCAAGCCCAACAGCGACGACGTGCGGGACTCGCCCGCGCTGAGCGTCGCGGCGCAGATGGGCCTGCAGGGCGCGCACGTCGTGGTGACCGACCCCGAGGCGGTCCAGAACGCGCAGCGTCAGTGGCCGGACCTGCGCTACGCGGCGAGCGCCGAGGAGGCGGCCGCGGGCGCCGACGTCGTGCTGCTCGCGACCGAGTGGGACGAGTACCGCCAGCTGGACCCGGTCGCCTTCGGCGAGGTCGTCGCGGGCAAGCGGGTCGTCGACGGGCGCAACGTGCTCGACCCGGGCAAGTGGCGCGCCGCCGGCTGGGTCTACCGCGCCCTCGGCCGCCCCTGAGCCCCGGCGTCGACGGTCCCCGCGCCCCGTCGTGACGGCGGGGCGTGGTGACGGTCACGCCCGTTCGACATCTCCTTACCCTAGGTAATGACCTAGGATAGGGACATGCCCTCCTCTCCTCCTGCCCCCGCGCTGACCGGCGCCGGCGCGGAGGCCACCGGCCGCCTGCCCGAGGTCACGGCGGCCGAGTGCCGCCCCGCCGTGCTCGCCGGAGAGCTGCGCGTCTCGCTCACGCACACCGTCCGCCGGCTGCGGCTCGAGCGCTCCTCGGAGCGCATCACCGACGGCCAGTACGCGACCCTCGCGGCGCTCGCCAACCGCGGTCCCATGACGCCGACGGCGCTCGCCGAGGACCAGCACGTCCAGGGCCCGCCGATGACGCGCACCGTCAACGCGCTCGTCGAGGCCGGCCTCGTGCGCCGCGACGCGCACCCGACGGACGGCCGCCAGGTGCTCGTGCACATCACCGAGGCCGGGCAGGCGGAGGTCCGCGAGACCCGTCGCCGACGCAACGAGTGGCTGGCCAAGCGGCTCGCGACGCTCGACCCGGCCGAGCGCGAGGTGCTCGCGCAGGCCTCGGTGATCCTGCGGACGGTGATCGCCCCGTGAGCCCCACCTTCGCCTCGCTCCGCTACGTCAACTACCGGCTGTGGTTCGCCGGCGCGCTCGTGGCCAACATCGGCACCTGGATGCAGCGCGTCGCGCAGGACTGGCTCGTGCTCACCGTCCTCACCGACGACTCGGGCGTCGCCGTCGGCATCACCACCGCGCTGCAGTTCGCGCCCGTGCTGTTCCTGTCGGCATGGGCCGGGCTCCTCGCCGACCGCCTGGACCGGCGCAAGCTGCTCATCGCGACGCAGGTCTCGCTCGGCATCCTCGCCGCGGGCCTCGGCCTGCTCGTCCTCAGCGGCCACGTCCAGCTGTGGCACGTCTACGTGTTCGCGTTCCTGCTGGGGTGCGTGTCCGCGATCGACGGCCCCGCGCGGCAGACCTTCGTCGCCGACATGGTGCCCGCCGAGCGGCTCGCCAACGCCGTGAGCCTCAACAGCGCGTCGTTCAACGCGGCGCGCCTCATCGGGCCGGGCATCGCGGGCCTGTCGATCGCGTGGGTCGGCATCGGCTGGGTGTTCGTGATCAACGCGGTGACCTTCGCGTCGACGATCTTCGCGCTGACGCGCATGCGCACCGACCAGCTGCAGCCCGTGCCGCACGCCGTGCGCGGCAAGGGGCAGATCCGCGAGGGCATCGCGTACGTGCGCGGCCGGTCGGACATCCTCGTCGTGATGGCCGTCGTGTGCGTCGTCAGCACGTTCGGGCTCAACTTCCAGCTCACGAGCGCGGTGATGGCCCGCACGGAGTTCGGCAAGGGGCCCGAGGAGTACGGCATCCTCGGCTCGGTGCTGGCCATCGGCTCGCTCGCGGGCGCGCTGCTCGCCGCCCGCCGCGAACGCCCACGCGTCCGGCTCGTCATCGGCGCCGCGCTCGCGTTCGGCGTCGCCACCGGGGTCATGGCGCTCATGCCCACGTACGAGAGCTACATGCTCGCGTGCATCCCCGTGGGCCTCGCGTCGCTCACGCTGCTCACCTCCGCCAACGCGACCATCCAGACGTCGACGGACCCCGCGATGCGCGGGCGGGTGATGTCGCTCTACATGGTCGTGTTCCTCGGGGCGACGCCGGTGGGGTCTCCCCTCGTGGGCTGGGTCGCCGAGACGCTCGGCCCGCGGTGGGCGATCGGCGTCGGCTCGATCGCGTCGCTGCTCGTCGCCTCGGCCGCCGCCGTGTGGGCCATCCGCCGGTGGAACGTCGAGGTCCGCTACCGCATCGCCGCCCGGCCGCACCTGACGATCCGGCACCGCGACCGCGAGCCCACCGAGGCCGAGCGCCGCGCCGCGACCGCCGACGCGCTGCGCGTCCAGCAGCTCGGGGACCGCGCGGCCTGAGCACGGGTGCCTGAGCACGCGGTGCCTGGGCGCTTGGCGCCTGAGCACGCAGTGCCGGGGCCGGCGCTCGGGCGGCCGTCGCCCCCGCTGCGGCCGGCTGCGGCGACCGGGTGAAATCGGGCGTATCGCCTCGCCCGACATGTCCGGTATGGGACGATCGCTCGCATGGTGACCCCCGCGGTCGACACCGAGCGCGGCACCGCCGCGCCGGGTCCTGACGCGCCGTCCGGGGACGCCGACACCCTCGCCGGGGCTGCGCCGGACGCGCCGGCCCGCGCAGCCCGCCGCGGTCGGACCGTCCGGCGCGTGGTCGCCGTCGTCCTGCTCCTGCTGCTCGTGGCCGTCGTCTGGCTGGGCGTGCGCGGGCTGCAGGTCGTCCAGTCGCTGCGCAGCGCGGCGCCCGAGGTGGCCGCCGTGCACGCGGCGCTCGCCGCGGCCGACGTCGACGCGGCGTCCGCCCACCTGCCCGCGCTCCAGGAGCATGCGGGGGCCGCGCTCGCCGGCACCCGCGACCCCGTGTGGCGAGCAGCGTCGTCGCTGCCGTGGCTCGGGCCGCAGCTGCGCGCGGTTGCGGACGTCACCGCCGCGCTCGACCTCACCGCGACCGACGTCGTGCCGGCGGTGGCCGAGCTGGCCGACGTCGTCCGGCCCGACGCGCTCGCACCCGTCGACGGCGTCGTGCCGCTCGCGCCGCTCGTCGCGGCGC
>NZ_JACVQL010000155.1 GCF_019733465.1 Actinotalea ferrariae | reverse complement strand
CGTCCGGACCGCGGCGGGGGACCTGCGCGGGCTCGCGGCCGCGTCGTGCCGCCGGCCCGGCGCGGAGGCCTGGCTCGTGGGCGGAAGCACCTCGCTCGGCTCGAGCGCACGGCTCGTGCTGCAGAACCCCGGGAGCACGCCCGCCACGGTCGACGTCGAGCTGTGGGGCCCGGCCGGGGCGGTCGAGCTCGCCGGCGCGCCCGAGTACCTCGTGCCTCCCGGCGCCGAGCGCGTCGTGCTCCTCGAGGGCGTCGCGGCCGAGCAGTCGCGCGTCGTCGTGCACCTGAGCGCCTCGGGCGGGCTCGTGACCGCCTACCTCCAGGACAGCCAGCTGCGCGGCCTGGTCCCCGCGGGCGTCGACTACGTGGTGCCCGGGCGCGCACCCGCGCAGCGCCAGGTGGTCCCCGCGCTCTCCGTGACCGAGACCGCGATCGACGGCGCGGACACCGCGGCGCTGCGCCTCCTCGTCCCCGGGGACCGCGACGGCACCGCGCGGATCTCGCTCCTCGGCCCGGACGGGCCGCAGGACCTGCCCGGCGCGGACGAGGTCGAGCTCGACGCGGGCGCCGTGCTCGACGTGCCCCTCGCCGGCCTCCCGGCCGGCGACTGGACCGCCGTCGTCGAGAGCGACGTGCCCGTCGTCGCCGCCGCGCTCGTCACGCGAGGCACGGGCGTCGGCAGGCCCGCCGGGGACGCGCCGTCACGCGCGCCCCTCGACCGCGCCTGGGTGCCCTCCGTCGCGAGCGGGGTGAGCGGTCCCCTCGCGCTGCCGGGCGGGCGCGGGGTGCTGACGCTCGGCGTCGCGACGGACGACGACGTCACGGGTGCCGCGCGCGCCGAGCTCGAGGTCCTGGACGGTGACGGCGCGTCGCTCGGCACGCGCGACCTCCGCCTGGCCGCCGGCACGACGACCTCGATCCCGCTCGACGCCCTGCTCGGGCCCGACGTCCCGGCGCCCGACCCGGCGGCCGTGGTCCTGCGCACGGAGGACCCGCGCATCGCCTGGGGTGCCGTGCTGGTCGAGCCCTCCGCCGCGGGCGACCTGGTCGCGGCCCTCGTGCCCGTCGGGCCGGCGAGGGCGCAGCCCGAGGTCCTCGTCCGCCTCCGCTGAGCCGAGTTCTGCCTGCACCTCGGGCTCTGGTCAGCGGACTCAGGTCAGCGGGCTCTGGTCAGCGGGCTCTGCTCAGGAGGCGCCGCTCAGCGGGCTCTGCTCAGCAGGCGCCGCTCAGCGGGCTCTGCGCAGCTCGAGCGCCTGCCTGAGTGCGAGCCCGGCGCGCAGCGCGACCCGCAGCGGCCACTGGTACCAGCGGTGGTACCGGCGCGACAGGTAGCGCGCCGCCGAGGCGTGGTGCGCCCGGATCATCGTCGCCGGCCGCTCGCGCCACGAGGTGCCGCCGACGTGGGTCACGGTCACGCCGGGCACGTGCACGTTGGTCCACCCGGCCCGCCCGAGCCGCTCGCCGAGGTCGACGTCCTCGAAGAACATGAAGTAGCTCTCGTCGAACCCGCCGACCTCGCGGAAGGCGTCGGCGCGCAGCAGGAGGCAGGCGCCCGACAGCCAGCCGGCGGGCTCCTCCGACGCGAGCACGCCCTCCTGGTGCCGCTGGTACGCGCGCGTCCAGGGGTTGCCCGGCCAGAGCCGCGCGAGGAGCGCGTGGCCCACGCCGTGCGTGAGGGAGGGCAGGGCGCGCGCCGACGGGTACCGCGTGCCGTCGACGTTGAGGATGCCCGGGCCGAGGGCCCCCGCGCGCGGGTGGCGGGCCGCGGCCTCGAGCAGGCCGTCGAGGCTCCCCGGGTGCCACACGATGTCGGGGTTCGCGACGACGAGCCAGTCCTGGTCGAGCTCCCGGGCCCCGAGGTTGGCGGCGCGGCCGTACCCGAGGTTGCCGCCGGGGTCCACGACCCGGCCGCCGTGCTCGCGCGCGACGCGCTCCGTGACGGTGTGGTCGGTCCCGTTGTCGACGAGCACCAGGTCGACGTCGGCGGACGTCGCGTCCCGCAGGGACGTCGCGAAGTCCGCGAGCTCGTCGCCGGGGTGGTACGTGACGCAGACGACCCGCACGCGAGCAGGGGAGGGGACGGCCATGGTGCCGTCCACCCTAGACGCAGGCGCGTGCCCGCTCGTCCGCGGCGACCCGTGCACGCCGGGGTCGCGCGTCAGGAGTGGTAGCCGGGGTCGACGTCCTCCGGCGCCCGGGCCAGCAGGTGCGCGACCTGCTCCACGAGGACGTCGCGCACGAGGTCGGCGAGGTCCGCCTCGTCGACCGCGCGCGTCTCGAGCGGCCGGCGGTAGACGACGATCCGCGCGGGCATGCCGGCGTCCGCGGGGAAGCAGCGGCCCAGCGGCACGCCCCCGTGCTCCCAGGGGGCGGGGTTGGAGGGCGGGACGTCCTCGACGGCGAACTCGGTGCCCTCGAGCTGGGCCGCCCAGCGGCGCTCGAGGCGCTCCACGGCGGCCAGCACGTGGTCGTCGAAGCGCTCCGCGCGGGAGCGGTACCCGGGCAGGGAGGTCGGCATCAGGGGGCCGCGGAGACCTCGGCCCCGGCGGTCCCGTCGACGCGGTGCGAGGGCCACCCCGGCCGAGCGGCGCTGGACGGTGCTCACGGCGCCACTGTACGTCGGGAGGCCCAGGTCGGGCGCCCGGCGGCGTGGTGCAGGGCGCGTGTCGGGATGCCCAGGTACTCTCACGCCTGTGAGGTCAGGACGGCAGTGCTCCCGCAGCGCCTGCGGGCACGCCGCGGTCGCGACGCTCACCTACGTGTACTCGGACTCGACGGCGGTCCTCGGGCCGCTCGCCCAGCTCGCCGAGCCGCACTCCTACGACCTGTGCAGCGACCACGCCGGTCGGCTCACGGCGCCGCGCGGGTGGGAGGTCGTCCGGCTCACGCCCGAGTTCGTCCCGACCGGCCCGAGCCCCGACGACCTCGTGGCGCTCGCCGACGCCGTGCGTGAGGCAGGCCGCCCACGGCCCGCCGCCCCGGCGCCCGAGCCGGCGCCGTCCGGCACCGAGATCACCCGACGCGGCCACCTCCGGGTGCTGCGGGGCGAGGGCTGACGTGGCGGCCGCCCAGCCGCCCACGGGCGACGGTCCCCGTCCGGACCGGTGCTCGTCGTGCGGGAGCCCCGAGCTCACCCGGCTGCCCATGGTGCTGACCGACGGCACCGACGTCACCTTCGTCTCCTGCCACCGCTGCGAGCGGCGCGAGTGGCTCACGGCCGGTGCCGACGGCGGCTGGGAGACCCTGCCGATCGAGTCCGTCATCGAGCGCTCGGCGCGCAAGCCGCGCTGACCGCAGCGCACGCGGGGCCGTCCGGCCGCACTGCGGGCGGACATCTCCCCGCAATGCACGCCTGGCTAGGCTGCCGCCGTGACCTCACCGACCCCTCCTGACCTCCACGCGCTGATCAAGGCCTACGACGTCCGGGGAGTGGTCCCCGACCCGTTCAGCCCCGAGGTCGCGCGCGCGATCGGCGCGGCGTTCGCCGACGTGGTCGTGCTGCGCGGCGCGGGTGCGCCGGCCGGCGGCCGGCCGCGCGCCGTGCTCGGACGCGACATGCGGCCGTCCGGCCCGGACCTCGTGAGCGCCTTCGCCGAGGGTCTGACCTCACGCGGCGTCGACGTCGTCCTCATCGGGCTGTGCTCGACGGACGGGCTGTACCACGCGTCGGGCGCGCTCGACGTGCCCGGGGCGATGTTCACGGCCAGCCACAACCCCGCCGAGTACAACGGGATCAAGATGTGCTGGGCCGGCGCCCGGCCGGTCGGCGAGGACGCGGGACTCGGCGAGATCCGGTCGCTCGCCGCGCGCTACCTCGTCGAGGCGCCCGAGGCCGCGCCCGAGCCGGGTGCGGTGACCGAGCGCGAGATGCTCGCCGAGTACGCCGCCTTCCTCCGCTCGCTCGTGGACCTGCGCGAGGCGCGACCGCTCAAGGTCGTGGTCGACGCGGGCAACGGCATGGGCGGCCTGACCGTCCCGGCGGTGCTCGGCGACGCGGCCGGTCTGCCGGCGCTCCCGTTCGACGTCGTGCCGCTGTACTTCGAGCTCGACGGCACGTTCCCGAACCACGAGGCCAACCCGCTCGAGCCGGAGAACCTGCGGGACCTGCAGGCCGCCGTCGTCGAGCACGGCGCCGACCTGGGCCTCGCGTTCGACGGCGACGCCGACCGCTGCTTCGTCGTCGACGAGCGCGGGGAGCCGGTGACGCCGTCGGCCATCACGGCGCTCGTCGGGCTGCGCGAGGTGGCGCGCGAGCGTGCCGCGGGTCGCACGCCGACCGTCATCTACAACCTCATCAGCTCCAAGGTGGTGCCGGACCTGCTCGACGCGGCCGGCGCGCGCACCGTGCGGACGCGCGTGGGCCACTCGTTCATCAAGGGCGAGATGGCCGAGCACGACGCGGTGTTCGGGGGTGAGCACAGCGCGCACTACTACTTCCGCGACTTCTTCTTCGCCGACACCGGCATGCTCGCCGCGATGCACGTGCTCGCGGCGCTGGGCCAGGCCCGCGCCGCGGACGGGCGGCCGCTGACGCTCAGCGAGCTCGCCGAGGCGTACGCGCCGTACACCGCCTCGGGCGAGATCAACTCGCGCGTGGCCGACGTCGCCGCCGCGCGGGCGCGCGTGGTCGACGCCTACGTCACGCAGCAGGGCGCCGGGCCGGTCGAGGTGGACGAGCTCGACGGGCTCACGGTCTCGCACTGGGACAGCCACCCGCGCTGGTGGTTCAACCTCCGCGCGTCGAACACCGAGCCGCTGCTGCGGCTCAACGTCGAGGCCGCCGACGAGGACATCATGGAGAAGGTGCGCGACGATGTGCTGGCACTCGTGCGCGCCGACGCGCCCGTGACCGACGGGCAGGAGCAGGGGGACCGATGACCGAGGACCGGGCCGGCGACCAGACCGTCCACGAGAACGTCCACGAGGACGCCGGCCAGGGCGGGCCGACGGCCTCCCCGGACGCCTGGGTGCGCGACATCCTGCGCTGCCCGGCGTGCGGGTCGGCGCTCGCCGACGGCACGGCCGTCGACGGCTCGCCCCAGCTGGTCTGCCAGGGCCAGGCGTGCGCGCTGGCCTACCCGATCCGCGACGGCATCCCCGTCCTGCTCGTCGAGGAGGGCGTGCAGTCCGAGGGGACGGTCTGAGCCGCCTGATGTGATGCGCGCCTCGCCCACGTGCCCCTGCCGTGCGACGGGGGCGTCGCGTAGCATGGTCGTGCTTGGCGCAGGTGATGCCGATCGGCCCGGAGGGGCCGCGCCGGGCCCGCACGACCGTCCCGCCCCTGCCGCGCTGCGCCCGTCGCGTCGCGCCGGCCGAGCGCGCCGCGTCCCGTGCGACCCGCCTGACGAACCGCCCGCACACACCGACCGCACACCGCCGCCCGCCGGCCGGGGTGCCGACACCTGAGGTGACCATGACCACCACCGCCGCACGTCCCACGAGCGCCCGTCCCACGCCCGGCTTCGACGAGGAGCCGGGCGTCTACAAGGTCCGCGATATCGGGCTCGCCGAGGCCGGCCGCCACCAGATCCGCCTCGCCGAGCACGAGATGCCGGGCCTCATGGCGCTCCGCGCCGAGTACGCCGACGCCCAGCCGCTCGCCGGTGCGCGCATCGCCGGCTCCCTGCACATGACCGTGCAGACGGCCGTCCTCATCGAGACGCTCGTCGCGCTCGGCGCCGAGGTGCGCTGGGCGTCGTGCAACATCTTCTCGACCCAGGACGAGGCGGCGGCCGCGATCGCGGTCGGCCCCCACGGCACGCCCGAGGCCCCGCAGGGCGTCCCCGTGTTCGCGTGGAAGGGCGAGAGCCTCGCCGAGTACTGGGACTGCACCGAGCAGATCCTCACCTGGCCCGGCGGCACGGGGCCGAACATGATCCTGGACGACGGCGGCGACGCCACCCTCCTCGTGCACAAGGGCGCCGAGTACGAGGCCGCGGGCGCGGTCCCGGCCGACGGCGCACCGGGTGAGCCCGGCTACTCCGAGGAGCTCAACCTCATCCTCGGCGTGCTGCGCCGCTCGCTCGCGCAGGACCCCCAGCGCTGGACCCGCATCGCCGAGGGCATCCTGGGCGTCAGCGAGGAGACGACGACCGGTGTGCACCGGCTCTACCAGCTGCACGAGGCCGGCCGCCTGCTCTTCCCGGCGATCAACGTCAACGACTCGGTGACGAAGTCGAAGTTCGACAACAAGTACGGTATCCGCCACTCGCTGCCCGACGGCATCAACCGGGCGACCGACATCCTCATGGGCGGCAAGGTCGCGTTCGTCGCGGGTTACGGCGACGTCGGCAAGGGCGCGGCCGAGGCGCTCCGCGGCCAGGGCGCGCGCGTCGTCGTCAGCGAGGTCGACCCGATCTGCGCGCTGCAGGCGGCCATGGACGGCTACCAGGTCGTCCGGATCGAGGACGTCGTCGGCGAGGCGGACTTCTTCATCACCACGACGGGCAACCGCGACGTCGTCACGGCCGAGCACATGGCCGCGATGAAGGACAAGGCCGTCGTGGGCAACATCGGCCACTTCGACAACGAGATCGACATGGCCGGCCTGGCCGCGCTCCCCGGCGTGACCCGCACGGAGATCAAGGCCCAGGTCCACGAGTGGACGTTCCCGGCCGACGGCGACCGCCCCGAGCGGTCGATCATCGTGCTGTCCGAGGGGCGCCTGATGAACCTCGGCAACGCGACCGGTCACCCGTCGTTCGTCATGAGCAACTCGTTCTCGAACCAGGTCATCGCGCAGGTCGAGCTCTTCACCAAGCGCGACGAGTACCCCGTCGGCGTCTACCGCCTGCCGAAGGTGCTCGACGAGAAGGTCGCGCGCCTGCACCTCGACGCGCTCGGCGTGCGGCTGACGGAGCTGACGAAGACCCAGGCCGAGTACCTGGGCATCGACGCGAGCGGCCCGTACAAGCCGGAGCACTACCGGTACTGAAACTCGGTACTGGGTCCCGGTACTGGGACAGCACCCGTGACCGGTGCCGGTGACCGGTCCCGGTGACGTGACGGAGGGGCCCGCGGACGCCGAGAGGCGCCGCGGGCCCCTTCGCCGTCCGGGGCATACTCGCGACATGGGGAGGACGGCGCCCGCGCTCGCGGCCGGCATGGTGGCGGCCGCGCTCGTCGCGTGCGCACCCGCGCCGCCGGGCTCCCCACCGCGCGAGACCGTCCCCGCCGCGCTGCCGACCGTCCGCGCGGCGCCACCGGCCCCTGCGGTCGCCGCGGCCGCGCCGGCGGTCGCGCTGCCGATGTTCCGCTCGTCCGGGGGGCCGATCACCCCCGA
>NZ_JACVQL010000154.1 GCF_019733465.1 Actinotalea ferrariae | reverse complement strand
GCGGTGACGAGGGCGGCGGTGCGGCACGCCCGCCGGCCCGCGCCTGCTGCGCGGCCGCGGCGAGGTCAGCGCGCAGGGCGGCCATCGAGTCGCGGACGTCGTCGCGCAGCTGTCCCGCGAGCGCGCGGACCGTCTCGGCGAGGTCCGCCTCGAGGGCGGCGAGGTCGTCCTGCCGGTCCGCGAGCTCGCGCTGCCCCGCCTCGGTGAGCGCGTAGGTCGCCTTGCGTCCCTCGTCGTGCCGGCGCACCAGCCCCTCCTCCTCGAGCCGCGCGAGCCGGGGGTAGACCGTGCCCGGGCTCGGCCGGTACGTGCCGCCGAAGCGCTCGCTGAGGGCCGTGATGAGCTCGTACCCGTGCCGCGGCCCCGCCGCGAGCAGGGCGAGCAGGTACAGCCGGAGCTGGCCGTGGGCGAAGACCGTCGCCATCAGGCCCCGGCCGACGACGCGCTGGGCACCGACGACCCCCGCAGCACCGTCACGTGGCCCGAGACGCTCGTCGTGCTGATCACCGTGGGGCCGTGACCCGGCTCCTCGATCTCGGTGGCCCCGCCACGTGAGGGAGCGCGGTGCTGGCGGCCGTCGACGACGGTCCGGCCCGTGGCGCTGCGCGCCTCCACGCGGACGCCGGCCCCCGCGGGGAGCCGCACCGTCACGTCGCCCGAGACCGAGGACACCGCGATCGCGCTGTGGGTGTCGCGCACGTCGAGCGTCAGGTCGCCCGACACGCTGTTGGCGTTGACCCGCGTCAGCACGCCCGACGCCGTGAGGTCGCCCGAGACGGTGTTGAGCCGCAGGTCGCCCGCGTGGTCGCGGACCACGATCTCGCCGGACACGGTGTTGCCGCGCAGGGCTCCCCGCGTCGAGTCGGCCGCGAGCTGTCCGGAGACGGTCGAGACGCTGACGTCCTGGCGGACCCCCGCCACGAGCGCGTCGGCGCTCACCGTGCCGAGGCGCACGGCGACGTGACGGGGCACCGCGATGTGCACCTCGGCCGCGTCCTTGTCGGTGAACGTGCGGACCTTGTCGAGGAACGCCTCCCAGCCCCCGAGCGTGAAGCTGTAGCCGACGGCGAGCTCGCCGTCGCGCAGCGTGACCTCGAGCGGCCGGCCACGGACCGAGTGCACCTCGAGCCGCGCACCGGTGGCGGCGTCGTCGTCGTGCACGACGACGTCCACGCGGCCCGCCACCACCTGCACGCGCAGCGAGCGGACGTCCTCGACGTCCAGGATCTGGGGGCCCGGCAGGACCCAGGACTCCGTGCTCATCGGCTGTTCTCCCATCGAGATATATCGCGTCGTTGGAGACACGTTATATCGCGTCTTCGACGAACGCAACGACGAGCGTCGCCGTCGTGCAGGGACGCCTCGGGCCGGCCACGACGCGCGTGGCCGGCCCGGGCGGTCGGTCGGACGGGTGGCGAGCGCGGTCAGCGCATGATGCCGGCGCCGCGCAGCTCGACCGTGAGGTCCTGCGGGTTGCTCGCGACGAGGCACGCGTCCTCGTACGTGACGACGCCGTCGCGGATCAGGCGGAAGAGGTGCTGGTCGAACGTCTGCATCTTGTAGTACTCGCCCTCCTTGATGAGGTCGACGAGCGGCGGAGCGTTGTACGGGTCCACGATCGCCTCGGCCGTGCGGCCGGTGTTGACCATCACCTCGATGGCGGCCGCGCGACCGGAGCCGTCCGCCTTGCGGACCAGACGCTGCGACACGACGCCGCGGAGCGCCTGCGAGAGCGCGTGGCGCACCTGGCGCTGCTCGTGCGGCGGGAAGAAGTCGACGATGCGGTTGATCGTCTCCTGCGCGTCGATCGTGTGCAGCGTCGACATGACGAGGTGACCGGTCTCGGCCGCCGAGAGCGCGGCGCGTACCGTCTCCACGTCGCGCATCTCGCCGACGAGGATGACGTCGGGGTCCTGCCGCATCGCGGCACGCAGGGCGACCGTGAAGTCGTCGGTGTCGAAGCGCACCTCGCGCTGGGACACGATGGCCTTCTTGTCGGAGTGCAGGATCTCGATCGGGTCCTCGATCGTGATGATGTTGCACTCCTTGTAGGTGTTCACCAGGTCCACCATGGAGGCGAGGGTCGTCGTCTTGCCCGAGCCGGTCGGACCGGTGACGAGCACGAGGCCGCGCGGCTCGAGCGCGAGCTCCCCGACGACCTCGGGCAGGCCGAGCTCCACGAGCGACTGGGCGCCGACGGCGACGCGGCGGAAGACCATGCCGAGCGTGCCGCGCGCCTGGTAGGCGTTGACGCGGAACCGGCCCACGCCCGGCAGCGAGTAGGCGAAGTCGGCCTCGTGCGTGCGCTCGAACTGCTCGCGCATCGTCGCGGGGATGACCTCGTCCACCATGTGGCTCGTGTCCGCGGGCGTGAGGTCGGGCACCTGGAGCCGGCGCAGCCGGCCGTCCACGCGCACGCGCGGTGCGGAGCCGACCTTGCAGTGCAGGTCTGAGCCGCCGCTGCTCGCGAGGGCGTGCAGGAGCGGGATCACGGACTGGGGCTCGTCACTCAC
Organism: Actinotalea ferrariae; assembly: GCF_019733465.1. Classification (GTDB taxonomy): domain Bacteria; phylum Actinomycetota; class Actinomycetes; order Actinomycetales; family Cellulomonadaceae; genus Actinotalea; species Actinotalea ferrariae_A. Next base: position 1,836 of record NZ_JACVQL010000154.1, on the reverse strand, counting down.
CCCCAAGTGATCGGGCGACAGGTGCCCCGACTTGAGCGATCGGGACCCACCTCGTGCATGTGGGACCATGGACGCCGCCGAGAGCCCGCTCGGGCCCTGGGAGAGACAGCGAGGAGCACCCGATGAGCAAGCGCGGACGCAAGCGCAAGTCCCGCAAGGGCAGCGCCGCCAACCACGGCAAGCGCCCCAACGCCTGAGCCGTCGGCGGTGGGCGGGCCCGAGGGTCCCCCACCGCCCGGCCTGGCCGGGCTCAGCCCAGTGTCTGCGTGCGCAGGACGGTCAGCTGCTCGCGGATCCGCACGTGCAGCTCGGGCGGTGCGCACTCCGAGCACGAGCGCTTGACCAGCTTCTTGACGTGGTCCTCGATGTCGTACTCGGCGAGGCACGGCTCGCAGTCCGCGAGGTGAGCGCGGATCTGGTCCCCCTCGGCCTCGCCGATCTCGGCGTCCAGGAACGAGAACAGCTTGCTCAGGGCCTCGGCGCAGTCCAGCCCGCCCGGTCCCCTCACCGCGTCGTCTGAGCTCTGGTGCGTCACTGGGTGCCTCCCTCGGCAGCCGGGACGAGCCCGCGGTCGCGGGCGTAGTCGGTGAGCAGCTCTCGGAGCTGGTGCCGGCCGCGGTGCAGCCGGGACATGACCGTGCCGATGGGTGTGCCCATGATCTCGGCGATCTCCTTGTAGGCGAACCCCTCGACGTCGGCGAGGTAGACGGCGATCCGGAAGTCCTCCGGGATGGCCTGGAGCGCGGCCTTGACGTCGGAGTCCGGCAGGCGGTCGAGCGCCTCGGCCTCGGCCGAGCGGAGCCCCGACGACGTGTGCGAGGCGGCCCGCGCGATCTGCCAGTCCTCGATGTCCTCCGCCGCCGACTTCTGCGGCTCGCGCTGCTTCTTGCGGTACGTGTTGATGAACGTGTTGGTGAGGATCCGGTACAGCCACGCCTTGAGGTTGGTCCCCGGGCGGTACTGGTGGAAGGCGGCGAACGCCTTCGCGATCGTCTCCTGGACCAGGTCCTCGGCGTCGGCCGGGTTGCGCGTCATCCGCAGGGCGGCCGAGTACAGCTGGTCGACGTGGACCAGCGCCTCGGCCTCGAAACGTGCGGCCCGTGCGGAGGCGTCCTCCTCGGGTGCGCGGTGCGTGTCCTCGCTCATCACCCGCGAGCCTAGTGCCCGCCACGCGAGGCGCCCCCCGGCCGCCGCGCTCCGCCACGTCCGGAGCCCGCGCGCCGGCGCGGCCGTGCGACCGGCTCCGGCGGGGTCGCCGAGCGACGCCGTCGGGGCGGTGAGGAGCGCGGTCATGCCGTGGTGAACGCCGCCGGGCGCGCGCCCATTCCGCGAGCCCCTTCCGCGCGACCGCCCGGGCTCCGGTCGGAGGCCCCGGACGGGTGCCGTCGACGAGGGGACGCGTTAGCGTGCAGGAGCACGCCGAGCGCAAGGAGACGTCGATGCTGGTCCGTCGGATCGCCAGGCCCCTGTTCGCCGCATGGTTCCTCTCCGAGGGGCTCGACGCCGTCCGCCGACCGGACCCGCACATGGCCCGGACCGACGCCGCGTGGGAGACGCTCGGCCGCGGGCGGCTGCCCGAGCCGCCCGACGACGACCGGCTCCGGCTCCTGGTGCGCGTCCACGGCGCCGCCATGGCGATCGCCGCGCTCATGCTCGCGCTGGGTCGCGCACCGCGCACCGCAGCGCTCGCCCTCGCCGCGCTCACCGTCCCGCTCGCCGTCGTGAACCAGCCGTTCGGCGCCTCCGCCCGGGTCGTCGCGACCGCGTCCGACGCCGCCGTCGCCGCGACCGCGCACGGCTCGCGCCGGCGCTTCGGGCGTCCGATCGGGGCGACCG
>NZ_JACVQL010000153.1 GCF_019733465.1 Actinotalea ferrariae | reverse complement strand
CGGCGCTCCATGCGCTCGACCGGTCCGGGCGCGGCGGCGCGGCGCCGGACGACGGCCTGTTCACCGGGGCCGTCGGGGTTGCCGTGGCCGCCGAGCACGTCGCCGGGCTGCTCGGTCGCGCGGACGTCCGCGACCGTGCCCGTGCCCTCGTGCTGGGTCGGCTCGACGCCGGCGCGTCGGCTCCCGGCGAGGCCGGCGGCGGGTTCGACCTCGTCTCGGGCGCGGCCGGCACGGTCGTCGGGCTCCTGCTGCTGCACCGCGCCTGGGGCGAGCGTGCGCTGCTGGACGCCGCGACCCGCCTGGGCGACGCCCTGCTCGAGGCCGGCTCGACGTCACCCGCCGGGCTGTCCTGGGCGTCGCCGGGCATCGCGTCCTCGGCACACCTCACCGGTCTGTCCCACGGCGCGTCGGGCCCGGCATGGGCGCTCGCCGAGCTCGCGGCGGCCACCGGCCTGCCCGGTCCACGGGGTGCCGCGCTGGACGCGGTCCGGTACGAGACCGCGTGCCGCGACCCCGTCACCGGCGCCTGGCCCGACTTCCGGACGGGCCGCCCGTCCGGCCGCCGTGACGGACCGCCGCCCACCCTGTGGTGCCACGGCGCGGCAGGCATCGGGCTGGCCCGCGCGCGGATCACCTCGCTCCTGCACGACGAAACCTGCGCGCGCGAGGCCGAGGAGGCCACGGCGCTCGTCCGGGCCGAGGTGAGGCGCGGCCTGGCGCGGCCCGACGCCGGGTGGAGCCTGTGCCACGGGCTCGCCGGCACGGCCGACGCGCTCCTGACCGCGTCGACCGGATCCGCGTCGGTCGGATCCGCGTCGGTCCGATTCGCGTCGGTCGGATCCGCGTCCGCCGCGCCCGCGACGTCCGTCGGTGACGCGGAGCTCCTCGCCGCCGTCGGACGGGCGGGCCGGGACCGCGCCGCGGCCTGGACGGCGCCCGACCACCCGGTCGGTCTCATGACCGGCGCGGCGGGCGTCGGCCTGCTCCACCTGCGCCTCGCGCGCCCGTCGACGGCGTCCGTCCTGCTCCTGACCAGCGCGTGACCGGTCGCCCCCGGGTGGCCGCGGGGCGACCGGTCACGCCTCGGACGACCGCGCCTCAGGGGACCACGGCTCGGAGGACCACGGCTCAGAAGACGCGGATGGCGACCTCCGCCGGCTCGGCCAGCAGGCCGTCGAGCTCGTCGTCGAGCCGCACGAGCGTGAGTGACGCGCCGGCCATGTCGAGCGACGTGCAGTACTCGTTGACGTAGCTGCGGCCGACCGTGATGCCGCGGGCTGCGAGCTGCTGGTGCGCGCGCCGGTACAGCAGGTAGAGCTCGCTGATCGGGGTCCCGCCGAGCCCGTTGATCATCAGGGCGACACGGTCGCCCGACGCGTAGGGCAGGTCGCTCGCGACGGCCTCGAGGAGCTCGTCCACGATGGCGTCGGCGTTGGTCATGGGCCGCCGCTCACGGCCCGGCTCGCCGTGGATGCCGACGCCGAACTCCATCTCGTCCGCGCCGAGCTCGAACAGCGGCGAGCCCTTGGCGGGCGGCGTGCAGGCGGTGAGCGCGACGCCCATGGTGCGCGTGACGTCGTTGACCTTCTTCCCGATCCGCACCAGCTCGTCGAGGTCCGCGCCGCGCTCGGAGGCGGCGCCCACCGCCTTGATGACGAAGAAGTTCCCGGCCACGCCGCGCCGGCCGATCGTGTACAGCGAGTCCTTCACCGCGACGTCGTCGTCCACGGTGAGGATCTCGACCCGGATGCCGTCCGCCTCCGCCATCTCGCGGCCCATGTCGAACGCCATGCGGTCGCCCGTGTAGTTGTTCACCAGGAGCAGCACGCCGGCGGGGCTCGCGAGCCGCTTCGTGGTCTCGTACACGTAGTCCATCGGCGGCGCGGCGAACACGTCGCCCGGGCAGGCGGCGTCGAGCATGCCCTTGCCGACGATCATCACGTGGGCGGGCTCGTGCCCCGAGCCCGACCCCTGGACGATCGAGACCTTGCCGTCACGGGGGGCGTCGCTGCGCATGATGAGGTTGTACTCGGGCACGTAGGTCAGGGTGTCGGGGTTGGCGAGCGCGATGCCCTCGAGCATCTCGGGGACGAACTGCTTCGGGTCGTTGACGAACTTCTTCATGACGCTCCCTCGGTGGTCCAGGACTGGGTGAGTCGTTCTGCGATGACCGCCAGCGCCATGGCGCCGGCGTCGACGGACCCCCTGCTGCGTTCGCCCGTGTACGAGGCGCGGCCCTTGCGGGCGACCATCTCGCTCGTCGCGTCGGCGGCCTCGCGCGCGGTGCGCGTCGCTGCGGCGAGCGCGGCGCCGCCGTCGGCGCCGCCCGTGAGCTCCTCCTCGAGCCGGTCGGTGAAGGGCACCAGCACGTCGAGCAGCGTCTTGTCGCCGACGTCCGACTGGCCCCGGGCCTTGATGCCGTCGGCCGCGGCGCGCAGCATCGCGACGACCTGCTCGCCCGTCAGCTCGGCGGAGGCGCCGGCGGTGCTGCCCGCGCGGAGGAAGGCCGTGCCCCAGAGCGGTCCCGACGTGCCGCCCACGCGTGAGGCGATGATCATGCCGACCTTCTTGAGGAAGGTGCCGGGGTCGGTGCGGTCGATGTCGTCCCACCCCTCGACGACCTTCTCGAAGCCGCGCGCGAGCGAGTACCCGAAGTCGCCGTCGCCGACGACCGAGTCGAGCTCGCCGAAGTACGTCTCGTTGTCCAGCGCGGTCTGCGCGATGGTGCGGACGACGTGCTCGACGTCCTGCGGGCCGGCTGTCATGCGGGACCTCCTCCTGCGGGGTCGGGGGATGCTCGGGACGGGTCGGGCGGGGGCGGCGCGCCGCTGAGGCACGCCCGCAGGTCGTCGAGCGTGAGCATCGGGCCGGGGCTCGCGCCGGCGCGGTCGGCCAGCACGGTGATCGGGGGCCGGTCCGGGTCGCCGAGCTCCGAGACGACCAGCACGGCCTCGTCGAACGCCTCGCGCTCGGTGTACCCGTTGACGGTCACGACGCACCGCAGGCCGGCGCGCGTCGCTGCGAGGAGCCCGTTGCGCGAGTCCTCGACGACGAGGGTCTCGGCGGGGTCCAGGCCGAGCTGCCCGACGGTCAGCAGGTAGATGGCCGGGTCGGGCTTCTTCGCCGGCACGACGTCGCCCGCGAACACGGGCACCCGTGCCGCGGCGTCGGCGCCGACGGCGTGCTCGAGCACGGCCCGGACCGACGCCTCCGCCGAGGTGGACGCCACCGCGACGGTCCAGCCGGCGTCGAGCGCGTCGTGCACGACGCGGCGCACGCCCGGCCGCGCGGGGATCGCGCCGTCGGCGACGAGCTGGGTGAAGCGCGCCGTCTTGTCGCGGTGCCACTGCGCGAGCAGCGCCGTGCGCTCGTCCGGCGCGGTGGGCAGGCCCGCCGACCGCACGAGCTCAGCGTCCTCGAAGAGGCTCGCCATGCGCTCCTTGCCCCCGCCGATCCGCAGCTTGTCGGCGTACTCGTCCTCGCTCCACCGCACCGGGACGCCGTGCGCCTCGAACGTCGCGTTGAAGGCGGGGAGGTGGCCGTACCGCTCGGTGTCCGCGAGCACCCCGTCGCAGTCCAGGACGAGGGCCGTCACCACGCACGTCCGGAGCTGCCGAAGATGCGGATGTGCTCACGGGCCATCTCCATCACCGCCGCACGCTGGTGCCGGAACAAGGACGGGGGGTCCCACGAGCCCTTGGCCTCGGCGCCCCGCAGGAACTCCAGGGCCGAGCGCATGTAGGCCTCCTTGAGGCCGGTCGAGATGTTGACCTTGGCGCACCCGCGGGAGATGAGGTCCTGGAACTGCTCGGGCGAGAGCCCGGTGCCGCCGTGCAGCGCCATCGGGATGCCCGTGGCCGCGACGAGGTCGCTCACGCGCTGGTGGTCCAGCGTCGGAGCGGCCTTGTACTGGCCGTGCGCGTTGCCGATCGCCGGGGCGAAGCAGTCGACGCCGGTCCGGGTGATGAAGTCGACGGCGACCTCGAGCGTCTGCACGGCCGGCGCTGCGTCGGAGCCGATGCCGTCCTCGACCCCCTGGATGCCCTCGATCTCGCCCTCGACGTGCGCGCCGTGGCGACGCGCCTCGGCGACGACCTCGGTGGTCTGCCGCAGGTTCTCGGCGACGTCGAGCTCGTGCGCGTCGAAGAGGACCGAGCTCCAGCCGCCCTGGAGGCAGTCCGTGATGACGGCGCGGTCGGGGCAGTGGTCGAGGTGCAGGGAGACCGGCACGGGCGCGTCCCGCATGAACGCCGTGACGATCGCGAAGAGCCGGGCCCGGCCGTACTGGCGCACGGTCTTGACCGAGGTCTGGAGGATGACCGGGGCGTTCTCCTCGGCCGCGGCCGCGAGCACCGCCTCGGTGCTCAGGTCGTCGACGACGTTGAAGGCGCCGACGCCGTAGCGTCCGGCGAGCGCGCGGTCGAGGATCTCCTTGGTGGGGACGACGGGCACGTGACCTCCTCGGGTCGAGCCGGCCGCGCGAGGATGCGGGCGCGTGCCGACCGCTGCCAGTCAAGCCCTCGGCCGCGACCGGCGACATGGGTGAGATCACCCATCTGCCGCCGGCACGGGGCCGCCGCGCTCAGCCGCCGGACGTGTCGCCCGGCGCCGGGAGCCAGCCGCTCTCGAGCGCGCGGACGACGGCGGCCGTGCGCGAGCCGGTGCCGGTCTTCCGGAGCACCGCGGCGACGTGCTTCTCGACGGTCCGACGGGACAGGACGAGACGGTCGGCGATCTCGCGGTCGCCGAGCCCGTGCGCGAGCCAGCCCAGCACCTCCGCCTCGCGCGCGGTGAGCGGCGACGTGGGAGCAGGGGAGCGACGGGGCTCGGAGGCGGTGCGGGCCGCCGGCCCGTACGGGATGTCGGCGCGCAGGAGGGTGCCCCAGCCGGGGACCTCCGCGACGTCGGCCCCGCCCTCGACCACGGCGCGGAGCTCGTGCCAGACGACAGCCGTGCCGCGGGGACCGTCGCCGACGCCCTCCTGGTGCACGAGCAGCCGCAGCCCGTCGGGGCGGTGCACGATCGCCACGTGCAGTCGCGGCGCGGACCCGCCTCGGCCGACCGCGCGGTCCGCGTCCACGACGAGCCCCACCGCGGTGTCCGTGACCTCGCGCGAGACGGGCCGCACGTCGCCCACCTCCGTGACCACCCGGCGGCTGCCGGGCGGGTCGCCGTCAGCGCGCGCGTGGTCACGGATGACGCGCGCGAGGGACGGCTCGCCACGTCCGGCCGTGACGATCGCGCCGGCCGCGCTCTGCGTGAGCACCTCGAGCGCGTCGACGTCGGCCGCCGTGAAGCGCCGGCTCCGCCCCGCGAAGGCGACGTTGACGCCGATGACCTCGCCGCGCCACCAGATCGGGACGGCGAGGGCAGCGCCGTGGCTCGCGGGGTGGTCGGGCGGCAGGTGCCCCCCGGTCAGGGTCGCGTAGTCGTCGATGACCACCGGCCGCCGGCGTGCGACGGCCTGACCGGTCGCCCCCTCGCCCAGCGGGAAGCTCTGCCCGAGCCGGCACGCGATGCCCCGCTCGGCGAGCTTGCGGTACGTCGAGGTCTCGTGGTCGACGACGGAGATGCTCCCGGCGGGCGCGCCCACGAGGCGCCGGCTCTGCGCGAGCAGCGTGTGCAGCGTCGGCGTGAGCCGCAGGTCCGCGTAGAGGTCGGCGACGGCGCGGTCCAGCCCAGGCGCACGCGTCGCCCGAGACGTGCGCTCCGCCACCCGGTCGCCGTCGACCATGGACCGACCATAGCCCTCGCGACGGCGGACCCGGAGGGCTCGTGGGCCGCGGCGAGGGAGCCGCTACCGACCGCGCGGGACGCACGCGGCCGTCCCGCGCTCACACCATGGCGAGGACCATCGCCGGCCGGGCCAGGATCTCGCCGACGTCGGCGAGGAAGCGTGACGCCTGCTCGCCGTCGACGAGGCGGTGGTCGAAGGACAGGCTGAGCGTCATGACGCTGCGCAGCGCGATGTCGCCGTGGTGCTCCCACGGCATCCGCCGGACGGCCCCCGTCGCGAGGATCGCAGCCTGCCCGGGCACGAGGATCGGGGTGCCCGCGTCGATGCCGAAGACGCCGATGTTGGTGACGGAGATCGTCCCGCCCACGAGGTCGGCCGGGGCTGTCGTGCCCGCCCGCGCCGCCTGCGTCAGGGACGCGAGGGCCTCCGCCAGACCGACGAGGTCGAGCCGCTCGGCGTCCTTGATCACCGGGACGAGCAGCCCCCGTGGTGTGGCGGCGGCCACGCCGAGGTTCACGTAGCCGTACTGGACGATCTCGCCCGCGGCCTCGTCCCAGTGCGCGTTGAGGGTCGGCTGGCGGCGCAGCGCCACGGACATCGCCTTGGCGACGAGCGCCAGGACGGTGACGCGGTGGCCGGCGAACCGCCGGTCGGCCGCGAGCTCGGCGAGCAGCTCGACGCTCGGCGTGACGTCGACCGTGAGGAACTCCGTCGCGTGCGGCGCCGTGAACGCGCTGGCGACCATGGCGGCCGCCGTCTGCCTCCGCACGCCGGCGATCGGCGTGCGGACCTCGCGCTGCGGGCCGAGCGGACCACCGCCGACGGGCGCCGTCGGCGCACCGGGCGGGGCCGTCGGTGCC
>NZ_JACVQL010000152.1 GCF_019733465.1 Actinotalea ferrariae | reverse complement strand
GTGGCGCGGCGCCGCGAACGGCGCCGGTGCGGCGGACGCGGGCGGGGGCGCCAGGAGGCCGTCGATGCGCCGGGCGACGTCGGGCGCGGTGGCGCTCACCTGCGCCGGGTCCACGCCCAGGGCGACGTCGAAGACCATCGTCCCCGCGGCCTTGTCGTGCCAGCCCTGGCGCCGGCCCGACGAGTCGAACAGCGGCGAGGCGAGCACCACGAGCTGCCCCACGCCGCAGGCCAGCGTGCCTGCCGCCGGCACGAGCAGCCGCACGAACGCCTTCCCCATGCCGACGGGCCGGCCGGTCTCGGCCGAGAGTGTGCGCAGGCCCACGAGCCGCTTGCCGACCGTGTACCCGCGCGTCCCCTGGAACCACCACTGGAAGACGCCGAGGCCGATGAGGAGCACGTAGCCGACGAGCACGAGCGGGGTCGTCGTGGGGATGGTCGCGGAGCCGGACTGCAGGGCCTGCACGACGGGGAGGAGGCCTGCGACGACGAACGCGCCGCCGAGCAGCATCGCCGCGGCGCCGTCGATCACGGCCGCGAGGAGGCGCTTGCCCATGCTCGCGGGCACCGCTCCGGGAGTCGCCATCGGGACTCGTCACCTCTTCCTCGGTTGAAGCTTGGACCACACCGCCGTACGGGCAGCGCAGCGCCACCGGCGAACCGGTCCTGCAGACATCGGCACGTCGGCCGCAGAACCTGAGCCGCCGGGACAGTGACGAGCGTCCCGTCAGGTCCGAGCGGGGCGACGCCGTCGGGCGGTGAGCCGGGAGACCACGAGCGCGGCGAGGCACGCCGCCACGCCGGCGAGGAGCCACCAGGACGAGACGGCCTGCACGGGCGCCAGCCGGTCCTCCTCCGCGCCCAGCTCGAGCTCGGCGGGCGGCGGCTGCTCGACGACCGGCGCCGGGTACGCGGGGCTCGGCGGTCCGGGCGCCGAACCGTCGTCGACGAACGCGAGCGCGGCCGTCGGTCGCACCACGCCCCACCCCACCCAGTCGTCGCGCTCGTCGGCGACGAACCGGGCCGCCGTGACCATGAGCCGGTGCGCCCACTGCGCGGGCGTCTCCTCCGGGAAGGCCTCCGCCACGAGCGCGGCCGCCGCGCTCACGTACGCCGTCGCGTAGCTGGACGACGCGGACCCGCCCAGCACGCAGTCGCCCGCCGCGTGGAACGCCGTGAGCACGTCGGTGCCCGGCGCGGCCACCTCGACGTGGGGACCGTGGATGGAGTCCTCGGTGACGCTGTCCCCCGCGTCGACGGCCGTGACCGAGAGGACCTCGTCGTACGCGGCCGGGTAGCGCGGCGAGTCGGAGACGTCCTCGGCCGTCGCGCGGTTGCCCGCGCTCGCGACGACGAGCGCGCCACGCTCGGTCGCCACCCGGACGGCGTCGCGCAGCACCGGGTCGTCCGTCGTGCTGCTGATGGAGACGTTGATGATGCGGGCGCCGTTGTCGACCGCCCAGAGGATGCCCTGCGCCACCCGACCGGTCTGGGGCTGGACGCCGCGTTCGGCCGCCTGCTCGTCGTCCGCGTAGTAGACGCGCACCGGCAGGATCGTCGCGCCGGGCGCGAGGCCCACGAGGCCCGACGTCGGCACGGGCTGCGCCGCGATGATCCCGGCGACCGCGGTCCCGTGCCCGGCGGGGTCGGTCCAGCCGCGCGGGTCGCCCTCGAGCCCGACGACGTCGATCCCCGGCAGCAGCACGGGGGCCAGGTGCGCGTTGCCTGGATCGACGCCCGAGTCGACGACGGCCACGGTCACGCCCGCGCCGGTGGCCGTCTCCCAGGCCTCGCGCGCGCCCAGCCGGCTCAGGGCGGGAGGCTCGGCCTCGACGTAGGCCAGCTTCTCGGGCGAGCACTGGCCTGAGGCGGTGGCGAGACGTGCGGGTGCGGGCACGGACGCGGCTGCGGCCGTCGCCGGGGCGACGGCGAGCGGGCCGCCGAGCATCGCGCCGGCGAGCGCGGCCCCGAGCAGCGCGGACGCCGCACGGCGCAGCGCCCTCACCCGGCCGCCCGCACGGCCTGCGTGGCGGCCTGGACGGTGAGCGCCGGTCCGCCCGGGAAGAGGTTCATCCACGCCTGCGGGACGTCGACGATGTCGTCGGACGTGTACCCGAGCCGGGCGAGCACGTCGTCGTCCGCGACGGGCACCGGGAACGCCGTGCCGGTCTGGTCGATGAGCAGGGTCGGGCCCGTCATGCCCGCGCCCGCCGTGGCGTGCACGAGCGCGCCCCCCGCGGGCTGCACCTGGACCGACTGGCGACCGACCTCGATGACGACCTCGGGGTGCGCGACGAGCCGCACGCGGGGCGGCTCACCCGTCGCGGCCTCGGTGGTGAGGTAGGCGCACGCGACCTCCTCCTCGGGCAGCGCGGCGGGCAGCGCGGCCGGCCAGTCGACGCCTCCGGCGGCACGCTCGGCGGTCTCCATCGCGCTGATCTGGGCGGCGGTGACCTCGATGTCCGCGCCCGTGACGGCGCCCGAGCCGATCCGGTACAGCTCGAGCGCGAACGGGCTCAGCGGCGCCAGGTCACCGTTCGGGTCGACGACGTAGCGGACGCCGGTGTCCGTGACGGAGATGACCGAGCCGACGACGGCCCCCGGGGGCGCGGGCGCACCGGCCGGCAGCGGGTCGCCCGCCCCGCGCATCACCACGGGCTCGAGGTCCTCGCCCGGCGGGAAGAGGTTGAGCCACTGCGCGCTCACCTGCCACGGCGCGACGGTCTCCTGCCGGATCGCACGCAGGACCGCCGGGGTGTCCGCGCGGGCGACGAGGTGCCGCCGCCCGTCGATCACGAGGTACGTGTCGTCGACCGTCCGCACGAGGAGCCCGGCGGGCGTCTCCGCCTCGGCCGCCGCGGCGACGAGGTCCGCCTCGACCTGCGCGACGACGTCGCCCGTCGTGAGCAGCGTCGTGAGCCCGCCCTGCGGCTCCGTGCACGCGAGCCACCCCGAGCGGATCAGCGCCGCGCGGGTGGGCAGGTCGTCGGGTGCTCCGGGGATGCCGCGCGTCTCACCGCGCGGCGTCGACGCGATCTTCTCCTCGTCCACCTGGATCACGCGGAACTCCCCCGAGATCAGCAGGCGGGCCGAGGCCGTGTTGAGGATCGGGTAGAGCGTGCCGTCGAGCGCGACGTACCGGGAGCCGCTCTCCTTCGTGACGATGAGCGAGTTGTCGTCCCAGCCGTTCGGCAGGCCGGGCTTGAGCAGCCCGAAGACGAGGCTGCCGACGACGAGGAGGCCGGTGAGGGCGACGCCGGTCACGACGGCGCGCAGGGGCTTCGTCGGCTCGAGCTCGCGGCCGCCGGGCGCGCCGGAGACGAAGGCCGTCAGGAGGCGGCGTCGGCTGAAGGTCTGGGCCTCGACGAGGTCCTTCTTGTTGGCCACGTGCTCAGACCAGCCCCGCCGCCGCGATGCCGAGGGGCAGCAGGACCGCGAGGCACAGGAGCTCGAGCGTGTCCGCCGCGCGGCCCATCGCGACGCGCTGACGCGGCGCGACGAGGCTCAGCGCGATGACGAGCGCGGCCGCGCCGCCCGCGACCATCGCGAGCGCGCTGCGCCACGTGGGGTGCGCCGCCGCGGCGAGCACGCCCGTGAGGGTGAGGCCGAGGATCCCGGCACCCATGACGACGAGCACGTCCTGCCGGGAGTACGTCTGCCGCACCCCGAGCAGCATCCCCGCGAAGGCGGCCGCGACCAGCAGCGTGCCGGCGACGCCCGTGGCGACCACGGCCGGTGCGGCCGCGATCGCGAGCGTCGCGACGGCGAGCCGCAGCGCGATCTGCAGCCGGTGGCCGCGGCTGTACTGGTCGCGCACCTGGTCCGGGTCGAGCGGGACCGGGTCGAGCAGGATCTCGGCGTCGCTGCGCGGCGAGACGACACGCAGCGGCGTGCTCGCGAGCGCGAGCCACGGGATGGCGTTGCCGGCCGTCACCACGACCGCGACGACGATCGCGAGCACCGTGCCCGGGACCGCGCCCGTCCCCGCGACGACCGCGCCCACCACGCCGAGCGTCAGGCCGAGGACGGCCGGGGCGACGCAGATCTCGCGGCCGGCCGTGAGGACGGGCACGCCCAGCACGGCGACGAGGAGCATGCCGACGCCCGCCAGGGCCGCGGGCGTGCCCCACGACGGCGGCTGCGTGCCGGCCGTGAGCCCGGCGACGAGGCCGAACACGGTCGCGACGAGGACCAGGGTGCGCGCGCCGACGTCGTGCCCGCCCACGCGCCCGACGACGGCGGCCGCGCCGAGGACGAGGAGGGCGCCGATGCCGGCCACGACCGGCGGGAAGAGCGAGTCGACGTCGGCCCCGAGGAGGAGGGCGGCGCCGGTGAGGAGGAACGCGGCGGCCGCGACGACCGCGGTGAGCGCCGAGTCGCGCGGCGTCCACGGGGCGTACTGCCCCTCGACCGCGTCCGCGACGGCCTCCACGACGTCGTCGTAGACGCGCACCTCGGCGACCTGCGCGCCGGACTCGAGCGTGAGCCGCGCGCCGTCCTCGACGCCCTGCGCCTGGAGGCTGCGGTCGGAGTCGAGCGGTCGCCCGTCCGTGCGGACGAGGCGGAAGCCGCCGTAGACCGTGCTCGCGTCGAGGAGGCCGAGCGTGCGGGCGAGGCCGGGCACGAGCTCGGCCACGGGCACGTTGCCGGGGGCACCGAGGTCGACCGAGCGGTCGCCGGCGCCCACCGAGACCCGGACGAGCGTCCCGAGGGCGCCGGGGGTCGAGGTGCCTGCGGTCATCCCGGTCCTTCGGTCGTGTGGTCGCGTGCGTCGGCGGTCAGCATAGTGACGGCCGACGGCGTCGGGACGTGTCGACCGGGCCGTGGGCTCGGACGGGTCCCGCGGGTGGGGGCGGCCCCGCCACCTGCAACCCACCCGGCCGGCCCACCTCCCCGCCGAGGACGTGACCCGCGAGGTCACCGGCGTCACCCGTTGGGGTGGCGGTTCGTGAAGGCTCCGTGCACAGCCGGTGCCTGCTGTTGCCACCCCGTCCGCGTGATCGTCTAACCTCGGGCCTGGCACCCAGGGGTGCCGACCCTGGCTGTCCGGTCGGGTTCTTGGTGAGACCCCGAGGGGTCATGGGAAGGGGGAGGTGGCTATGGCTGGAGAAGTTTCCGCAGCCGATGGTGCACTCAAGGCCGGCGCGTCCGCAGTCGCGCAGTCGCGGTCCGAGCTGCAGAACGAGCTGAACGTTCTCCGTGGCAAGCTCGAGAGCCTGCGTGGCGCCTGGGCCGGTCAGGGCGCCGTGGCGTTCAACACGCTCATGGAGCGGTGGAACGGCGACGCGAACAAGATCATCAGCGCGCTCAACGAGTTCGAGAGCAACCTGATCTCCTCGCAGAGCACGTACACCGCGTCCGACGAGGCGCAGTCGGCCTCGATGAACCGCCTCACCAGCCGGCTCGGCTGACCCGACCAGGCAGAAAGGCACATCGATGAGCGACCTGAAGGTCAACTTCTCCGCCCTGTCCACGGCCGCGGCCGACATCTCGACCGGTGCGAACCAGCTCGAGGCCAAGCTCGCCGACATGGACCGCTCGCTGCAGCCGCTGCGCGCCAACTGGTCCGGTGAGGCGTCGCAGTCCTACGAGGCCGCCAAGTCCAAGTGGACGTCGGCCATCAGCGACATGAAGCTCCTCCTCACGGACATCGGCCGCGCGGTCGACACGTCGGGCCAGGAGTACAACTCGACCGAGAAGAACAACGCCGCTCGCTGGTGATCCGCCGCCCCTCGGGGCCGGACCACCCGCACGGCAGCACAGCAGGACCCGCGCGGCGCACCGCGCCCGCGGGCCGGTGTTCGTGACGCTCGCCCCCAACCCCAGGGTTGGGGGCGTGGCGCCGCCACCACCGGCAGGGGGAACGATGGAGGGCATCAGCGTGGCACCGTCAGTCGAGATCGCGAACGAGCGCGTCGCGCAGTGCGTCAAGGACCTCAACGCCCTGTTCGACCAGATCGAGACCGACTTCCTCCCCAAGGTCGTCGCCGCGCGGTCGGCGCAGACGAGCACCGCGTGGTCCAGCGCCCCGCCCGCCGTCGCGTTCCGCGCCTCGATGCAGACCACGCTCGACGTCGCCGAGACCAAGCTCACGCAGCTGTGGGACCGCGTCGGCGAGCTCTGCGAGACGCTCAAGCAGAACGTCGCCGACCTCGAGAGCCTCGACGCCACCACGGCGGCCGACCTCGAGCGGCTCATGACGCGCGCCTCCGAGCCCCTCGAGATGCCCGAGACCCGGGTCCCGTACGCGCCCGGCATGGCACCGCCGGAGACGGCGCCGCCGCTGTGGGCGCTGCCGCCCTCGCCGACGTCGGGCGACTCGCCGTTCGCCGACCTCGGGACGGGCAACGGGTGGAACTCGGGCGCGTGACGGCGGTCCGCACGGCCGCGCTCACCACCTTCCTCGCGATCGGTGCGGCGCTCGTCGCGCCAGGCTCCGCCACGGCGGCCTCCGACCCGACCGACGGAGGCCTGTGGTACCTCACCAGGACCGGCGTGGCCGACGCCCACGAGCGGTCGACGGGGGAGGGCATCACGATCGCCGTCATCGACGGACCGGTGAACCCCGCGGCGCCCGACCTCGTGGGGGCGAACCTCGTCGTCCGCCCGAGCTTCTGCATCGCGGCGGACGGCGTCCCGGCCGAGACGTCGACGGGACCGGACGCCGAGCACGCCACCGGCACCGCCGCGCTGCTCGTCGGCACCGGGGCCGGCGCGGGCGGGGAGCCGGGCGTGCGCGGGGTGGCCCCGGGGGCCACCGTGCTCAGCTACTCGGTGACGCCGCTCGGGTGGTACGAGGACGACCCCGACGCACCCAACTGCATCGGCGTGCACGGGCCGAACAACCTCCGCCCGATCGCCGACAGCATCGACGACGCCGTCGCCCAGGGTGCCGACATCATCAGCATGGCGTACGGCGGCATCTGGGACAGCGACATCGGCTCGGCCGTCGCCCGGGCCTACGCCGCGGGCGCGATCATCGTCGCGGCACCCCAGAACGACGGCGGCGTGGCGTACCCCGCGCTCGGCAACGGCGTCGTCATGGTCGAGATGGCCGACCTGGACGCCAACCTCGTGAGCCCGACGACCAGGCACGACTACCTCGCGGTCGTGGCGCCCGGGGTCGAGTTCCGCTGGCCCTCGTCGGAGCAGCCGGGCTGGACCGCCTACGAGCGCGCGCAAGGCACGAGCATGGCGACGCCGTGGACCGCCGGCGTGCTGGCACTGGCGTGGTCGCAGCACCCGGACGCGACCGGCAACCAGATGATCCAGGCGCTCATCCGCAACACCACGATCGACAACCCCGACCTCGAGCACCACGACCAGTGGGGCTACGGCCCTGTCGACGTCGCCAAGCTCATGGCGGCGGACCCGACGCAGTACCCCGACGAGAACCCGTTCCTGCGCCCGCTGGGCGAGATGAACGGCACCCCCTCGACCGACGAGATCCTCGCGGTCGCCGGAGAGGGTGAGCCGACCCCCTCGCCGAGCGCCGAGCCCACCGACGCGCCGTCGCCCACGCCGAGCGCGCGCGCCGACGGCGGCCAGGCCGAGGCCGACGGCGTCCCGGTCCTCCCGATCGCGCTCGGCGTCGGCGGGCTCCTCGTCGTCGGCGGCGTCGCCACCGTCCTGATCCGACGCCGCACCACCCACCCGGCAGAACCCGTCCGAAGGGACCCATGATGGGCAGCAACGTCGAGAACCTCGCCAAGACCGAGGAGGCGAATCCGACGGTCGCCACGGACCGCACCGCTGAGCTGACCACGGCTGCGACCGAGATGGAGTTCCAGGCGGGCATCCTCGACTCCATCGCCCAGGAGCCCGGCATGACGGGCCAGTCGGCGGACGCGGCACTCGAGGCGTTCCACAGCGTGAGCGTGGAGTTCGTGAACTTCTCCACCGGTCTCAAGGAGATCGCGGCGGCGACCGTCACCGCGCAGAGCGCCCTGTCGGCCGCCCAGGGCGAGTACGCCGGGCTGCCGCCCGAGGGGCTCGACCAGTGGCAGGCGCAGGCCGTGAGCCAGGGCTACGCGACGGGCGTCCCCGTGGCGGTGCCCGGCGCCGGGTCGATGCCGGCGGCGCAGGCCGAGATGTACTGGGTGAACAAGCGGCGCCAGGAGCGCGAGGCGCAGGCAGCCGTCGCGATGGCGGACCTCGCGGCGGACATGGAGGCGGCGAAGCTGAAGGTCGACACGGCCTTCACGCAGAACAGCTCGGACGGGCCCGACGGACCTGGCCCGTCGCGGCCCAACCTGCCCGCGCCCACCGACCCGTACGGCGGCGGTCCGCGCGGCTGGGGCGGTCCCCCGCTCGGTAACGGCGGCACCGGCTCGAACCACGGTGGTGGCGAGGGGGTCTTCGCGATCGGCACCCCGACCGGCCCGCGCGGCGTGTGGATGATCGGCGAGCCGATCGACAACAACAACAACAACAACAACAACAACAACACCAACCAGAACAACAACAACACCAACGAGAACACCAACGAGAACACCACCGACAACACCACCGAGAACAACAGCGGCAACGACGACGACACGACCAGGGGCGGCGACGGCAACGCCGACGGCGACGTCACGGGCACGGTCCGCGGCGGCCACGGCGCGAACGGGCCGACCTTCGGCGGCGGTGGCGGCCTCGGCGGGGCTCTCGGCGGTGGGTTCGGCGGCGCGGGCGGCATGCTCGCGGGCGGCGTGGCCGTCGGCGGCGC
>NZ_JACVQL010000151.1 GCF_019733465.1 Actinotalea ferrariae | reverse complement strand
GAGCACGTCCGCGAGCGCGGCGTGCGTGCGGCGGCGCTCGGGCGTCGTCGCGCCGGCGTACACGGCTGACCGGACCAGCGGGTGCCGCAGCTCGACGCGGTCGCCGCGGCGGGTGAGGAGGCCGGACCGCTCGGCGGCCTCCGTCGCGGCGTCGTCGGCGCCCAGGGCAGCGGCGGCCTCCTGGACCACGGCGAGGTCACCGGAGTCGTCGGCCGCGGCGACCAGCAGGACCGCGCGCGCCTCCGCCGGGAGCCGGCGGTACCGGTCGAGGAACGCCGCCTCGACCCCGCCCGTGAGCGGCAGCTCGGCCGGCAGCTGCGCGCGGCCGAGCAGCACGGCGCGGTCCACGGCCTGCGCGAGCTCGGAGAGCGCGAGCGGGTTCCCGGCGGTGCGGGCGTGCAGCTCGGCCGCCACGGCCGCGGGTACGTCGTCGCCCACGTGCTCGGTGAGCAGCGTGCGCGTCCCGGCGAGGTCGAGGCCGCGCACGGGCAGGGCGGGCAGGTCCGCCGCGTCGAAGCCCGCGTCCTCGCGCGCGGCGAACACGACGGCGAGCCGCTCGCCCTCGACGCGGCGCGCCACGAAGAGCAGCGCCTCGCGGGACGCCTCGTCGAGCCAATGGGCGTCGTCGACGGCGACCAGCACGGGCCGCTCCTCTGCCGCCTCGGACAGCAGGCCGAGCACCGCGAGGTAGACGAGGAAGCGGTCGGAGCCGGCGCCGGCGACGCCGCCCGGGTCGCCACCGCCGTCGTCGGCGTCCACCTCGCCCAGGGCGACCCGGAGCGCGCGCTCCTGACGCGCCGGCAGCGCGGTCGCGGCGCGCATCAGCGGCCGCAGGACGCGGTGCAGCGCCGCGAACGGCAGCGGGTACTCGGACTCGACGCCGCGCACGCGCAGCACGCGCAGGTCGTGCACGTCGCGTGCGGTCGCGACCGCGTCCGCCAGGAGCACCGACTTGCCCGCACCCGGCTCGCCGACCAGCACGAGCGACCCGCCGTCACCGCGGCGCGCGCTCTCGATCACGCGCGCGACGGCGTCGCGCTCCGCGTCCCGGGCGACCACCACGGCGCGGAGCCTAGACCCGCGCAGCGCGGAGGTGGAGACCCCGGCCTCGCCCGCCGGGGCGCGATCCCGGTGATTTCACCGGCGCGCCCCGGTGGGCCTCCCGGCGAGCCTCGGAGTGCAGCAGCGGCCGAACCACAGCCGGCCGGTGCCGCGGCACCGTCACCGAGAGATCAGGAGCCCCGCCGTGATGCGGTCCACGCCCCGCACCTTCGTCGGCAGCACCACCGTGCGCGTCGCCGGCGAGGTCTGCGGCCACTGCCTCGACGCCGCCCTGGTGTCCGTCCGCCAGGTCCCCGGCATCCGCTCCGTCGCCGTGGACCACACGCGCCGGACCCTCACCGTCGTCGCGGACGAGCCCGTGGACCGCGCCGACGTCGAGGCCGCCGTCACCCGCACGGGCCACTGCGTCGCGCCCCTCGGCTGAGACCACCAGCTCGACCATCCCACTCACCCACACCCACACCCACACCCACACCCACACCCAGCAGGAGAACCCGATGACCCTCCTCACCACCCCGCCCTCACCCACCGACGCGTCACCCGGCGCACCCGCCCCCGCCGCGCTCGCCCGCGGCCTCGTCAAGGTCTACGGACGCGGCAGCACCGAGGTCCGCGCGCTCGACGGCGCCGACGTCACCATCCCGGCCGGCCGTCTGACCGCGGTCATGGGCCCGTCCGGCTCCGGGAAGTCGACCCTCATGCACGCGATGGCCGGCCTCGACCACGTCGACGAGGGATCCATCCGCCTCGGCGACACCGAGGTCACGGCCCTCTCCGAGCGGCAGCGGACCCTGCTGCGCCGCGAGCGCCTGGGCTTCGTCTTCCAGGCGTTCAACCTCGTCCCGTCGCTGACGGCGGAGGAGAACATCACGCTCCCCCTGCGCCTGGCCGGTCGCAGCGCCGACCGGACCTGGCTCGCGGAGCTCGTGGCGACGCTCGGCCTCGGGGACCGCCTCACGCACCGGCCGAGCGAGCTGTCCGGCGGGCAGCAGCAGCGCGTCGCCGTCGCCCGCGCGCTGGTCACGCGGCCGGAGATCGTCTTCGCCGACGAGCCCACCGGCAACCTCGACTCGCGGCACGGCCACGCGCTGCTGGCGTTCCTCCAGCGCGCGGCGCGCGAGCTCGGCCAGACCGTCGTCATGGTCACGCACGACCCGACGGCGGCGTCGTTCGCCGACCGCGTCGTCTTCCTCGCCGACGGCCGCGTCGCCGGCGAGCTCACCGATCCCACCGTCCCGACCGTCCTGGCCCGGATGGCCGGGCTCGAGCAGCCCGCGCCGCGGGCGGAGGTCTGAGATGTGGCACCTGACCCTGCGTGACGTCGTGGCGCACCGTGCGCGGTTCGCCCTCACCCTGCTCGCCGTCGTCCTGGCGGTGACCTTCGTGTCCGGCAGCCTGCTGCTCACGGACACCTCCGACCACCTGCTCGACGAGCAGTTCGGCACCGCCGCCGCGGGCGTCGACCTCACCGTCCGCGACGCCGCGGTGTTCGGCGCAGCGATGGGCGTCGAGGTCGACCGCGACCCGCTGGGTCCCGACGTCGTCGACCGCGTCCGCTCCGTCGAGGCCGTCGACCAGGTCATGCCCGTGGCCGAGGGCCAGGGTCTGCTCGAGGTCGACGGCGAGGCCGTCGTGCCGTCGGGCGCGTCCGTCCTGACGTCGTGGGCGCCCGAGCCGTTCGGCGCGTTCGCGGTGCGCGAGGGGCGCGCGCCCGCGGCGGCGGGCGAGGTCGTGCTCGACGTGGCCACCGCCACCGCCGCCGGCGTGGGCGTCGGTGACACGGTCGCCGTGCTCACCGACCTGCGCACCGACCTCGAGGTCGTCGGCCTGGCCGGCTTCGGCGACGCCGACGGCCTGCCGGGCGCGACCATCGCGATGGTGACCCTCGACGACGCACAGCGCATGCTCGAGCTGGGCGACGGCGTCTCCGAGCTGCGTGTCACCGCGGCCGACGGCGCGTCGGTGCCGGACGTGCTGGCCGCCGTCCGGCAGGCGCTCGGCGACGACTACGACGTCGCGACGGCGCAGGACACCGCGGCGGCGAGCGCCGACGCGGCGAAGGAGCAGCTCGGCTCGCTGGGCCTCGTGCTCACCGCCATGTCCGCTGCCGCGGTGCTCGTCGGCGGCCTCCTCATCGCGAACACGTTCGCGATCGTGACCAGCCAGCGGCGCCGCGAGCTCGCGCTGCTCCGGGCCGCCGGCGCGACGTCGGGCCAGGTCACGCGGGCCGTGCTTGGCGAGGCCGTGCTGATCGGCGTGCTCGGCGGCGTGCTCGGCGCGGCGCTCGGCGTCCTCGCGGCCGGGGGCCTGCGCTCCGTCATGGCAGCCTTCGGCCTCCCGCTGCCGGAGGGCGTGACCGTGGTCTCTGCGTCGTCGGTCGTCGTCTCCGTCGTCCTGGGCCTCGTGGTCACCGTGGTGTCAGCCGTGGGCGCGGCTCGGCGGGCGGCGCGCGTGGCCCCGGTCGAGGCGCTCCGCGCCTCGGTCGACCTCGCTGGTGGGAGGACCTCGCCCAGCCGGGCGCGCCGCGCGCTGCGCGGGGTCCCGCTCGCGCTCGGTCTCGCCGGGGTCGCGGCGGTCGTCGCCGGTGCCCCGGTGATGGTGCTCGTGCCTGCGGCCGTCGCGACCGTCGTCGGGCTCGCGCTGCTCGGGCCGGTGCTCATGCCGTCGCTCGCCCGCCTCGTCGGGGCGCCGCTCCTGCGGACGGGCGTCACCGGGCACCTGGCTCGCGAGTCGGCCGCGCGGGCGCCGCGCCGCACCACGTCGACCGCGATGGCGCTCGCGCTCGGCCTCGCGCTCATCGCCTTCATGACGGTGGTCGCGACGTCCCTCCGGGAGGGCATGACGGGGACCTACCGCGAGACCGTCACGGCCGACCTCGTGGTCGAGAGCGCCCGCGCCGAGATGCTCGGCGGCCTCTCGACCGACGTCGCGCACCACGTGGGAGAGCTGCCCGAGGTCGCGGCGATGTCGCGCCTCCGGTACGGGCACTGGCTCGACGGCGGGCAGACGAGCGCGCTGTCCGCGATCGACCCGGCCACCCTCGCCGAGGTCACGGACCTCGACATGGTCGCGGGCTCGCTCGACGCGCTCGCCGACGGCGGCGTCGTCGTCGCGGCGTCCGTGGCCGAGGAGCGCGGGCTCGAGGTCGGCGACACGGTCACGATGACGTTCTCGTACACCGGCGACCAGCGCCTACCCGTCGTCGGCGTGCTGGACTCGGTGGACGCCCAGGCCCTCTCGACGGGCTGGTTCGTCTCGCTGGACACCTACGCGGCGCACTTCACCGAGGACCTCGACGCGAGCGTCTTCGTCCGGGCCGCCGACGGCGTGCCGGCCGACGAGGTCAGGGCAGCTGTCGAGGGCGTGCTCGCCGACCACCCCACGGCCGCCGTCCGGGACCAGGCCGCGGCGGCCGAGGCCCGCGGCGCGACCGTGGACCAGGTGCTCGGCCTCGTGACGGTGCTGCTCGTGCTCACGGTGGTCATCGCGCTGCTCGGGATCACCAACACGCTCGCGCTGTCGGTCGCCGAGCGGACGCGCGAGATCGGCCTGCTGCGGGCGGTCGGCGGCACGCGCCGGCAGATCGGCGCGATGGTCCGGTCCGAGGCCGTGCTCGTCGCGGCCATCGCCGGCGCCCTCGGCCTGGCGCTCGGCGTCGGGCTGGGTGCGGCGACGGTGACGGCGCTGGGGCGCTCCGCGCCGCTCGCCATCGCCCTGCCGGCGGGCCGGCTCGCCGTCGTCCTGGTGGTCGCCGTCGTCGCCGGTCTGGTCGCCGGCCTGGCGCCGTCGCGCCGGGCCGCGCGGATGGACGTGCTCCAGGCGATCGCGACGCACTGACCGGCAGTCACGGCACTGACCCGCACTCACGGCACCGCGGCACCGCGGCACCGCGGGGAGATCCCGGTGATTCCACCGGCGAGAACCCCGCGGTGCCCGCGGCAGCCTCGACGCAGCACGTCACCGCACAGGCGACCGCACACCAGCCCACGAAGGAGCCACGACATGACCACCTCGCCGAGCGCGACCGCCGTCCCCGCGGGCGCGCCGACCGTGACCATCCGTCGCGCCGTCCCGGCCGACGCCGCGACGGTCCAGACCCTGGTCCTCGAGATCGCCGCGCACGAGGGCGACACCGAGCACGTCCGCGTCACCGCCGAACGGTGGCAGCAGCTGCTCGAGCGCGACGACGTCGTCGTCCTCCTCGCTGAGCGGGACGGTCGGGCGCTCGGCTACACCTCGGCCGTGCGCCGCCTGCACCTGTGGACGGGCGGCGACGTGCTCGCCGTCGACGACGTCTACGTGCGGCCCGGCGAGCGCAGCAACGGCCTCGGCCGCCGGCTGCTGACCGCGATGGCCGCCGTCGCGGAGCCCGAGGGTCTGCTGCTCACGTGGGGCGTCGAGCCCGAGAACACGGGGGCGCAGCGCTTCTACGCCGGCCTCGGCGCGACGCTCCGCGACAAGGTGATCGCCGGCTGGGCGCCGGCCGCGTACCGCCCGCTCGTCGCCGCGGGCACGGACGAGGTGGCCCGATGAGCGCCGTCGGCTCGCCCGTTGCCCCGGCGGTTGCCGCCGCCCCGGCGGTCTCCCCGGCCGCAGCTGCCGCACCCGCCACCGCGCCCGACGACGTCGCCGCACCCGGAGGCGGGCACCGCACCGCGGCGCTCGCGCTGCTCGTGTCCGCCCAGTTCGTCGTCATGCTCGACACGTCGATCGTCAACGTCGCGCTGCCGTCCATCCAGCGCGACCTCGGGCTCACGCCGGCGGGCCTGGCGTGGGTGGTCAACGCCTACGTCCTCGCGTTCGGCGGCCTGCTGCTGCTCGCGGGCCGCGTCGCCGACGTCGTCGGGCGCCGCAGGATGCTCATGATCGGTTCGGCCGTCTTCACGCTCGGCACGCTCGTGGCCGGGACGGCATCGACCGAGTGGCTCCTGGTGGCCGGCCGCGTGGTCCAGGGCGCGGGCGCCGCGGCGCTCAGCCCGGCCGCGATGGCGCTGCTCCTCGTCACCTTCCCGGGTCCCGCCCGCGCGCGCGCGATGGCGGCGTGGGGCGCGGCGTCGACGCTCGGCGGCGCGTCCGGCGTCCTCGTCGGCGGCCTGCTCGCGGGCACGGTCGGCTGGTCGTGGATCTTCTTCGCCACGGTGCCGGTCTCCGCGATCGCCCTGGTCGCGGCGCCCCGCCTCCTCGACGGGACTCGGGGTGCAGGGACGAGGCGGCAGTTCGACGCGCTCGGCGCCGCGTCGGTCACCGGCGCCGTGCTCGCGCTCGTCCACGCCGCGCTCGCGGTGCCGGACCACGGGTGGACGTCGCCGTCGGTGCTCCTCGGCGCCGGCGTGGCGGTCGCGCTCGGTGTGGTGTTCCTCGCCGCCGAGCGCCGCGCCGCCGACCCGCTCGTCCCGCTCGACGTCTTCCGCTCCCGCACGCTGTCGACGGGCGTCGTGCTCGCCGTGCTCGGCGGCGGCACGCGCGCGTCGACCTTCGTCCTCATCGCCCTCTACCTGCAGCAGGCGCTGCGGATGGAGCCGCAGGTCGCGGGCCTGGCCAGCGTCCCGACGTCGCTCGCGGGCTTCGTCGTCTCGGTCGCCGTCCTGCCGCGGGTCCTGCGCGTGCTCGGGCCGGAGCGCAGCATGGTCGCCGGGCTCGTCGTCCTCGCGGGCGGGCACCTCTGGCTGGCGCGCACGCCCGACGGCGGCTCGTTCGTCACCGACGTGCTGCCCGGCCTCATGCTCGTCGCGACGGGCGTGGCGCTGAGCTTCACGCCGACGACGATGGTCATCGCCTCCGCCGTGCCGGCAGCTCGCTCGGGCCTGGCGTCCGGCCTTGCGGGCTCGGCGACGCAGGTCGGCGCGGCCCTGGGGATGGCGGCGTTCACGGCGATCGGCACGGCGGCCACCCGAGCGGTCGGTGCTGCCGCCGACTTCGTCTCGGGGGGCGGCTTCTCGGCGGTGTTCACCGCCGCGGCGGTCGTCGCGCTCGCGACGGCGGCGCTGGGGGCGACGCTCGTCGGCAGGCGAGCCACGCCCAGCGGTCTGTCCACGGCGGACGTCCGGCGCTAGCGTTGCAGGTGACATGGCGCGCCGCTGCGGCGCACCGACCCGCGGAGCCGACGTGCGGCGCCGCCACACCGCCCGGGCCCCGCGTCCGGGCGAGCCACTCGGGGACCGCCGCCTCCACGGCCTCCGCTCCCCGACACCACCATCCACCTCGAGCGGCGCGACGACGCGCCCCTCCGCCCCGATGGGCCAAGGGCTCCGTACTGCGTGCCGCAGTACGCAAGGAGACGTCCATGCCCGCTTCACGAGCCCGTGCCCTGCGCGCCCTCGCAGCAGCCGGCGCGCTCGCACTCGTCGCGCTGACCGGCCTCGTCGGCCCGGCCGGCGCCGCGACCGAGACGACCCGGACGCGCATCCGCGGCCCTCTCATCCAGGCTCAGGCCGACGTCCTCGACGGCTGCATCGAACGGCACGTGTTCGTCCAGGCGATGGCGGACACGACCGGGGAGCCGATCGTCCTGGTGCTCGACTCGCGTGTCGACGTGTGCGGCGGTGACACGGGCAGCTTCGGCGAGGGGCAGGCGACGCCGGACCTCCTCGACGTCCGGCCGAACCTCTCGTCGGGCCGCCTCGTGGCGACCGTGCCAATCACGACGTTCGACGGGGAGCCTGCGGGCACGATCGAGCTGGACCTGACCTTCACCGGCACTGGCCCGATCACCGCCACGCGGTTCCGGCAGAAGGTCACCGATCCGGGCGGGACCACGATCACCACGACGATCCGGGACTCGTCACGGGCGGCCGTCGTCACGGGGGAGCCGGCCATCGACTTCCAGTTCGCCATGATCGGGAACGTCCGACAGGGACAGGTCGTCCGGACGCACACCTGACGTATCGCCCATCCTGCGTCGGGCGGCGCCCGGGGCGCGGGGCGCGGGGCGCGGGGCGCGGGGCGGGTACCCGCGCCCGCGCGCCGGTCAGGCGGTCGGCGTCCCAGCGCCGACGACGCGGCGCCGGCCCGTCTCGGTCGCGAGCTCGGCGCGTGCCGAGGGGTGCCGGGTGTAGTGCGCGATGGCGTCGAACAGCGCCATGACCTCGACCTCGAGCGCCGGGCCCGGGATGTCGACCCACGGCCCCTTCGGGGTGATCGCGTTGAGCACCCGGGGCCGGCGTCGGAACCGCCACGACGCGGCGCCGTCGCGGCCGACCACGCGCAGGACGGTCCACTGGTTGACCTGGTCGAACGCGATGCCCTGGACGTCGTCCCAGTCGAGCCAGGCGTCGCCGTCCCAGCCGTTGACGCCGATGCCGCGGGGCGACATGACGACACGGCAGGTGCGCGTCAGCTGGATCAGCTTGTCGGGGAGCACCAGCACGACGGGCACCGCCACGATCGCGAGGATCCACCAGCCGGGGTTGCCCTGGTTCCGGAAGGCGATCGCGCCGCCGCCGAAGACGATCGCCACGAAGACCGACATCCAGAGCGGGGCGTGCAGGAAGGTCGTCCGCCACGGCAGCACCACGGCGCGCTCGCCCTCGACCTCCGCGAGGGTCACGCGTCTGCCCGTGGCCGGGGGCTGGTGGAGGTAGTTGCGGTAGAAGCCGAACGCGAGGACACCCAGCCAGCCCAGGCCGCCCAGGAGCACGAGCACGCCCGTCCCGACGCTCCACGGCCGGTCCTGCGCGGGCGCGAGCAGCACCCCGACCGAGACGACGACGGCGACGAGACCGATGATCGCGTTGACGACGACGACGAACCACAGGAGCCCGCGACCGACCCCGGGCAGCGGCCCGCGGCCGACCTCAGAAGATCGAGTTCCAGGCATCCTTCACCGTGCCTCCGACGGCGCCCGCCGCGTCGCCGATCATGCTGCCGGCGTCGCTGACCGTCTGGCCGAGCTCCTCGACGCCGTCGACGATCGCGTTGCCCACGTCCTCGATGCCGTCGACCCCGTTCTCCCACATGGAGTCGATCGCGCCGGAGGTGATGATGCCGACGCCCGCCCCGATGATCGTCCCCGCGACGGCGCCGACGATGGTCCCGCCGACGGGCACGACGGAGCCGATGGCGGCCCCGGCCAGCGCGCCGGCGCCGAGCGACGCCGCGAACCCGGCGCCGTTCGAGACCGCCGCCTGCGCCTCGGACTCACCGTTCTGGACGTCGTCGTGGTAGCCGTAGATGGTCGCGCCGACGCCGAGCCAGAACAGGCCGCGAGCCAGCCCGGCCGGGACGCGCGGCGCCCTCGCCGTCTGGCCGGCACGCGCGGCGTCGTCGGCGTGCTGGGCCGCGGAGTCGAGCAGGTCGTAGTAGTGGCCGGGCGTCGTCGTGAGCCGGCCGCCCGGCGTCACGGCGTTGACGTGCGCCCGGTACGCCGCGGCCGACTCGAGGTGGAAGCCACGCATGAGGCGCGCGTTGTACGCGATCGCCGCCATCGCGCTCGCCGAGGCACCCGCGGTCAGCAGGCTCGACGCGACCGTGGCGAGGTTGCCGGCGTTCGACTCCCACGTCGACGACGCGGTGTTGATCGCGTCGGTCCAACGCTCGTGCGCCGACTCGACGAGCTCGACCACCGTGTCCCACGCGGCCTTCGCCGTGTTGTAGGCGCTGATCGCGGCCATGCCGGTGTCGTAGGCCTGGCGCTCGGCCGGCGTGTGGTCGACCGGTAGTGCTGGGACCGACGGCGGCGGTGCACCCGGTCCCTGGATGACGGTCCCGGACACGGTGAGCCCGCCCGCGGCCGCCTGGCTGCGCGCGCTCTCCATGTCCGCCTGGACGCCCTCGAGCACGGTGCCAAGCCGCTCGAGCTCGAGCCCGGCCGCGGTGACCGCGCTCGACAGCGTGCCCGCCCCGCTGGTCAGCGTGGCGAGCCTGCCCCGCAGGCCCTCGGCGGCGTCGCCCTCCCACGCCTCCGCGACCTGCCCGCGCTGGGCGTGGACGGCGTCGTCCATCGCCGTCGCGCCCGGCGCGAGCGTTCCCGTGAGGAACCCGGCGGCGCTCAGCAGGGCGCTCGGCGACCCGTCGACGCGCGTGTCGATCGAGCTCATTCGAGCGATCCCGCGAGAGTGCCGAGGCTGCTCGCGCTCGAGGCGTCGCCCGCGAGGTAGGCCGCGTTGCTCTCGTCCACGAGCCCCGCCAGGTGGTCCGCCTCGTACGCGAGCCGCACGACGACGTCGGCGGTCGTCGCGAGGATCGCCCCGACCAGCCCGGACGCGAGGCCCGCGTCCACGCTCGACGGCGCCCCGGCCGTCGCGGCGTCCAGGTCCGTGCCCGCGGTCCGCAGGCCGCTCGCGATGCTGGTCAGACCCGCGTGGTCGACGTTGACGCTCATGCCGGCGCCCCCTGCCGCTGCTCCTCCGGCACCACGAGGTCGAGGAGCACGAGGTCGAACGGTGCCGCGTCCCAGATCCGCTGCAGCTCGGCGGTCGGCAGGACGAACCAGGGCTGGTCCTCGCCGCAGCAGTGCAGCAGCCGGTCGAGGGCCGAGTAGACGAGGATCGCCGTCCGGCCGTCCTTCGTGGTCCGGTACTGCATCTCGAGGTCCGCCGGGTCGGTGACCTCGCGGACGCACGGGATGTACAGGACGGGCGGGTAGCCCTTCGGCAGCGGCACGGCCATCGGAGTCTCCTTCGCGTGGCGGTCGACCTCGGACGTTAGCAGCGGGTCCCGACGGTGGCAGGGCGGGTCCGGGAGCCTGGCATGATCGCCGTCGCGCGTCCGCCCGGGCGCCGGACGCCCACGCGGCGTCGCCGGATCGGCACGGGCCTGCGGGCCGGAACGGGACCACGATGCTCCGCCCCTCAGCACGTCGGACCGCGATCCCCGCGGTCGTCCTCGTCCTCGCGCTCGCCGCCGGGTGCACACCCGCCGACGACGACGAGCCGGCCCTCGCCCGCCAGCTCGGTACCGAGGAGTCCGCCGAGACGGCGCCGGGGCTCCTCTCCGACGCCGGCCTGACGCTCCCGGACTCCGCCCAGGACCTCCGCGTGAGCCTGGTCGAGAACGAGCCGTTCACGGACGCCTCGGTCGTCACCTTCAGCGCGGCGCGCGCCGAGGCGGAGGCCCTGTGCGAGGGCGCGGGCGCGGAGAGCGTGGAGAAGCTGCCGACCCACGAGGCCGAGATGCTGGGTCTGCTCGGCGACGACGGCCAGGCAGCCGTGCCCGACGGCACGACCGGCTGCTCGCTCACGTTCGGCGACGACCGGACCGCCCGCGTGCTCCTGGCGCCGGACGAGCCCGTCGAGACCACCGTCCTCGTCTACGGCTCCCCCGAGCGCTGAGCCAGCCCCCCCGGCCCCTCAGCCCTCAGTCCCGCCGCCCCGCCGCCCCGCCGTCCTGCCGGCCCGCCGCCCCGCCGGCCGGCCGTCTTCGTTCGAGCATCCGTGCAGATCACGACGTACGGAACTCGTCCATCGGCGCACGAGTTCGAATGCGAGCTTCTGTACGGCTCCGGGGAGCAGCCGGCGGCGAGGGCCTGCGGCGGGGAGCGGGCGGCTGGCGGCTGACGGCGCAGGGCGGGCGGCGCAGGGCGGGCGGGCGGGCGG
>NZ_JACVQL010000150.1 GCF_019733465.1 Actinotalea ferrariae | reverse complement strand
CTCGTCGCCCGCGCCGTGCACCGCGGCGAGCAGGGAGCCGGCCCGGACGACGGCGTCCTCGGCGCTGCGCGCGAGGGCGACGGCCTTGGCGCGGTCCGTGTCGAGCGCGGCCTGTCCCTGCGCGACCGACGCGCGCGCCTGGGACAGCACGGCCTGCGCGGCGTCGGCGTTGCCCTGGACCGAGGTCAGCGCCGCTGGTGGGTAGGTCGCGGCAAGCGTCGCGAGGGTGGCCCGCGCGGCCGGCAGCCGCTGCTCCAGCTCGGTCGCGCGCCGCTCGAGCTCGGCCAGCGTCTCGGGCGCGCGGGCGTGCAGGTCGCGCAGCGCGTCGAACGCCTCCTTCTGCGCGTCGAGGGCGTCGTCGACCTCGTCGCACAGGCGCAGCACCTCGACGAGGGCCTCGCGCCGCTCGCGCGCCGCGTCGCGGTCCATGTCGTCGACCGTGCGGCGGAGCGCGAAGGCCTGGGTCAGCGTGCTCTTGGCCTTCGCGATGACGTCGTCGAACGTCATGGTGGCCTCGGTGCCGAACTGCGCCTGGGCGAAGCCGAGCTCCTGCTCGGAGGCGCGCACGGCCTCGTCGACCGCGACGAGCGAGGCACCCACGCGCTGCTCGAGCTCCTCGAGCGTGAGGCCCGCGGGCCCGATGTCCCCCACCGCCGCCGCCCGCCTCGCCACGCGACGCCGGTGCGCCGCCCAGAGGAGCAGCCCGACGACGAGCGGTCCGACGACGACGGTGAGCAGGAACGGCCACGGGCTCGTGCTCGTCGTCGCGGCGGCGCGGTAGCCGTCGGCCGCGGCGATGGCCGCGCCGCCCCAGTCGTCGTCGCGCAGCTGAGGCTCGATCCGCTCGGCCTCGACCTCGTCGAGCTGGGCGTCGGTGAGCGCGAGGTCGTCGTGGGCGGAGACCCGGTACTCGCGGGCCTCGACCGCCACGGCGAGCAGGAGGTCGTCCCGGCCGAGGCCCGACATCGACGCGGTCTCGTGGGCCCAGGTGACGGCGTCGAGGTCGTCGAAGTCGTCGACGAAGACGACGAAGAGCTGGTACGGCGTCTCGTCCGCGAGCCGGTCGAGCGCGTCCTCGACCGCGCGCTCCTCGGCCACGCCCAGGACGCCGGCCGCGTCCGTCAGCTCGTCCGCGAGGTCGATCGGCGGCGTGGCAGCCGCAGGCCCGGCAGCGAGGACGCCGGTGACGAGCGTGCCGGTGAGCGCGAAGGCCGCAACCCCGCGGGCCGCGAGCGCGTGGGCGCGGGGCGTGGCGAAGGACCGTCGGGGGCGCAGCACGTGCGGATCCTCCCGTGCGGCATGCCTGAGAGCAACGCCGGGCCGCCCCACAGACGTGGGGCCTCTTCGGGAAGGTCTGCGTCGCCGAGCGACGCGGATCTTCCCGGTGCGGTGCCGTCGCGCCCCGGCCGCGGGGCGTCAGCCGATGCGCAGCGTGCCGACCTGCTGGTACGCGCTGTCCATGAGCGGCATCTCCGCCTCGGTCGCGAGGTCGAGCTGCTTGGCGGCGCCGCCCCAGTAGCGCAGGATGCGGCCGACCTCCTCGCCCTTCGGCTCGGGAACCTTGTCGAGGTCGATGTCCAGGGTGATCCTCATGCCCCGACCGTAGGCCGCCGACCGCCCGGACCACAGCCCCCACCTGCGGCGGCCCGCCAGCGGCCCCTTGGCTGGTGATCTCGCGTCACATGGCGACGCAAGGTCACCAGCGAAGCAGGCGCCGGGAGCAGCATTCGAGCTGGCCGATGAGATCTCCCATGGTCGACAGTCGGACGTGATGCCGCTACCGACCAGGAGGACGCAGTGACGCAGCAGACCAGCACCACCCCGACGCAGGCCCCCACGACGGGGTACGCGCCCGTGAACGGCCTGCAGATGTACTACGAGATCCACGGCTCGGGCGGCACCCCGCTCCTGCTGCTCCACGGCGGGCTGTTCGACATCGACCAGCAGTTCGGCGCGCTCATCCCGCACCTGGCGCAGGGCCGGCAGGTCGTCGCCGCGGACTTCCAGGGCCACGGACGCACCAACGACGCCGACCGCCCGCTGACCGCCGCAGGTCTCGCGGCCGACGTCGTCGGCCTGCTCGAGCACCTCGGCCTCGCGCAGGTCGACGTGTTCGGCTTCAGCGTGGGCGGCGCGGTCGCGCTGCACCTGGCCGTCGAGCACCCGGAGCTCGTGCGGCGCCTCGTCGTCTCGTCCGTCTCGTTCCACCCGGACGGCGACCGCGGCGAGAACACCGAGGCCGTCGCCGAGATGACGGTCGACATGATCGCGGGCACGCCGATGGAGGCCGCGTACCGCGCGAAGTCGCCGCACCCGGAGAAGCTGCAGGACCTGCTGACCAAGCTGAGCCACTTCGACGAGGGCTTCGCGGGCTGGTCGGACGACGCCATCCGCGGGATCGCCGCCCCGACGCTCATCACGGTCGGGGACTGCGACATGGTGCGGCTCGAGCACGCCGTCCGCTTCCTCCAGCTGCGCGGCGGGGACGTCAACGGCGACTTCGACGGCGTGCCGACGTCGCAGCTCGCCGTCTTCCCGGGCACGACGCACTTCTTCGGCCTGAGCCGCACGACGATGGTCGTCGACGCCGTGACGACGTTCCTCGACACCGACGCCGCGCCGCCGATCATGGCGGGCTGACCGGTCCCGGCGCCAAGGGTGCCGCTCACGTGACGCGGGGCGTGACGGTGCCGGCGGCGCCGTCGACGGTCAGGTGCACGCCGTCGTCGACCCGCGTGGTCGCGTCGGTGACGCCGAGGACGGCGGGGATGCGCAGCTCGCGCGCCACGATCGCGGCGTGGGACAGCACCCCGCCCGTCTCGGTCACCACGCCGGCGACGATCCGCAGCAGCGGCGTCCACGCCGGGTCGGTGTACGGGCACACGAGCACGTCACCCGGCCGCACGCGGTGGAAGTCGGTCGCGCCGCGCACGACCCGCGCCGGGCCTGTGACCGTCCCGGCGCTGCCGGGCGTCCCGGTGAGCACCCCGCCCGTGGCGGTCGGCACGGCTGCCGCGGGCGGTGGCGGCGCAGCCGTGACCGGACGGGCCTGGAGCACCCACAGCGTCCCGCCCGCGAGGGCCCACTCCACGTCCTGCGGCCGGCCGAGCAGCGTCGCGATCCGCCGACCGAGCGCCACGAGCGCGCGCAGGGTCGAGTCGTCGAGCGCGTGCCGACGGGTGTGGGCGACGGCGCTGGTCACGAGCTCGCCGCCCACGCGGTCGAGCCGCGTGCGCTTGTCGCCGAGCGTGCGCGTCACCGCGCCGTCGGCCGCGACCCGGTACGCGTCGGGCGTCACGACGCCGCCGACGACGCTCGGGCCGAGTCCCCACGACGCCTCGATCCGCGTCTCGCCGCGCGGGTCCGCCGCCGTGAACATCACTCCCGACACCTCCGCGTCCACCAGGCGCTGCACCAGCACAGCCATCCCCGCCGACGGCGCCCCGCGCGCCGCGTCGCGGTAGGCCGCCGCGCGCTCTGAGTCGAGTGACGCCCAGCACGCCCGGACCGCCAGGACGACGTCGTCGACACCGCTCACGGCGAGGACGCTCTCGTGCTGGCCGGCCGCGGAGGCCTCGGCCGTGTCCTCGCCCATGGCGGACGACCGGACGGCCACCGGGACGTCACCGAGCGCCCGGAGGCCGCCCGCGAGCGCCTCGACCAACCCGGTGGGGAGCGGGAGCGACTCCGGTGCGTCGTCGCCCGCGCGAGGCGGGACGGAGCGGTCAGCACCCTGCCGAGCGGCGGCGCGATGCACGTCGAGCGGCACGGCGAAGCCGTCCGGCACGGGCAGCCCCGCGCGCACCAGCGCCCCGAGCGCGCCGGCCTTGCCGCCGCACGTCGGCACGACGGCGTCACGCAGCTCGACGATCACCGGGCACCCCTCAACGTTTCGTTGACATCGACGCGTCGAGTCTGGAGGATCGCGCCATGCAGAGCAAGGACGACGACGCCCACCGCGCGCACGCGGACAAGGCCGACCTGGCTAGGGCGGACCGAGCGCGCGCGGAGCGTGAGCGCCAGGCGAGCCGCCGGCTCCTCGCGCTCGGCGCGGACGGGCTCGAGCCGCGGCCGTGGCGGCCGCGGCCCGTGCCGCCGTCGGCGACCGACCTCGCGCACTTCGCCCTGTGGCGGTCGGCGGAGCTGGCGCCCGACGACCTCCTCGAGTCGCTTGCGCTCCTCCCCGCGGCGCGGGCCGAGGCGGACGGCCTCGAGGCCGGCCTGCTGTTCGCCGCACGCGGCGCGGGACTGACGTGGGCGCAGATCGCCGAGGCCATGGGCTTCAACTCACCGCAGGCGTGCCACCAGCACTTCTCCCGGCTGACGGCACGGCAGGGCGGCAGCTCATGAGTGCCCGCACGCCCGCGACGTCGCCGCGCGACCTGCTCGTGCTGCACGCGGTCCGCATCACGGGGTTCGGCACCGCAGACGTCGTCGCGCGGCGCTTCGGGCTCGACCCCGCGGAGACCGAGGAGGACCTGCTCGACGCCGAGGCGCGCGGCTGGGTGCAGCACTCCGCCTTCGGCGACCTGAGCGGCTGGTCCCTGACCGACCGCGGGCGCGCGGAGGACGAGCGCCGGCTCGCAGCCGAGCTCGCCTCGGTGGAGGGCGCCGACGACGTCCGCGACGTGCACGGCGCCTTCCTGCCGCTCAACGCCCGGCTGCAGCGCGCGTGCACGGACTGGCAGCTCCGTCCCGCCGGGGGCGACGCGCTCGCCGTCAACGACCACGCCGACAGCGCCTGGGACGCGCGCGTGCTCGACGAGCTCGCCGACATCGACCGCTCCCTCGCACCGCTCGCCGAGCGCCTCGGCGCCGTGCTGGTCCGGCTGCAGGGCTATGACGCCCGCTACTCCGCGGCGCTCCGCCTCGCGCGCGTCGGCGAACCGGGCTGGGTCGACGGCACCGACGTCGACTCGTGCCACCGTGTCTGGTTCGAGCTGCACGAGGACCTCATCGCCACCCTCGGCGTCGACCGCCGGTCGGGCGGCTGACCGTCATTGGCTCACGTGGTTGACAGCCTGGCGCTTCTACTCCCGCCCCTCCCGACAAGACCGCGGAGCGACACACGTCGAGGAGACGGCGACAAGGCACCAAGACACTCTGTTGGGCGACATCGCGCCGCGCTAGCGTCGTCGCATGACCGTTCAGACGCTGGGTAGGCTCTCGCCGCTTCTTCTAGCCATCCCTAGCTTCCTATTTGCTATCTTCGTTGCTGAAGGGAGCATGTTCTGGTTGCTGCTTGTAGTCTCCGTGGTCTTTTTCGCCTTGTCGGCGATCGGGCTACTCGCCGGACGCAAGGGAGAAGCCGACCCCGCCGCCCCATCCTTTTTTGCTAAGGGAAAGTTCCATGACTCATTGTTCGAAGACAATGAGTCGGAAGGAACGGATGGGTTCATCCATGGGGAGGCGCGAAACTCGACCTTCCGGCGCAACCGCCAACGACGCGCGCCGCGGCGGGAGCGGTAAATGCCCCTGTATGAGTATCGTTGCATCGACGGTGGCCATCGCTTTGAGGAGAGCCGGCCCATTGCCCGACGGCATGAGACCTCAACCTGCGGAACTTGCGGCGGGATTGCGGCCTTGGTTCCGATGTTCGCTGGCATAACGGGACGCGCGCGCGCGAGGCTGAAGTCCGAGTCGGATTCGGCGCCCGCGCAGAGCTCGTCAGGCACGCACGGGCCGGGCGTTCTGCGCGTCGTCGGTGACGGCAATCTGCAAATGGTCGGGAATGTAATAAATGGTGGCGGGCTGGTAATCGAGCCGGGCAGTAGAGCGACCGTCGTGGCAGACCGAAATTGGTTCAACGGGCCCATCGCCATTGAGAACAATGGTGAAGCAACGGTGATTGCACGAGGGAACCGTCACCGTGCGGACCCGCCAACTCGTGAGACGAAGGAAGGCTAGCATGCAGGAATTTAGGGGCGCACGCTTCGAAGACGCCAGGATCGAACTCGACGAGAAGCGGTTCGTGGAGTGTCACTTCGAACGGTGCACGCTCGTGTACAGCGGCAGTAGCCAGGTGGGCATCGAGGGCTGCGAATTTGCCGACTGCAAGTGGGAAATCGATGGCGCCGCAGCCGCGACCATGGCGTTCATGCGCGGAATCTATCACGGCGTTGAAGACGGAGGCGGAAAAAAACTCGTCCATGACCTGTGGAGGCAGATCGAGCGGCCGTGAGCCTCCTCTGATGCGGGCAGCGGGCCCTTTTGGAGCATCATGCCCGTGGGGCGGCCGAATCGTGCTCGGAGCACCTCAGCGTCGTGATCGACCGGCGGTTGGAGTGTCACAGGCGAGGCGATAGACCTGCGGATCAGGCCGGTGCCCGGCGCCTGCTGCTACCCGAGCTCGGGGCAGAAGTCGGCCGATCCTGACCGACAGCCGCTTCTTGCCAATTCTCCCCGCCCGGCGGCGCCGAGGAAACTGTCCGTACGCTGTTAAACAAACCAACCGCGCTCACAGCGGATCCTGCTCCGCACCGCGCGCCTTCTCGATGCCGCTCCGCCGCGCGCGCGCGGGCGAGCCGGGCTGGGTCGACGGCACCGACGTCGACTCGTGCCACCGCGTCTGGTTCGAGCTGCACGAGGACCTCATCGCCACCCTCGGCATCGACCGCCGGTCGGGCGGCTGACCGGCCGTGGTGCGCGGCTCCCCTGGCAGGCGAACGACGAACGGGCGCCGGACGCGTTCAGCCCGGGCTCATCAGCCCGTCGACGTCGGGCAGGCCGGTGAAGGCAGTGAAGGTTCCGGCGTCCGCGATCTCGCGCGCCGCCGCGAGGAAGCCGCCCCACGCCGCACGGGCGAGCGTCCCGCCGACGCTGATCCGCCGCACGCCCAGCTCCGCGGCCTCCGCCATCGTCATGAACGGCGCGTTGATCAGCAGGTTCACCGGCTTGGGCCCGGCCGCCGCGATGATCGCCCTGATGTGCTCGACCTCGGTCGCGCGCGGCGCGTAGAGGCAGTCGGCGCCGGCCTCGGCGTAGGCGCGCAGGCGACGCACGATCTCGTCGATGTCCGGACGTCCGGCGACGAGGCCCTCCGACCTGCCGGTGAGGACGACACCCGTACCGCTCGCGTCGATCGCCGCGCGCGCAGCGCGGATGCGGTCGAGGGCGAGGTCGACGTCGTGCAGCGGCTCGTCCGGGTCGCCGGTCGAGTCCTCGATCGAGAGGCCGGCGATGCCCGTGCCCACGGCGAGCGCCACGTTGTCGTGGACCTGGTCCGCGTCGACCGCGTAGCCGCCCTCGAAGTCCGCGTTGACCGGAACGCCCACGGCGCTCGCCACGGCACGCAGGTGCGCCAGCACCTCGTCGAGCGGGACCACGGTGTCCGGCCGACCCGTGGTCCACGCGAAGCCGGAGCTCGTCGTGGCGAGAGCGGGGAAGCCCAGCTGCTCCAGCGCGCGTGCCGTGCCGACGTCCCACGGGTTCGGCATCACGAAGCAGCCGTCCTCGTGCAGACGGCGGAACTCGGCGACGCGCTCGTCCTGCGTCATGCCACACCTCCGCTCGGCGAACCCATGATCCTCGTCGAGGACCGCCGACAACACCCCGCTGCGGATGCCTCTCCTCCGCGTCCAGCGCTCACTGGTGACCTGGCGTCATATGGCGACGCGAAGTCACGACCTACGGCGGCCGACCCTGGCGCGGGGACGCCGTGCTCGGCCGCGACCCGCGCCCCGGGACGGCCAGGGGTACGACACAGGCCCGCAATGCGGCGCTGATCCACCGGCTCGACCGATTCCTGGGGAAGATCTGCGTCGCATGCCGACGCGGAACATCCCCAAGAACGACCGACCGAGCCGCGTAGCTCGGGAGCACGGTGGCCCGGGTCTCCCAGCGCCCCCGATCGCAGGCGGAGCGCTCCGGCTACCCCAGCCCCAGGCGCAGGTCCGCCGTCCGGACCGGCAGGCCCGTCTCCAGGGACACGTTGCCCGCCACGCCGACGACGACGCTGCGGACGCCGTCGAGCAGCCCGGCCGCGCGTCCCAGCGGGTCCTGCTCGGCGCCGCGGAACAGGTCGCGGAGCATCTTCTCGTCGCCGCCGCCGTGGGCGCCCTCGCCCGCAGGGATCTCGACCTCCTCGGCGGTGGCCCAGTGCTTCTGCACCACGAGCCGCTCACCGCGCGGGCGCGCGCCGCCCGCGGCGGCGTCGGTCACCGCGCTGGGGTCGACGACGACGCGGCCGTCCTTGCCCACGAGCACCGCCTCGCGCTCGACGACCTCGAGCTCCGCGCGGCCGGCCGTGCCGTTGACCGAGACCCGGTAGCCCTCCCACGGGCTGTGCGCGTTGAGGGAGTAGGTGAGGGTTGCGCCGCGCGCGTAGTCGACGACCACCGAGAGGTTGTCCTCGATCGTGATGCCCGACGTGAACACGTCGCGGTCGCGCAGGTACCCGTCGTGCTGCTCGGCGTCGAGGTAGAGGCGCTTGAGGCGCTCGTCGTCGCGCAGGTCGAGCAGGAACGGGTCGTTGCGCGTGGTGCGGTTCGAGCCGCGCGCCGGGCGCCGGATGAGTCCACGGCGCCGGGCGTTGGACGCGCCGTAGAACTGCAGCGACCCGCTCGCGTAGACACGCGACGGGAGGTCCCCGATCCACCAGTTCACGAGGTCGAAGTGGTGGGACGCCTTGTGCACCAGCAGCCCGCCGGACAGGTCCTTGCGGCGGTGCCAGCGGCGGAAGTAGTCGGCGCCGTGCATGGTGTCGAGCACCCACTCGAAGTGCACGCTCGTCACGTCGCCGATCTCGCCCGAGGCGATGACCTCCTTGAGCGCGGTGTTGCGCGGCGAATACCGGTAGTTGAACGTCAGCACGAGCGAGCGCCCGGTGCGCTCGACCGCGTCGATGATCCGGCGGCAGCCCGCGACGTCGGTCGTGAGCGGCTTCTCGAGGACGACGTCGGCGCCCGCGTCCATCGCGCGCACCACGACCTCGGCGTGCGTGTGGTCGGGGCTCGTGACGATGACCGTCCCGACCTGCTCGACGTCGATCATCTTGTCGAGGTCCTCGGGCGCGTAGCGCGCCGGCAGCGGCGCACCCGCCGCGCGGACGACGTCGTCGTAGAAGTCCATGCGCGCCGGGTTGGGCTCGCACCACGCGACCAGCTCGCCGACCTCGGCGTGCGGGCCGAGCAGCGCGTCGACGTACATCTGGGCGCGGTGGCCCGTGCCGACGACGGCGTAGCGACGCCGTCCGGGGCCCTCGCCCCTCGATCCACCCATGGTGGTCCGTCCTCCCTGCTCACCTGCCGCCGATGCCTACCAGGTCCGGCCGGGTCCCGCCGCGCGGCGCGCACGAGGAGCGCGCGCCGCGCGGGGGACCGTCGCGGTCATCGGGCCGTCACTGGCCGGTCGCGGCCTCGACCTCCTGGACGAACTGCGCCGCGGCGTCCTCCGGCGAGAGCCGGTCGAACAGCACCTCGGCGTTGATGCGGCGGATGATCTCCGCGACCTCACCGGCACCGACGGGCGGCACGGGCAGCCCGTCGACGATCTCGTCCTCGAGGTCGGAGAGGAAGTCCGCCGCCTGCTTGTCGACGTCGGAGAACTGGTCGATCACCGCGGCGCGCACCTCGGTGTTCGCAGGCAGGCCGCGGTCGGACAGCATGACCTCGGCAGCCTCCGGGTCGTTGAGGAGGTAGTCGATCAGCGTCGCGGCCGCCTCGGGGTGCTCGGAGTTCGCGGACATCGAGTAGAACATCGCGGGCTTGAAGTACATCCCGGTGCGCTCGTGCTCGGACTCGCCCGGGTGGCGCAGCAGCTGGATGTCCTGGCCGGACGCGTTCGTCACGGCGCCGAGCTGGTTCGTCCAGAAGAACGCCATACCGCCGCGGTTGGTGCCGACGAGCGACTGCTCGGGCCCACCGGCGTCGACCTCGACCGTCTCGGCCGCGGGCGGCGTCGCGCCCTGGTCGCGCAGCTGCAGCGAGATCTCCCACCACTCGGCGAGGGTCTCCTCGCTGAAGCCGAGCGAGCCGTCCTCGTTGTAGAGCGCCTCGCCGCGCTGGCGGGCGAAGATCGCGAACCCGGGCTCGTTGAAGCCGTAGTCCTGCGTGCCGTACATGCCCTCGGGCGCCTTCTCGCTGATCTCCGTCGCGACGTCCACGTAGTCGTCCCACGTCCACGTCTCGTCGTCGGGCAGCTCGACGCCCGCCTGCTCGAAGACCGACGTGTTGGCGAGGATCGCGTAGGCGTTGACGCCCGTCGGGAGGCCGTACTGGCCGCCCTCCATCTCGCCCGACGCGAGGATCGACTCGTCCATGTTCTCGAGGTCGATGATGTCGCTGTACTCGGTGATGTCGGCGAGGACCCCGCGCGTCGCGTAGTCGCGCAGGTACCGCTCCTCCTGCGTGATGACGTCCGGCGCGTCGCTCGCCGCGACCGTCGTCGCGAGCTTGTCCCAGTAGCCGTTCCAGTCGGTGAAGTCGCTCACGACCGTGATGTTCGGGTGCTTCTCCATGAAGTTGTCGAGCACCTGCTGCGTGAGCTCGTGGCGGGTGTCCGAGCCCCACCACGAGAACTTGATGGTGACCGGCGCGTCCGGGTCGACGGACTCCTCGGCCTCGGGGGCCTCGGGCGAGTTGTCCGGCGCCTCCTGGGCGCAGGCGGTGAGCGCGAGGCCGGCGGCGACGACGACGGCGGCCGAGCGCAGGAGGCCGCGCGTGCCGCGCGCTCCCCCGGTCCGGGTGCGGGTGTGGTGGGACATCGTGCTCCTCAGTGGTGTTCGGATCGATGTGTCTGGCTGTGCACGGGCGTGCGGGGACTGCACCGGGGGTGGTGCTCGGCCGGCTCCGAGGTCCTGCTCCTGCGTGGTTGCGTGCGGTGGAGGTGCCGGCGGGGCGTCGCTGCCCCGCCGTCGTGCGGCTACTTGATGCCGGTCGTGGCGATGCCCTTGACGAGGTACTTCTGGCCGAAGAGGAAGACCAGGAACACCGGGACGAGCGACACGATGGACATCGCGAACAACGGTCCCCAGGAGCTCTCGCCCGTCGAGTCGACGAACGTGCGCAGCGCCACGGGCACCGTGTACATGTCGGGGTTGGTCAGGAAGATTAGCTGGCTGAAGAAGTCGTTCCAGGTCCAGATGAACGTGAAGATCGCGGTGGTCGCGAGCGCCGGCGTGGCGAGCGGCATCATCACCTGGAAGAAGATCCGGGCGTGGCCGGCGCCGTCGATGCGCGCCGCCTCGTCGAGCTCACGCGGGATCCCGCGGAAGAACTGGACCATGAGGAAGATGAAGAACGCGTCCGTGGCCAGCAGCTTGGGCACGATGAGCGGGAGGTAGGTGTTGATCCACTCCAGCTCGGAGAACAGGATGTACTGCGGCACGATCACGACGTGGATCGGCAGCATGATCGTCATGAGCATGATGGCGAACCAGATCCGCCGACCGCGGAAGTTGAGCCGCGCGAACGCGTAGGCCGCGAGCGAGCACGAGATCAGGTTCCCGACGACCGACCCGGCCACGATGATGAACGAGTTCATCAGGTAGTGGCTGAACGGGTGCAGCAGCGCGGTCCAGCCGTCGGTGTAGTTGCCGAAGTCCAGCTCGGACGGGATGAGCCCCGGCTCGCGGAAGATGAGCGACGTCGGCTTGAACGAGCTCGAGAGCATCCACAGCAGCGGGTAGAGCATCACGAAGCCCACCACGAGGAGCACCAGGTGCTTGCCCACGCTGCGCAGCCGGGACGCGCCCGTGCGCTGGACCCGGCGGTGCGACGCCGGCGCCGCGGGACCCGTCTCGTCGTCCTGCGTGCCCATCGGCACGGGCACCGGCACGACGCTCGCCGACGGGTACGCCGTCGAGCCGTCGGACGGGGGTGCGGGGAAGGCGCGGTCCTGGATGCCGCCCGCCTCGTGGTCCGGTGCCGGGCCCTCGGGGGTGCGGATCGGGACGCCGCTGTCGCGCTCAGTCATTGTAGAAGACCCAGTACTTGGAGAGCAGGAAGTTGACGGCCGTCAGGGCGGCGATGATGACCACGAGCAGCCAGGCCATCGCCGAGGCGTAGCCCATGTCGAGGTTCGTGAACCCGCGCTGGTACAGGTAGAGCGTGTAGAACATCGTCGAGTCGACCGGGCCGCCGGTGCCGCCGCTGACGACGAACGCCTGCGTGAAGGACTGGAAGGCGCCGATGAGCTGCAGCACGAGGTTGAAGAAGATGATCGGCGTGAGCAGCGGGAGCGTGATGCTCGCGAACTGCCGCAGGCGTCCGGCGCCGTCGATCTGCGCCGCCTCGTAGTACATCTCCGGGATCTGCCGCAGCCCTGCGAGGAAGATGATCATCGGAGCGCCGAAGGTCCAGACGTTGAGGATCATCAGCGTGCCGAGCGCGTAGTCCGGGTGGGACACCCAGCCCTGCCCCTGGATGCCGAAGAACCCGAGCACCTGGTTGATGAGGCCGCTCGTGCCGAAGATCTGCCGCCACAGGATCGCGATGGCGACCGAGCCGCCGAGCAGCGAGGGCAGGTAGTACACCGAGCGGTAGAGCGCCAGGCCGCGCAGGCCGCGGTCGAGGAAGAGCGCGAGCGCGAGTGCCGCGGCCAGCTGCAGGGGGACCGACACGAACACGTACGTGGCCGTCACCTTGAGCGAGTTGTGCAGCCGCACGTCCTCGAGCATCCGGGCGTAGTTCTCGATCCCGATCCAGCTCGGCGGCTGGAGGAGGCTGTAGTCCGTGAAGGACAGGTAGAGCGAGGCGATCATCGGGCCGGCCGTGATGAGGAACAGGCCGACGAACCACGGCGCGAGGAAGAAGATCGCGGCCTTGTTGTCGCCGCGCTCCGCCGGGCTCTTCGTCGCCTTGACGCCCTTGCTCTTGCGGATGGTCGCGAGCTCACCGAGTGCTGACATGGCACCCCCTCGTGGCGGGGTGCGTGCCGCGCACCGCGGGGGTCATGACGTCCGGCATGGGATCTCCTCGGTGATCGCCCTTGATGGACCGAGCTGGGATGAACTGAAGGTGGAAAGCGCTATCCATCTTCGTATACCCTCTTTGTAACCGCCGCGACGAAGCGGTGTCAACCAGGCGGCGTCCTCCGACGTCGCCGGATCGAGGGAGGCGGCGTGCCCGATCTGCCCCGGGTCGCCCTCGTGGGCATCCACGGCTACGGCGTGCACCAGCGGCGCGCGATCGAGGAGCACGAGGCGGCCGGACGCGCGCGCCTCGTCGGCCTCGCCGACCCCGTGCCGCCGGACGACCCGTCCGACGGCGCGCCGCAGACGGCGGTGCCCTGGTTCCCCGACCTGCGCACGATGCTCGACACGGCCCGGCCCGACGTCGTCGTCGTCGCGACGCCGATCCACACCCACACCGACCTCGCGACCCTCGCCCTGCGCGCGGGCTGCGACGTGCTGCTCGAGAAGCCGCCGACGGCGTCGCTCGAGGAGCTCGACCGCCTCCTCGGCACGGTCGCCGAGACGGGCCGGGAGGTCCAGGTCGGCTTCCAGACGTTCGGCTCCGCGGCCCTCGACGTCATCCACGACGCGGTCGCGGCGGGCGAGCTGGGCGAGGTGCGGTCGGTCGACGTCGTCGGCACGTGGGTGCGACCCGAGTCCTACTTCACGCGCAGCGAGTGGGCGGGCCGGCGCACGCTCGGCGGACGCGCCGTCGTCGACGGCGTCGTGACCAACCCGCTCGCGCACGCCGTCGCCGCCGCCCTGCACCTCGCGGGCGCGCGCACCACCGACGACGTCGTGAGCGTCGAGCTCGACCAGTACCGCGCGAACGACATCGAGGCCGACGACACCTCCGCGGTGCGGGTCGTGACGTCGGGGGGCGTGCGGGTCGTGCTCGGGCTGACGCTGTGCGCGGCCACGCACTCGGTCCCGACGGTGACCGTGCGCGGCACCGCGGGCACCGCGACGCTCGACTACTACGCCGACACGGTCACGTTCCGCACGGCCGACGGCGAGCGGACCGTCGCGGCCGAGCGCACGCACCTGCTGACCAACCTGCTGGACCACCGGGACGACCCGTCCGTGCCCCTGCTGTCGCCGCTGCGCGGCACGGGCGCGTTCATGCGCGTGCTCGACGCCGTGCGCGCGGCCCCGGACCCGACGCCCGTGCCGGCGGAGCACGTCGAGCGCGTCACCGACGACGCCGGCAC
Source organism: Actinotalea ferrariae (assembly GCF_019733465.1). Taxonomy (GTDB): domain Bacteria; phylum Actinomycetota; class Actinomycetes; order Actinomycetales; family Cellulomonadaceae; genus Actinotalea; species Actinotalea ferrariae_A. Next base: position 18,817 of record NZ_JACVQL010000150.1, on the reverse strand, counting down.
CCACCGCGTCGTGCACGACGTCGAGGCCTGGTGCGCACGCGTCGCGGCCGAGGGCCGGACGTTCGCCGAGCTCGGCGCACCCTGGGCGCGCGGGCAGGTCCACGCCTCAGCCACCCACCCCTCAGCCCACGCCTCCGACGCACCCCGACCCGACCTGGAGGACCGCGCATGACCGCCGTCGTGCACGCCGACGTGACGCCACCGCCCGCCGCCGTCGGGCCGGACGCGCCCGTCAAGGCGCCGCCGTGGGAGCCGCAGCCGCGCTGGTCCCGGCACCACGACCTGCTCGCCGTCCACATGGGTGCGACCGAGGTGCTCCGGTACACCGACGGCACGGGCAGCCCGGCGTTCGACGCGCCGCGGCCGCACCTGCACCCGCTGCGCACGCGCGGCGGCGTCGTGCTCACGGACGCGAGCCCGCGCGACCACACGTGGCACCTCGGTCTGTCGGTCGGCGTGCAGGACGTCGACGGCACCAACCTCTGGGGTGGCCGCACCTACCTGCCCGAGCAGGGGTACACGTGGCGGCACGACCACGGACGCGTGGTGCACCGCTCGTGGCTGCGCCGCATGCCGGGAACCGTCGCGCACCTGCTCACGTGGCTCGACCCCGCCGGCACGCCCCTGCTCCAGGAGGAGCGCGAGCTGTCCTGGTCCGCCGTCGACGACGCGACGTGGCGCCTGCACCTCGGCGTGACGCTCCGCCTGCCGGCCGGTCCGCCGAACGCCGACGAGCGCGAGCCGGTCGCGCTCGGCAGCCCGGGCAGCAACGGTCGCGCGCAGGCCGGGTACGGCGGCGTGTTCTGCCGGCTCGCGCCGTGCCGCGACGTCGAGGTCACGACGCCGCTCGGCTCGGGCGAGGACGCCGTGCACGGCAGCCGGCCGGCCGACGGCGCGCACTGGCTCGCCTGGCGGGCGACCGTCGAGGACCGGCCCGTGACCGTCGCCGTCGCCCCGGGCGACGACGTGACGGCGCAGGACCCGTGGTTCGTGCGGGTCTCGTCCTACCCGGGCATCGGGTCGGCGCTCGCCTGGGACCGTCCGCTCCTCGTCGGGGAAGGATCTCCGGTGCGCCGGACGTTCACCTGGGTGTTCGCCGACGGGCGCCTGCCCGACCACGCCGTCGAGGCCGCCCTCGCCCCCGGGCACCGGAAGGACCACCGATGACCACCGACGCCGCCACCGCCCTGGCCGACGCCACGCTGCTGCTGCGACCGGACGACGACGTCGCCGTCGCGACGCGCGACCTGCAGTCGGGCACGGTGCTGCTGCTCGACGACGGCGCGCCGCTGACCGTCACGCAGAGCGTGCCGCGCGGCCACAAGCTCGCCGTCCGGCCGGTCGACGCGGGCGCGCCCGTGCACAAGTACGGCCAGTCGATCGGCCGGGCCACCGTGCCGATCGCCGTCGGCGACCACGTGCACACGCACAACCTGGGGATGGCCGACGTCGACCAGGACTACGAGTTCGGCACCGCGCGCGTCGTCCCGCCCGCGCCCGAGGGACCGCGGCCGACGTTCCAGGGCTACCGCCGCGCCGACGGGCGCGTGGGCACGCGCAACTACGTCGCGATCCTCACGTCCGTGAACTGCTCGGCGAGCTCCGCGAAGCTCATCGCGGACCAGTTCCGCGGGCCGGTGCTCGACGCCTTCCCGAACGTCGACGGCGTCGTCGCGCTCACCCACACCTCGGGCTGCGGCATGGTGCCGACGTCGGAGGGCGGGCAGATGCTGCTGCGCACGCTGCGCGGGTACGCGACGCACCCCAACGTCGCCGGGCTGCTCGTGCTCGGGCTCGGCTGCGAGATGCTGCAGGTCGACCAGGTGCTCGGCGGCGTCGAGATCCCGAGCGACACGCTCGTCCAGCAGCTGACCATCCAGGAGAGCGGCGGCATCCGGCGCACCGTGCGTGCGGGGGTCGAGGCGATCCAGGCGATGCTCCCCCAGCTCGACGCGCGCCGGCGCGAGGAGTGCGACGTCAGCGAGCTCGTGCTCGGCCTGAACTGCGGCGGGTCCGACGGGTACTCGGGGATCACGGCGAACCCGGCGCTCGGCTGGGCGTCCGACCGGCTGGTCGCGTGGGGCGCGCGGTCGGTGCTCGCGGAGACGCCCGAGGTGTTCGGCGCCGAGCACCTGCTGACCCGGCGCGCGGTGTCGCCCGAGGTGGGGCAGCGGCTGCTCGACCGGATCGACTGGTGGCGCGCGTACGCCGAGCAGGGCGGCGGCTCGCTCGACAACAACCCGTCCCCCGGGAACAAGGCCGGCGGCCTGACGACGATCCTCGAGAAGTCGCTCGGGGCGGTCGCCAAGGGCGGCACGGCCGAGCTCGCCGCCGTCTACCAGTACGCGGAGCCCATCTCGGAGCCCGGGTTCGGGTTCATGGACACCCCGGGGTACGACCCCGTGTCCGTGACCGGGCTGGTCGCGGGCGGCTCGAACGTCGTCGTGTTCACGACCGGGCGCGGCTCGGTGCTCGGCTGCAAGCCGACGCCGTCGATCAAGGTCGCGACCAACACGCAGATGTACCTGCGGATGGCCGAGGACATGGACCTCAACGCCGGGCGCATCGTCGACGGCACCGCGACGCTCGAGCAGGTCGGGCAGGAGATCCTCGACAAGATCCTGCGCGTCGCGAGCGGCGAGACGACGGTCAGCGAGGAGCTCGACCTGGGCCAGGACGAGTTCATCCCCTGGCAGCTCGGCACGGTCACCTGACCGCGGCGGTCAGTCGCGCTGCTCGGCGATGCGCTTGATCGTCGCCAGGCGGGCGTCCCAGGTCGCCGCGAGGGCGGTCAGGCGGCGCGCCGTCGTCGTGAGCGGCTCGGGGCGCACCTCGTAGCGCACCTCGCGGCCGGTCCGGGTCGCGACCACGAGCCCCGCGCGCTCGAGCACCGCGAGGTGCTTGACCACGGCCTGCCGGCTGACCGGCAGCCCCGCCGCGATCGCGGTCGCGCTGCCCGGCCCGCCCGCGACGGCGTCGAGGACGGCCCGGCGCGTCGGGTCGGCGAGCGCGACGAGGACGTCGTCGACGGGGTCGTGGGGCGCCGGCGGCTGCGGGGTGTCCGAGGGCGCTCCAGGTCCTGGCGGCATCGAGGGGACCGACGGTTCAGGGGGCACGGTCGTCCCGGGTCAGGGCTGCGCGTCGGCGCTGAGGCCGGCGACGTACCGGGTGAGCTCGCCGAGCTCCTGCTGCCAGCCCTCGACGTTGCCCGCGCGGTGCTCGGCCCGCCGCTCGGCGGACATCTCGAGCGTGTCGAAGCCGGACTCGACCACGCGCAGCAGCGTCGCGTCGCCGTCGGCCCGGAGCGTGAACTCGATCTGCGTCTGGTTGCCGGGCTCCGGCTCGACGTCGGGCGCCTCGCTCCAGCGCACGACGAGCCGGGTCGGCGGCTCGACGACGTCGATCCGTGCCCGGTAGGTGCCGTACTCGGCCCAGCGCAGGGTCATGGCGCCGCCCGGGCGCAGGTCCACCTCGCCACCCGCGTCGGCGAACCACGTGCCGACGTGCTCGGCCTGGGTGATCACGTCCCAGACCCGCTCCATCGGCGCCTCGATCCTCACCTCGGCCTCGATGGGCTCCGTGGTCCCGGCCGGGCTCCCGGCCGCCGTCGTCTCGGTCATCGTCGTCTCCTCGCTGGTGGTGGACGTGCAACTTCAGAGTTGCACTCGATCCCGACCAGCGCAACCCCTTGGTTGCACCGACGTCGTGCGGCACGCTGGGACGCGCTGACGACGACCTCGAGGGGAGCGCACATGCTGAGCAGGGTCACCGCCGCGGAGCTGCGGATCGGGACGGGCCGGACGAGCAGGTTCGAGGGCGAGGAATACGGGTCCGAGGTCTCGTTCTTCCTCGTCGACTCCGACCCGGGCCAGGGGCCGTCGCTGCACCGTCATCCGTACACCGAGACGTGGGTCGTCCTCGAGGGTGAGGCCACGGTCACGGCCGACGGCGAGGAGCACCACGCGGCGGCCGGCGACATCCTCGTGGTGGGCGCCGGCACGCACCACAAGTTCGTCGCGACGGGCACCGGTCCGCTGCGCATGGCGTGCATCCACGGCTCGCCGCGGATGATCCAGGAGAACCTCGAGTAGCGCCGAGGTGGTGTCGGGCCGGCCGCGGGTGACCAGCAGCTACGGGCGGGGGGTGGGCTTCGGGTACGCCTGCCTGGGCAGCTCGTAGGCCAGCTCGACCGCGGTCTCCGCCGCCTCGTCGGCCGTGAGGCGGTGCTCGGCGACGAGCCGCGCGAGGTAGCCCGCGTCGATCCGGCGCGCCAGGTCGTGCCGCGCGGGGATCGAGAAGAACGCGCGCGTGTCGTCGACGAACCCGGTCGTGTTGTAGAACCCGGCCGAGTCGGTGACGAGCTCGCGGAAGCGCCGCATGCCGTCCGGGGTGTCGAGGAACCACCACGGCGCGCCGAGCTTCATCGCCGGGTAGACCCCGGCCATGGGTGCGAGCTCGCGCGCGAAGACGGTCTCGTCGACCGTGAACACGATGAGCCGCAGCCCGGGGTGGTGCCCGAACGACTCGAGCAGCGGACGCAGCGCGCGCGTGTACTCGGCCGCCACCGGGATGTCGTAGCCGACGTCGGGGCCGCGCTCGCCGAACACGCGCGCGTCGTGGTTGCGCAGCACACCCGGGTGGATCTGCATGACCAGGCCGTCCTCGGCGGACATGCGCGCCATCTCGTGCAGCATGTGCCCGCTGAACGCGTCGGCGTCGGCCGACGACGCCTCGCCGCGCAGGGCCGCGTCGAAGATCCGGCCCGCCTCCGCGGCGCTCAGCGGCGTGGTGTCCGCGCGCAGGTGGCCGTGGTCCGTCGCACGCGCCCCGCGCTCGACGAACGCGGCCCGACGCTGCTCGAGCGCGCGCACGAAGCCCTCGTACGAGCCGACGTCGACCCCCGAGCGCTCGGCGAGGAGTGCGACGTCGTCCCGCCAAACCGGGCGGTCGACGTGCAGCAGCGCGTCCGGCCGGAACGTCGGGACGATGCGCTCACCCCAGCCCCGCTGCGCGAGGTCGGCGTGGTCCGCGAGCGTCGCGGTCGCGGCGTCGGTGGTCGCGAGGATCTCGAGGCCGAGGCTGTCCACGAGGGCGAGCGGACGGAACGCGTCGGTGCTGAGCTTCGCCTGCACCTCGTCGTAGAGCTGGTCGGCCGTCGCGGCCGACGGCGGCGCGCTGACGCCGAACACCTCGACGAGCACGTGCTCCATCCAGTACCGCGTGGGCGTGCCGCGGAAGAGCTTCCAGTGCGTGCAGAACGTGCGCCAGATGGCTCGCGGATCCGTCTCGACCGGGCCGCCGTCGAGGCGCGGGACGCCCAGCGCGTCGTGCGGCACCCCCTGGGAGACGAGCATCCGGACGAGGTAGTGGTCGGGCACGACGAAGACCTCGGCCGGGTCCCCGAACGGCTGGTCCGCCGCGAGCACGGCGGCGTCCACGTGACCGTGCATCGAGACGATCGGCAGGTCCTTCGTCTGCGCGTAGAGGTCGCGCGCGACGTCACGCGTGGCCGGGTCCGCCGGCAGCGCGCGGTCGGGGTGGAGCGTCCAGCGCGCCGAGGACGGAGCGGACATCGGGGCCTCCTGATGAGACAGCGTGAAACGTGATCCGCGCCCATCCTTGCGCCGTGCGTGCGTCGATGCCAACCCTCGGGGCCCTGCGAGCACCGTGCCCCGTGCCGGGCGCGCGCCTCTTGCGCCCACGCCGTGAAGCGTGCTGCACTCTCGATCATCCTGTTTCACAGCCGATCCGCCCCGGTGGAGAGAGGTGGGGACCGTGCCCACGCTGCGCGACGTCGCCCGAGCTGCCGGCGTCTCCCCCGCGACCGCGTCGCGTGCGCTCGCCAACCCGGCCAGCGTCTCGGCGGGCAAGCGCGAGCGCGTGCACGCCGCCGTCGCCGAGCTCGGCTACCGGGCCGGACGCGACGAGCCGGCCGGCCAGCGGCGGCTGGGGCTCATCGTCCCCGACATGCAGAACCCCTTCTTCTCGGGCATCGCCAAGGGGGTCCAGCACCGCGCCCGCGCGGCCGGCCTCACCGTGGTCGTCGCCGACGCCGACGAAGACCCGCGGCTCGAGACCGAGCTCGTGCACCAGATGACGTCCGAGGTGGACGGCATCGTGCTGTGCTCGCCGCGCATGCCCGACCAGGCGCTCGCCGCCCTGCCGCAGTCGCCGCGCATCGTCCTGGTCAACCGGGAGTCGGAGCACCTGCGCTCGGTCGTCATCGACAACGAGGACGGCATCCGGCAGGCCGTCGCCCACCTGCACGCCCTCGGCCACCGGCGCATCGCCTACGCCGGCGGGCAGTGGGGCTCGTGGTCGGACCGCGAGCGCCGCCGCGGCCTCGAGATCGCCGCGCACGCCACCGACGGCGTCGAGCTCGTCCAGCTCGGCCACTTCCCGACCGTCTTCGCGGGCGGCGTCGCGGCCGCGGACCTCGTCGCCGCGAGCGGCGCGACGGCTGTCGTCGCGCACAACGACCTCGTCGCGCTCGGGATCCTCGACCGCCTGCGCTCGCGCGGCACGGACGTCCCCGGGCGCGTCTCCGTCGTCGGCTTCGACGACATCCCGGCCGCGACGCAGGTCTCGCCCGCGCTCACGACGGTCGCCGTCCCGCTGCGCCTGCTCGGCCGCGCCGCGGTGGACCTGCTCCTCGACGAGGTGGACCACGGCGCGACCGGCACGGTCGACATCGCGACCGACCTGGACGACGACGAGCCGCGCACGCAGCGCATGGCCGTCTCGCTCGTCGTCCGCGCGTCGAGCGGCCCCGTGCGCGCCGCCGACGCCTGAGGCCAGCACCCGGACCACGACCCGCACCAGCCGCAGACCAGCAGGACGCCAGCCGCACCTTCCCAGGGGGACCCATGACCGACCGGCTCTCGCCGACCACGCTCGCGCACGCCGCCGGACGCGCCGACGTCAGCGGCCCGGCCGTCGACCCCGGGGCGACCACGGTCGGCGTCGTGCACCTCGGCGTGGGCGCCTTCCACCGCGCGCACCAGGCGGTCTTCACCGAAGCCGCCGCCGCGGCTGCGGGCGAGTCGCACTGGGGCATCTTCGGCGTCACTCCGCGCAGCCGGCGCGTCGTCGACCAGCTCGAGCCCCAGGGCGGGCTCTACTCGGTGCTGACCAAGGGTGCCGGCAGCACGTCGCTCCAGGTCATCGGCTCGATGCGGGACGTCGCCCACCTCGGCAGCCGCAGCGCCGACGTGCTCGCAGCGATCGCGGCGCCCACCACGCACGTCGTCTCGACGACCGTCTCCGAGAAGGGCTACCACCGCGCGCACGACGGCCGCCTCGACCTCGCCGACGACGCCGTCGCGGCCGACGTCGCGACGCTCCGGTCCGAGGTCGGCGGCACGACGTCGGACGACGCGGCGCGCACGCCGGTCGGCGCGATCGCGCGCGGGCTCCTGCGCCGGGCGGGGCACGGGACGCCGATCACGGTCGTGTGCTGCGACAACATGGTCGACAACGGCCACGTCCTGCGCGGCCTGGTCGAGGACCTGCTCGACGCCGCCGGTGCGACGGAGCTGCGGACGTGGCTCGACGACGCCGTGCGCTTCCCGATGACGATGGTCGACCGGATCACGCCCGCGACGACCGAGGCGCACCACGCCGAGGCCACCGCGCTGCTCGGCCTGCGCGACGAGGGCCTCGTCGTCGCCGAGCCGTTCCGCCAGTGGGTCGTCGAGGACGACTTCGCCGGCCCGCGTCCGCGCTGGGAGCTCGCCGGTGCCGTCCTCACGCGCGACGTCCGGCCCTACGAGCGCGCCAAGCTCCGCATGCTCAACGGCACGCACTCGGCCGTGGCCTACCTCGGCGCGCTGCGGGGGCACCGCATGATCGACGAGGCGCTCGGCGACCCCGAGGTGCTCGGCCTCGCCCGACGCCTCATGGACGAGGACGTCATGCCCACGCTCGAGGCGCCCGAGGGCGTGGACCTCGCCGAGTACCGCGACTCGATCCTCGAGCGCTTCGCGAACCCCGCGACCGGCTACACGACGCTGCAGGTCGCGGGCGACGGGTCGCAGAAGCTGCCGATGCGCATCCTCGGCACGGTCGCGGACCGGCTCGCCGCCGGGACGGTCCCCGCGGCGGCCGTCCGGACGCTGGCGGCCTGGATCGCGTTCGTGGCTCGCGGGCGCGACGTCGAGGGACGCGAGCTCCCGCTCGACGACCCGCTCGCCGACCGCCTGCGCGAGGCGGCGTCGGGCGACGACGCCGGCCTGGCCGACCGCATGCTCGCCCTGCGCGCCGTCTTCCCGGAGCAGGTCGCGGACGACCCCCGCTTCCGCGAGGCCCTCCGCACGGAGGTCCGCGACCTCCTCCGCACCATCCCCTGACCTACCCCACCCACCCGCCGGTACCCGCCTCGGCACCCGCCCCCGGGGTACGCACACTGGAGCGTTCTCGTGCGGCACGCCCGCGTGTCACCACGAGAACGCTCCGGTCTGCGTGGGGTTGGCGGTGTGCGTGGGGTGGCCGTGCGCGTGGGGGTGGCCATTCGCGTCGGGGTGGCAGGCGCATGGAGGGGCGTCTTGACGCATCCAGGGTTCGCTCCTACGGTTGGGAAAGCGCATTCCGCGTTCGACGACGACGTCGGCGTGGTCTTGCGTGAAGGCTCGCACCACCCGCTCCCCGGCCGCCCGCGGCCGCCTCGACCCGCACGGAGACACCATGGCGACCCCCGTCCTGCGCATCGCGATGAACGGCATCACCGGGCGGATGGGGTACCGCCAGCACCTCGTGCGCTCGATCCTCCCCATCCGCGACGCGGGTGGCGTCGAGCTCGCGGACGGCACGCGCGTCCAGGTCGAGCCGGTGCTCGTGGGGCGCAACGAGGCGAAGATCCGGGAGATCGCCGAGCAGCACGGCGTCGAGCACTGGACCACCGACGTCGACGGCGTCCTGGCCGACCCCGACGTGCACATCTACTTCGACGCGCAGGTGACGTCGCGTCGCGCCGCCGCGCTCACCCAGGCGATGAAGGCCGGCAAGCACATCTACACCGAGAAGCCGACGGCCGAGACGCTGCACGAGGCGGTCGAGCTCGCCCGCACCGCGAAGGACGCCGGGATCACGGCCGGCGTCGTGCACGACAAGCTCTACCTGCCCGGTCTCGTGAAGCTGCGCCGGCTCGTCGAGGAGGGCTTCTTCGGCCGGATCCTGTCGCTGCGCGGCGAGTTCGGGTACTGGGTGTTCGAGGGCGACGTCCAGCCCGCGCAGCGCCCCTCGTGGAACTACCGCAGCGAGGACGGCGGCGGCATGACCGTCGACATGTTCTGCCACTGGAACTACGTGCTCGAGGGCATCCTCGGCGACGTCAAGGCCGTCACGGCGAGGACGGCGACGCACATCCCCCGCCGCTGGGACGAGCAGGGTCGCGAGTACGCCGCGACCGCCGACGACGCCGCCTACGGCATCTTCGAGGTCGAGACGCCGGCGGGCGACCCGGTGATCGCGCAGATCAACTCGTCGTGGGCCGTGCGCGTCTACCGCGACGAGCTCGTCGAGTTCCAGGTGGACGGGACGCACGGCTCGGCCGTCGCGGGGCTGCGCAAGTGCGTCGCCCAGCAGCGCGCGCACACGCCCAAGCCCGTGTGGAACCCCGACCTGCCCGTCACGGAGCCCTTCCGCGACCAGTGGCTCGAGGTGCCCGCCAACGGCGACCTCGACAACGGCTTCAAGCTCCAGTGGGAGGAGTTCCTGCGCGACGTCGTCGCCGGGCGCGAGCACCGCTACGGCCTGCTCTCCGCCGCGCGCGGCGTGCAGCTCGCGGAGCTCGGCCTGCAGTCCTCGGCCGAGGGCCGTCGCCTCGAGATCCCCGCGATCTCGCTGTGACGAGCGCGACGGCGCCGACGCCACCGTCGGCGGAGGGGGCCGACGGCGACCTCGCGCGCCTGTCGCTCAACACCGCGACGACCAAGGCGCTCACGCTCGCCGAGGCGGTCGACGCCGCCGTGCGCGCCGGCCTGCCGGCCGTCGGCCTGTGGCGTGACCGCGTCCAGGAGGCCGGCGTCGAGAAGGCCGCGCGGCTGGTCGCCGATGCGGGCCTTCGGGTCTCGTCCCTCTGCCGCGGGGGCTTCCTCACGGCCGCCGACGACGCCGGCATCGCCGCGGCGCTCGAGGACAACCGGGCCGCGATCGTGGAGGCGGCGACGCTCGGCACGCGCGAGCTGGTCTTCGTCGTCGGCGGGCTCCCGGCGGCGACGGCGCCGGGCGGCCCGGCCGCGCCGTACCCGGCCGACGTCGACCCGGCCCGCGACCTCGTCGCGACCCGGCAGCGCGTCGCCGACCGCATCGCCGACCTCGTGCCGTTCGCGCAGGAGCACGACGTGCGGCTCGTCCTCGAGCCGCTGCACCCGATGTTCGCGGCGGACCGCGCGGTCATCTCGACGCTCGGCCAGGCCCTCGACCTCGCGGCGCCCTTCCCGCCCGGGACGGTCGGCGTCGTGGTCGACACGTATCACGTGTGGTGGGACCCGGACCTCGAGCGCCAGGTCGCGCGCGCGGGCGCCGAGGGTCGCATCGCGTCGTACCAGGTGTGCGACTGGAGCCTCCCGCTCGCCGCCGACGCCCTGCTCTCGCGCGGCTACATGGGCGACGGGTACGTCGACTTCGCGTCGATCACGCGGTGGGTCGCCGCCGCGGGCTACACGGGCGACGTCGAGGTCGAGATCTTCAACCAGGGGATCTGGGACCAGCCCGCGGACGACGTCGTCGCGACCGTCGCCGAGCGCTACCGGCGGCACGTGCTGCCGTTCCTGTGAACCCGCGCTGACCTCCACGGACACCGGCACGGACCCGGCAGCGACCGCCCGGACCGCCCCGTCCTCCGGCACCACACGGAGGGCGGGGCCGGGGCACTGCCCATGATCGACACGTCCGCTGGGTGGGACCGCCGTTTGCCACGGGCCGCCCGCCCTTGTGACGGTGGAGGTGCCCGAGATGCCGCACGCGGCATCGACGACGAACCGAAGGAGAGCCTCGTGCTCACACTGACCGACAACGCCCGCCACGCCGTGCAGGACATCGCCGAGCGCGCGGGGCTGCCGGAGCAGGGCGGCCTGCGCATCGCGCAGTCCCCCGCCCAGGACGGCTCGTTCGAGCTGTCCCTCGTCGCGGAGCCCCCGGCCGGTGACGACGTCATCGCGGCCACGGAGGGCGCGCACGTCTACGTCGAGCCGGAGACGGCTGCCGTGCTCGCGGACCAGCAGCTCGACGCGGTCCAGTCCGAGGAGGGCCCGGGCTTCCTGCTCGCCGCCCAGGTCTGACCCGCACGTCGTCGCAGGCCGTCCCCGCTCGCCGGGGGCGGCCTTCGTCGTCCCGCGAGGGTGCCGGGGGCGCGCGACGGGTAGGGCGACGACCCTCAGCCCGCGAGCGCCGCCCGGAGGAACGCGATGTCCTCGGCCTGACGCTCGGCGGGCGTCTCGACGAGCGCGTCGCAGCCCGCCTCGCGCACCACGTGGGCGATGAGCTCGGGCGGGATGGTGCCGGTCGCGAAGTTGGCGTGCCGGTCCCGGCTCGACCCGAACTCGTCGCGCGAGCTGTTGGCGTGCACGAGATCGATGCGTCCGGTGATCGCCTTGACACGGTCGACGATCGTCTCGAGGTCCTCGCCCGCGGCCCACGCGTGGCAGGTGTCGAGGCAGAAGCCGACGTCGTACCCGCCGATGGCGTCCCACAGCATCGCGATCCGGTCGAGCGTCCGCGCGCACGCGTTCTCGCCGCCCGCGGTGTTCTCGACGAGCACCAGCACGGGGAACGTCGCGCGCTCGAACGTCTTGCGCCAGTTGTCGACGCCCGCCGCGATGTCGTCGCCGTCGCCCACGTGGCCGCCGTGGACGATGAGCCCCTTCCCGCCGAGCGTCGCCGCCGCGGCGGCGTGCTCCGCGATCATCTTGCGGCTCGGGATCCGGATCTTGTTGTTGGTCGACGCGACGTTCACCAGGTACGGCGCGTGGGCGTAGACGCCCAGGCCGGACGCGACGACGTCGGCCGCGTCCTCGCGCGGGACCGGCTTCTTCCAGCCCTGCGGGTTCGCGAGGAAGAACTGCACCGCCTCCGCGCCCACCTCGGTCCCGGCCGCGACCGGGTCCTCGTCGCGTACGTGCGCTCCGATCAGTGCCATGCCGCCAGGCTAGACGAGCGGTCAGTACCCCCGCGGCTCCGGGTCCTCCAGCGTGAAGGTGCGCGGGGCGTCGTCCTGCGGCGTGAACGTGCGCGGGGCGTCGTCCTGCGGCGCGAAGGCGTACGGCACGTGGTCCTGCGGCCCGTAGCCCGACGGCGGGTACCCGTACGGTCCGGGGCCCGACGGCGGGTACCCGTACGGCCCGGAGCGGGCCAGCGGGCGGGTGGCCGAGCGGATCAGCCGTAGGAGCATGACGCCCGGGAGCCCGTAGAGGACCGGGGGGAGGCTCCCCATGAGCGCCGTCGACACGTCGCCCGAGCTCAGCGGCCCGAGCACTCCGGACGCACCGAGGGCGACGTGGATGATCGCGACGGCCAGCAGCTGGCCCGAGCGCCCGCGCTCGGCCGCGCGGCGGCCGCGCACGGTGAGCACGGTGACGAGCACGGCGACGGCGAGCACCGCGAGGCCCACGACGGTGATCACCGCGGCGATCATCATCCCCAGGCCCGCGAAGACGGCCTGCGACGAGCTGGCCGAGCTGTCCGCCACGGCGAGGGCGATCCCGGCGCCCGTCGTGACGACGCCCGCGAGGATGCCCAAGCCGTTGAGCACGATGACGACCGTCGACCACGGCTGGTGCGGCACGGGGGGACCGACCAGCTCGACCCGTGGCGGACCGACCCGCTGCTGCACTCCGGCCGAGGGGCCGTACCCGTACACCGACATGCGGCCTCCCGTGACGTCGAGCGGGACGCTACCTGCGGGGACGCGCGCCGGGACCGGCCGTGCGGGGGACGGGCCTGAAGTTCACCCGGCGTGGGTCGTGGCGGGCCGCCCGCCGGCCCGTGCCGGGAGCACGGCCGGGACCAGCCCGGGGAGCAGCTGCGGCAGCAGCTCGGCGAAGCGCTCGCCCATGTGGCGCTGGCCGGCCGCGTCGGGGTGCAGCAGGTCCGGCATGGGCATCGCGTCCCACGCCGCCCAGCCGAAGAGCTCGAGGCCGTCGAGGTACCTCAGGTGCGGGTCCGACGGCGAGCGCCGCGCGACCACTTCCGCGAGCGCCTCGCGGATCACCCCGAGGCTCAGCTTGCCCTCGGCGAGCTCCTCGGGCCGTCCGGTCGTGCGGAACACGGGCGCCGTCGCGGGCGAGGCCGGGTCGATCGACGTCGGGCCCGGGCAGTCCTCGACCATCGGGCACAGGATCGGCGAGACGACGGCGACCGGCGTCGTCGGGTGCCCCTCGCGGATCGTGTCGAGGAACCCCTCGACCGCCGGGACGAACGCGCGCAGCCGCATGACGTCGTGGTTGACCACGTTGATCCCGAGCTTGAGCGTGATGAGGTCCGCGGGCTGGTCGCGGATCGCGCGTGCCACGAACGGGTCCAGCACGGCGTTGCCCGAGAAGCCGAGGTTCACCAGGTCGAGCCCGAGCGACCTCGCCGCCACGACGGGCCACGTGCCCGTGGGCCGGTCCGCCGAGGCGCCGTGGCTGATCGAGCTGCCGTGGTGCACCCAGCGCGGGCGGGGGGCGGGCGGAGACGTCGCGACGTCGTCGTCGGCCCGCAGCGCGACGAGCGTCACGACCTCGCCGAAGGCCGGCCACAGCTCGACGTCCTTCTCGCCCGCCGGCAGGTCGAACGAGAGCGTCTCGACGGGCGCCGGCGTCCACCGGCCGCGGCGGGTGGCGTAGTCCATCTCGACCAGTCCGTGCCCGTCGCCCGGCACGACGGTGTCGACGACGACGCCGTCCGCCACCGCCTCCCACGCCTGCGCGGGCGGGACGACGCCCGGCTCGCCGGACGGCCGGTTGACCGACAGGGTCCGCCGCAGCCGGACGTCGAGCTCGACGCGGCGCGCCGCCGTCCGGAAGGCGAGCCGCACGCCGGACGGCTGCTCCTCGCACATGCGGACGAAGTCGTCGGGCATCTGGGCGCGGGCGGCGGGCGGCAGCCGGTGCAGCACGAGCCCGTCCGACGTCTGCTCGACCTCGGCCACGCCCCGCACCTCCACGGGCACGGCGACGGGACCACTGCCCCCGGCCACGCCGCCGAGCGGCACGTCGCGCATCACGCCCACGAGGATGTCAGCCGGCGCTCAGTGGACGTTGCCGTGCTCGCGGAACTCGCGCCACACGTTCTCGAAGAAGTCGTCGTCCTCGGGGATCGGGCGACGCGGCCGCCACCGGAGCGTCGTCGCGCCCTCCTCGCCCGAGCCGCCGTCGGGCGACCACGACGCCTCCTGGACCTCGTCGTCGAGCGCACCGCCGTCGAGCCGGAACCGGAAGATCTCCGGCAGGTCGAGCTCGGCGTCGGCGTCGGGGCCGTACCCGCGGTGCGGCAGCGAGCCGTCGGGGTCGGTGTAGAGCACCGACCCGCGCGAGCGCCCGCCGTGCTCGACGTAGTCGACCATCGCGTGCAGGTAGACGTACGCCGTCGTGAGGATGTCGCGCACGAGGAAGGTGCGGTTGACCGCCCGGCGCGAGCCGCCGTCGGCCGAGACGAGGTCCGAGTACTCCCCCAGCCACGCCGTGACCTGCTCGAGCGCCTCGCGCACCGACGCGGGTGAGCGCACGGGGCCGGCCTTGGCGCTCATGAGCACGCCGACGTCGCGCAGGAGGTCGCCGGTGTTGTCGGGCACGCCCGACGCCGCCCGCGCCGTGGCCGCGGCGACCAGGCCGTGCGCTCCCTCGACGGCGGCCGCGGCGGTGTCGTCGAACCCCTCCCCCGGCGGGACGACGTCGGGGCCGCGCCGGGCCGCGATGAACTGCGCCGCACGCGTCGCGCCGACCTGCCCGCTGTTGAGCGCCGCGCCGCCGGGCCGGTAGACGCCGTGCGCGCCGCCCGCCTCGCCGACCGGGAAGAAGCCCGTGACGTTCGAGTGCCACCACGCGTCGACGAGGAGGCCCCCGTTGTTGTGCTGCGCGCACACGTCGACCTCGAGCATCTCCTGCTCCAGGTCCACGTACGGGTTCTTGCCCAGGTAGAACTGGTAGGCGGGCTCGTTCATGCGCCGCAGGCGCTCGATCGGTGTGCCGAAGAGCACGCCCGCGCGCTCGAGGTAGGAGTACGCCTCGGGCGAGAGCGCGCTGGGGTCGAACTCGTCGCGCACCGGGTTGCGGCGGAAGTCGAGGAACACGCGGCGCCCGCGGAGCACCGTCTCGCGGTAGACGAGCAGGTCGACGAGCGAGGACCCGTCGACCGCCTTCCGGATGTCGAAGGGCCACTGGTAGCCCTTGAGGAAGACGAGCGACATGAGGCGGCCGTAGTCGGGGATCGCCTCGGTGAGGAACTCGCGCTCGTCGCCGCCGTCGGCGTCGGTCGAGACGAAGCGCGGGATGACCTGCATGTACGTGCCCGAGACGTTCCAGCGCGGCTTGGTCGACGCGAGGCCGAACTGCCACTCGGTGAGGTTCTTGCCGTGCACGCCGGCCCGGTACGCCGCGCCGGACGCGCCCCACTGACCGTTGGGGAACACGCGCGTCGCGTACATCCCGGCCGGGCCGCCCGTCGCGTAGACGAGGTTCGAGCAGCGGAAGAGCAGGAACGGCGACGCCGTCGGGTCCGCGGGGTCCACGTGCACGTCCGTCCGGAGCACGAGCAGGCCCGTCACCTCGCGGCCGCCGTCGGGCGCCGGCCGGGTGAGCACCTCGACCACGCGGCACTCGTCAAAAATGCGCGTGCCGTTGCGGTGCACCTTCTTCTCGAGCTGCTCGACCATCGAGCGCGACGTGTACGGCCCGACCGACGTCGCCCGGCGGCGGGGGTCGTGGTCGGTCTTGTAGCCGATGAACTCGCCGTACCGGTTCTGCGGGAACGGCACGCCCAGGTCACACAGGCGCAGGAAGCCCCGTGCGGAGAGCGCGGCCTCCGCGAGCGCGTTGTCACCGTCCATCGCGCCACCGGAGTACAGCGTCTCGGCCATCTCGCGCACCGAGTCGCCGTCGCCCCCGGAGAGCGTGAGCTTGTAGTAGGTCTGCTTGTCCGAGCCCGCGTTGCGGCTCGACCCCGCGTTGACCTTGTCCGCGACCATGACGACGTCGTCATGGCCCAGCTCCCACAGGCGGTCGGCCGCGCAGAACCCGGCGGATCCCGTGCCCACGACGACGGTGGTCGCCGTGACGACCGGGACCTCCCGGCCGGCGATGCGCAGGGTCACCGGTTCGTGGGTGGGTGCAGGCTCGTGCGTGGTCACGGGTGCGGCTCCAGGTCGGGGTCCTCGGGCGGGGAGGTCAGAGGCGGGGGATGTGCATGCCGCCGTCGACGTGGAAGACCTCACCCGTCGAGTACGGCGTCTGGCCGGACGCGAGGATCGCGACGGCGCCCGCGACGTCGGCCGGGCGGCCCCACCGCGCGATCGGTGCGATGCCGCCCTCGAACAGCGCGTCGTACCGCTCGGTGACGGCCGACGTCATGTCGGTCGCGATCACCCCGGGACGCACCTCGTGCACGACGATCCCCTCGGGCGCGAGCCGCGCCGCCCACAGCTGCGTCGCCATCGCGACGCCGGCCTTGGAGACGCAGTAGTCGCCACGGTTGGTCGAGACCGTGGTCGCCGAGATCGAGGACACGTTGACCACGGTCGCGACCGGGCCCGACGGCGGCTCGGGCAGCGCGTCGAGCGGCCCGCGCAGCGCGATGACGCGGTTCGCGAAGGTCTGCGTGAGGAAGTACGGGCCGCGCAGGTTGATGCCGAGCACGCGGTCGAAGCTCTCGGTCGTCGCCTCGAGGATGTCGGCGCGGACCGTCGGTGCCACGCCCGCGTTGTTGACGAGGAGGTCGAGGCGGCCCCACGCGTCGACGGCGTCGTCGACATAGCGGACGTGGTCGTCGGGCTCGGCGACCGAGCCACGCACGTAGCGGACGAGGGCCGGGTCCCCCGCGAGGTCGCGGAGCTCGGCCATGACGTCGGCCGGCTCCTCGCGCGTGGCGAGGATCGAGACGGCGAAGCCGTCGACGAGCAGGCGGCGGGTGATGCCGAGGCCGATGCCGCGGTTGCCGCCCGTGACCAGCGCGGTGCGCGGCATCGAGACCTCCGTGTGCTCGTGGGGCGGTGCGCCTCGGAGTCGCACCGCGGTGCGGGCTGCCGCCTCGGCCCCGATCCTGGCACGCGCGCCGCGCGTTCGGCAAGCGCTTTCCCGCTTGCGGCAGCGCGTCGTCGTCGGGCGCCGCAGTTCTGGAACCGAAGCGACGCCCCAGCGTCGCCTCTGTTCCAGAAGTCGCAGGCCCGGAGGCGGAGCCTCGCCGCCCTGACCGACGCTCCGGGCGCGCGTCGGCGCCGTCCGGCCTACGGTCGGGATCAGCCCGCACGCCCACCGCGACCGCTGGAGGCCACCGTGACGCCCGTCGACCCGCACAGCGACCTGCCGGAGCCGACCGACCCGCGCATCCGCGAGGACCGGCCCACGCTCTCGGGTCTCCCCGACGATGCCCCGGACGAGCTCCGCGCGACGCTCTCGGGCGGGGACCCGGACCAGCTGCCGGTCGAGGACGCGGACGACCGCTGACCGTCGCGCCCCACGTCAGGGATGGGGCCGCCGCCCCGTCCGCGACCAGCCCGTCCGCCGTGACGAGCACGGCGCGCGCGTGCCCCGCCAGGGGTCGACGTACGTCCCGCGGAGGACCCCCCGGGCGCTGTGCCACGGACCGAGCACGGTGAGCGGGCCGTCCACCTCGAGGGGATCGCCGCCCGAGAACCACGACGACGCCCCGTAGCGCTCACCTGGCTGGATACTGGCGCGGTGATCGACCTCAAGAAGGAGATACCCGCCTACGGCGCCCGGCGCGGGCGGTTCGACGTCGTCACCGTGCCGCCGCTGCACTACCTCATGGTCGACGGCCGCGGCGACCCGAACACCGCCCCGGCCCACGCGGACGCGCTCGCGTCGCTGTACCCCATGGCGTACACGCTGAAGTTCCTCAGCAGGCGCGAGCTGGGCCGCGACCACACCGTGATGCCGCTCGAGGGCCTGTGGTGGGCCGACGACATGTCGACCTTCACCAGCGCACGCGACAAGGCGCGCTGGAGCTGGACGATGATGATCGCGGTCCCGGACTGGATCACCACCGACCACGTCGACGCCGCGCGCGAGCAGGTCGCGCGCAAGGGCACCGCGCCGGTGCTCGACGCCGTCCGGCACGAGCTCCTCGACGAGGGGCTGTGCGTGCAGACGCTGCACGTCGGCCCGTACGACGACGAGGGCCCGGTGCTCGCGGCGATGCACGACGAGTTCATCCCCGGCGAGGGCCTCCGGATGACGGGCCGCCACCACGAGGTCTACCTCGGCGACCCGCGCCGCTCCGCGCCCGAGCGGCTGCGGACGATCCTCCGCCAGCCCGTCGCCCGCGCGTAGCGGCGCCTCATCTCCGGTTCTGGAACGGGATCCGCGGTCCGGCCGCCGGATCGGTGCCAGAACTCGCAGGCCTGACCGCTGGGGAAGGCCGCTGTGGAGGCCGCGAGCGCGTCGGTGGCGGCACGTAGGGTGGTCGGGTGCTGTCGTCCCCCCAGTCGTCCGGTCCGAGAGACGCCGGGCCGCCGCCCGAGGACCTGCCGTACGACGTCTCGTACGACGACGAGCCGCCCTACGACCCCGAGTACGACGCCGCCCCGCCGCCCGGGGCCGGGTGGGCGGCGCCCGCCGCATCCGGCGGGACCGGCGCGCGGCGGGCACAGGCCGAGGCCTCGGCC
>NZ_JACVQL010000015.1 GCF_019733465.1 Actinotalea ferrariae | reverse complement strand
GCGCCCCGGCCAGCCGGGCCGGACGCAGCGCCGCCCGTCCGAGGACGTGCGCTCCGGCCCCGGCCGCGACGGGCGCGACCCGACGCTGCTGGGCGACACGCTCGCGCGCCTCGCCGCGGAGCGAGGATGGCGCGAGGACCTCTCGGTCGGCGGCGTCGTCGGCCGCTGGCGCGAGGTGGTGGGCGACCAGATCGCCGACCACTGCACGCCCGAGACGTTCGAGGACGGCCTGCTCGTGGTCCGCACCGACTCCACCGCGTGGGCGTCCAACCTCCGCCTGCTCGTGCCGCAGCTCCTGACGACCCTCGAGCGGGAGGTGGGCGCCGACGTCGTGCGCGAGGTGCGGGTGCTCGGGCCGTCCGGTCCGCAGTGGGGCCGTGGCGGGCGGCGCGTGCCGGGCCGAGGCCCGCGCGACACGTACGGGTGACGCGGTGAGGTGGCCCCGCCCGGAGTCGGCGGGCACCCTCCGGGCCCGCGCGTGACGCGGTGCGGTGGCCGACCGCCGGATTCGGCCCTCTGAGGCCCGCGCGGGCCGGTCGTGACCACCGGGTGAGGGGTGGACATCCGCATCGCGCGACACCTGTGCACAGACGCCTGTGAGCGCCATGACCAGGTAGACTGAGACGTCAGCTCCTGGCGATCGGCCACCCCTGCGACCTCCCGACGCAGCCTCTGCGCCGCCCGATGTCCCGCTCACGCCTCCGGGCGCGCGGTACACGCGGGCGCGTGCGCGGGCGGCGCCCACGGAGGGCGTGGGCTGGACCCGCCAGGAACACCTGTGTCTGCCGCGCGTCCCGCGCACCCGCACCCGTGAGGAGCACCTCTGCCCGTGGTCGACGAGAGCACGCCCGCACCCCAGGAGCCGAGCAGCACCCCGGAGACCGTCGAGCAGGTCCGCGCGAACCAGGCCGCGGCCGCGCGCGCACGCGCGGGGTCCGAGTACGACGCGAGCGCGATCACGGTGCTCGAGGGGCTCGAGGCCGTCCGCAAGCGGCCCGGCATGTACATCGGCTCCACCGGCCCCCGCGGTCTGCACCACCTGGTCTACGAGGTCGTCGACAACTCGGTCGACGAGGCGCTCGCGGGCTACTGCAGCCACATCCAGGTCACTCTCCTCGCCGACGGCGGCGTGCGCGTGAGCGACGACGGCCGCGGCATCCCCGTCGCGATCCACCCGACCGAGGGGCGTCCCACCGTCGAGGTCGTCATGACGGTGCTGCACGCCGGCGGCAAGTTCGGCGGCGGCGGCTACGCGGTGTCGGGCGGCCTCCACGGCGTCGGCATCTCCGTCGTCAACGCCCTGTCGACCAAGGTCAACACGGTCATCAAGCGCGACGGCCACGTGTGGGAGCAGGACTTCTCCGACGGCGGCAAGCCGCACGGCGAGCTGCGTCGCGGCCCCGAGACGTCCGAGACGGGCACCACGCAGACGTTCTGGCCCGACCCGTCGATCTTCGAGACCGTCGACTTCGACTTCGAGACGCTCCGCTCGCGCTTCCAGCAGTACGCCTTCCTCAACAAGGGCCTGCAGATCACGCTGACCGACGAGCGACCGCAGCACACGGGCACCGAGGACGAGGTGACGGCGGCCGTGACCTCCCAGCAGGACGGCGACGTCGCCGAGGCGTCCGGCAGCCACCACCGCTCGGTGACCTACCGCTACGACGGCGGCCTCATCGACTACGTCACGCACCTCAACGCCGCCAAGAAGGTCGAGGCGGTCCACCCCGAGGTCATCGACTTCGAGGCCGAGGACACCGACCGCAAGATCGCGGTCGAGATCGCGCTGCAGTGGACGAACGCCTACTCGGAGTCGGTCCACACCTATGCGAACACGATCTCGACGACCGAGGGCGGCACGCACGAGGAGGGCTTCCGCGCGGCGATGACCTCGCTGGTCAACCGGTACGCGCGCGACAAGGGCATCCTCAAGGAGAAGGACGAGAACCTCACGGGCGACGACATCCGCGAGGGCCTCACCGCCGTCATCTCGATCAAGCTGGGCGAGCCGCAGTTCGAGGGCCAGACCAAGACGAAGCTCGGCAACACCGAGGCCCGGACGTTCGTCCAGAAGGTCGTCAACGACCAGCTCGGCGACTGGCTGGGCTCGCACCCGAACGAGGCGCGGGACATCATCCGCAAGTCGATCCAGGCGGCCGCCGCACGCATGGCGGCCCGCAAGGCGCGCGAGGCCACGCGCCGCAAGGGCCTGCTCGAGTCGGGCGGCATGCCCGGGAAGCTGCGCGACTGCCAGTCGAACAACCCGGCGGAGTGCGAGATCTTCATCGTCGAGGGCGACTCGGCCGGCGGCTCGGCGGTCCGCGGTCGCAACCCGCGCACCCAGGCGATCCTCCCCATCCGCGGGAAGATCCTCAACGTCGAGCGCGCACGCCTCGACCGGGCGCTCGGCAACCAGGAGGTCCAGGCCCTCATCACGGCCTTCGGCACCGGCATCGGCGAGGACTTCGACGAGAGCAAGCTGCGGTACCACAAGATCGTCCTGATGGCTGACGCCGACGTCGACGGCCAGCACATCTGCACGCTGCTGCTCACGCTCCTGTTCCGCTACATGCGGCCCCTCATCGAGCACGGCTACGTGTACCTCGCGCAGCCGCCGCTGTACCGGATCAAGTGGTCGAACGCCCCGCACGACTACGTGTACTCGGACCGCGAGCGGGACGCCTTCCTGGCCGAGGGTCAGGCCGCCGGCAAGCGGATCCCCAAGGAGAACGGGATCCAGCGCTACAAGGGTCTCGGCGAGATGGACTACTCGGAGCTGTGGGACACGACGATGGACCCGGACACGCGCACGCTGCTCCAGGTCACGCTCGACGACGCGGCCGCGGCGGACGAGATCTTCTCGGTGCTCATGGGTGAGGACGTCGAGTCGCGACGCAGCTTCATCCAGCGCAACGCCAAGGACGTGCGGTTCCTCGACATCTGAGGCCCGCGACGCCGGCGACCCGGCGCACCCACGCACGCACGCACGGGCCCTGCACGGGCCGGACGGAACGAGGTAGACGGTGACGGACCAGACCCCCGACGGAGACCTGCCCGAGGTGGGCGTCGACACGCCCGCCGAGGTCCTCACGGACCGGGTGACCGCCGTGGACCTGCAGCTCGAGATGCAGCGGTCCTACCTCGACTACGCGATGAGCGTCATCGTCGGCCGCGCGCTGCCGGACGTGCGGGACGGCCTCAAGCCGGTGCACCGCCGCGTCCTCTACGCGATGTACGACGGCGGCTACCGGCCGGACCGGCAGTTCTCCAAGTGCAGCCGCGTCGTCGGCGACGTCATGGGCAAGTACCACCCGCACGGTGACGTCGCGATCTACGACGCGCTCGTGCGTCTCGTCCAGGACTGGTCGCTGCGCTACCCGCTCGTCTCGGGCCAGGGCAACTTCGGCTCGCCGGGCAACGACCCGGCCGCCGCGCCGCGGTACACCGAGTGCAAGATGGCGCCCATCGCCATGGAGATGGTGCGGGACATCGACGAGGAGACCGTCGACTTCCGCGACAACTACGACGGGCGCACGCAGGAGCCCGCCGTCCTGCCCTCGAGGTTCCCGAACCTGCTGGTCAACGGCAGCGCCGGCATCGCCGTCGGCATGGCGACCAACATCCCGCCGCACAACCTGCGCGAGGTCGCGGCCGGCATCACCTGGCACCTCGAGCACCCCGAGGCCTCCAAGGAGGAGCTGCTCGACGCGCTCATCGAGCGCATCCCCGGCCCCGACTTCCCCACAGGGGCGACCATCCTCGGCCGGCGCGGGATCGAGGAGGCGTACCGCACGGGTCGCGGCTCGATCACGATGCGGGCGGTCGTCACGGTCGAGGAGATCCAGAACCGGATCTGTCTCGTCGTCACGGAGCTGCCGTACCAGGTCAACCCGGACACCCTCGCGGCGAAGATCGCGGACCTCGTCAAGGAGGGGCGCGTCCAGGGCATCGCGGACATCCGCGACGAGACCTCGGGTCGCACGGGTCAGCGCCTCGTCATCGTGCTCAAGCGCGACGCCGTCGCCAAGGTCGTGCTCAACAACCTCTACAAGCACACGCAGCTGCAGGACAACTTCGGCGCCAACATGCTCGCGCTGGTCGACGACGTCCCGCGCACGCTGAGCATCGACGCGTTCGTCCGGCACTGGGTCACCCACCAGCTCGACGTCATCGTGCGGCGCACGACGTACCGGCTGCGCCAGGCCCAGGAGCGGGCCCACATCCTGCGCGGCTACCTCAAGGCGCTCGACGCGCTCGACGAGGTCATCGCGCTCATCCGCGCGTCGGCCACGGTCGAGGAGGCGCGCGACGGGCTCATGGCGCTGCTCGAGGTCGACGAGATCCAGGCGCGCGCGATCCTCAACCTCCAGCTGCGCCAGCTCGCCGCCCTGGAGCGCCAGAAGATCACCGACGAGTACGACAGCCTCATGGTCAAGATCGCGGACTACGAGGAGATCCTCGCGAGCCCGCAGCGCCAGCGCGACATCGTGCGCACCGAGCTCGACGAGATCGTCGCCAAGTACGGCGACGAGCGGCGCACCCAGATCCTGCCCTTCGACGGCGAGGTCTCGATGGAGGACCTCATCGCCGAGGAGGAGGTCGTCGTCACGATCACGCGCGGCGGCTACGCCAAGCGCACGCGCAGCGACAGCTACCGCGTGCAGAAGCGCGGGGGCAAGGGTGTGCGCGGTGCCCAGCTGCGCGCCGACGACGTCGTCGAGCACTTCGGCGTCACGACGACGCACCACTGGCTGCTGTTCTTCACGAACCTCGGCCGCGTGTACCGCGCCAAGGCGTACGAGCTGCCCGAGGGCGGCCGCGACTCCAAGGGCCAGCACGTCGCGAACCTCCTCGCGTTCCAGCCGGGTGAGCAGATCGCCAAGGTCATCGACCTGCGGGACTACCAGCAGGCCGAGTACCTGGTGCTGGCCACGCGCCGCGGCCTGGTGAAGAAGACGCGGCTCGCCGAGTACGACTCGAACCGCTCGGGCGGACTCATCGCGATCAACCTCCGCGAGGACGAGGACGGCGCCCCGGACGAGCTGGTCTCGGCCGTGCTCACGGACGAGGACTCCGAGCTGCTGCTCGTCTCGCGCAAGGGTCAGGCCGTGCGGTTCAAGGCGACGGCCGACGAGCTCCGCCCGATGGGCCGG
Organism: Actinotalea ferrariae; assembly: GCF_019733465.1. Classification (GTDB taxonomy): domain Bacteria; phylum Actinomycetota; class Actinomycetes; order Actinomycetales; family Cellulomonadaceae; genus Actinotalea; species Actinotalea ferrariae_A. The sequence goes on along the minus strand of NZ_JACVQL010000015.1, from coordinate 14,078 downwards.
GCGACGTCGGGCGTGACCGGCATGCGCTTCCGCGAGGACGACGAGCTGCTGTCGATGGACGTCATCACCGGCGAGTCGTTCCTCGTCACGGTGACGGACGGCGGCACGGCGAAGCGCTCGGACATGCACCGGGTCAACTCGGACGGCAACCTCGAGTACCGCCGGACCAAGCGCGGGGGTCTCGGCGTGCGCGCCGCGCGGCTGCCCGACGACCGCGGCGTCCTCGTGGGCGCCATGATGGCCGACGACACCGACGAGGTCCTCGTCGTCATGGAGCGCGGCAAGGTGGTGCGCTCGCAGGTCGGGCAGATCCCGGTGCACGGTCGGGACGCGACCGGCGTCATCCTCGCGAAGCCCGACCAGGGCGACCGCATCCTGGCCGTCGCGCGGAACGTGGAGCGCAACCTCGCGGGTGATGCGGCTACCGTGGGAGACGACGGCGTCGGTCAGGTAGGCCTGGAGTCTGACGCGGTGACCGACGACGAGGGCGCAGAATCGCACACGGGCGGTGCCGACGAGGCGCCGGACGCCCTGAGCACCTCCAGCACGGACAGCACCTCCAGCACTGCGGACAGCGACAGCATCGACGACACGGGTGACGCCGGCACGACGGCCCGGACCGAGGGAGACCGATGAGCACCGAGGGGACGCCACCGCCGTCCATCGCGCCGAAGCGGCCCATCGCCAACCCGACGTCCCAGGGTGGCGGCGGCACGGCGGTGCGCAGCGCGGAGGCCCCGCCCCGACCGGCACCGTCGGGCTCGGGCGAGACGGGCAGCACGGCCCCGGCCGCGCAGGGCGGCTCGCCGTCGGGTGCGGCGTCGGCCGGCACGACGTCGTCCGCCCCCTCCTTCGCCGAGCGGCTCAAGCAGTCCGCGCAGGGCGCGGTCGACGCGGCGCGCACCGCGCTGCCGACGAAGGACGAGGACACGGCCGTCGCGGCGAAGCCCGTGCGCCAGCCGACGGCGGCGCGTACGTCGGCCAGGCCGGCCACGAGCACGACGACGTCGTCGGCGGCACCCTCGTCGTCCGGCGGCCCGCGTCGCGTGCGGCTCGCGGTGGCCCGGATCGACCCGTGGTCCGTGATGAAGCTGTCGTTCCTGCTGTCCGTCGCCGTCGGGATCATGATCGTGGTCGCGGCCGCGGTCACCTGGTACACGCTCGACGGCCTCGCGGTCTTCACCTCGGTGAACGACATCATCGCGACGCTGTCCGGCTCGACGACGTTCTTCAACATCCTCGACTACGTGGGCTTCGAGCGGGTCATCTCGCTCGCCACGATGATCGCGGTGGTCGACATCGTGCTGCTCACGGCGCTCTCGACCATCGGCGCGTTCCTGTACAACATCGTCGCCGCGCTCGTCGGCGGCGTGCACCTGACGCTCACCGACGACTGATCCGGTCGCAGGGCCGGCGCGCCGGGGGCCGGCCACCGGTCGCGTCGTCCGGCCGCAGGGTGCCCAGGGTTTGGGCACCGTGCGCACGCTGGGGTACTCTCGTGCGGCGCCGTCGTCGGTGCTCGGGCCTATAGCTCAGACGGTTAGAGCGCTTCCCTGATAAGGAAGAGGTCAGAGGTTCAAGTCCTCTTAGGCCCACCCCTTCCGCACCACCCGGAGGACCGGATGAAGAAGCTCCTCATCGCCCTGCTGGCCGCCGTCGCGGGCTACCTCGTGTGGCGCACGTACGCGGAGGACCGCGACGAGCGGGACCTGTGGACCGAGGTCACCGACGAGCTCGACTGAGCGGGGCGCACCCCGCCCGGGGCCATGGCGCAATTGGTAGCGCACCTGCTTTGCAAGCAGGGGGTTAGGGGTTCGAGTCCCCTTGGCTCCACGCACGACGACGGCCTCTCCCGGCACCGGGAGGGGCCGTCGTCACGTCGGGGTCCGGGGCCTGGGCGACGACGCGCGCGTCCGCTCGTCGTGGGCGAGGATGGCGCGCGATGCAGACCCAGACCATGGAGTTCGGCCCCCTCGTCGTGACGTTCGACGGGCGGGTGCTCCGGCCGCGACCGTGGACGATGCTGCAGGCCTCGTGGGCCGCGGAGCTCTCGGCCGACCTGCCCGCGGGACGCATCCTCGAGCTCTGCTCGGGTGCCGGCCAGATCGGGCAGGCGGCCGCGGTCCTCACGGGTCGGCACCTCGTCCAGGTCGACGTCGACCCGCACGCCTGCACGCTGGCGCGCGCCAACGCGGCCGCGAACGTCGCCACGGTCGACGTCGACGTGCGGTGCGGCGAGCTCGACGCGTCCGTGGGTGCCGAGGAGCGCTTCGCCGTCGTCCTCGCCGACCCGCCGTACCTGCCGCGCGACGAGGTCCCCGCGTGGCCCGCGGACCCGGTCCGCGCGGTCGACGGCGGCACGGACGGGCTGGACCTGCCGCGCCGGTGCCTCGCCGTCGCCGGCGCCCACGTCGCGCCGGACGGCGTCGTGCTGCTGCAGGCGCTGGGGAGCGCGCAGGTCGACGCGCTGGCACCCGACGTCGCGCGCGCGGGCCTCGAGGTCGTGGACGTGCGCACCGAGGACGACCGTCGCGCCGTCGCCCTCCTGCGGCCGGTGCGCGCCCGGAGCACCGACGGCCCCGCCGACGCCCGGCCCGCACCCGCGTAGCTCCCGCGAGGACGACCCGTGCCGTAGCGTGCGCGCGGTGGGCAGCACCGTGACGCGTCACCGGGGTGCGACCCTCGGCGCGGCGCTGGTCGGCGGCTCGGCCGACGTCCTCGACTTCCTCGTCCCGCTGTGGGTCGGCACGGAGCTCGGCGCCACACCCGCGCAGATCGGTGCGCTCGTGGGCGTCGAGCTGGCGCTGTCGTTCGCCGCCCGGCCCGTCGCCGGCCGGCTCGCCGACACCCGGGAGCGCACGCGCGTGGCGGCGGCCGGCGCGCTGCTCTACGCCCTCTCGTGCCTCGGCTACGCGCTCGCTCCCGGGCTCGGTGCGGCCTTCGCGGCGTCGGTCGCGGGCGGCGTCGGCGGTGCGCTCCTGTGGGTCTCGGTGCGCGCCGTCACCGCGGAACGGCTCGCGGAGGACGACGGCGCGTTCGCGGACCTCTACTCGGCCGTCGCGTTCGCCTCGTGGTTCTTCTGGGTCCCCTCCCTCGTCCTCCTGCCGGCGCTGGGCTACCGCGGCGTGCTCGCCGCGCTGGGGGTGACCTGCCTCGTCGCGGCGGTCACGCTGCTCAGGACGGTCCGCCGGCCGCCGACCGCCCCCGCGTCCGACGCCACGGCATGGTCCGACGTGCGCCGGCTGTCACCGCTGCTCGGCGTCGTCGGGCTCACGTCCGTCGCCGAGGCCGGGGTCGGGCTGCTCCTGCTGCTCCACCTCCAGCGCGCGTTCGAGCTCGAGGTGCACGAGATCGCGCTCGTCTTCCTGCCCGGCGGCATCGCGATGACGGTGCTGCCACGCGTGCTGCACCGGGTCACGGCCCGGCACGGCCGCCGCGCGGTGTACGCGACGGCGTCGGCCGCGTCGGCCGTGTTCGCGACGTCGCTCGCGCTGGCCCCCGGTCCGGTGGTCGTCGCGGCGCTGTGGGTGCTCACCGCCGCGGCCTGGGCAGCGCTGACCCCGATCCACGAGGCGGCCGTGGCCGAGCTCAGCGGCACCCGGACGGGCCGCGGCATGAGCCTGCTCGGCAACGCGGCGCTCGCCGGCGGTGCCGTCGGCTCCGTGGTGGCCGGGGCGCTCTACGGGGCGACGTCGTGGCAGGCGGTGTGCGCGGTGCTCGCCGGCGTCATCGCGGCCGGCGCCGTCGCCGGGCCGCTCGCCCTCCGGCGGCTCGGCGTGGCCGACCGCCCGGAGCGCGTCCCCGCCGCCTGAGCGTTTGTTCATTGGGTTAGCCTTATCCCCTCGACGTCGAGGAGACACCCGTGCACAGCTCGCCCACGCCCGACCCCACCCTCGCCCACCGCACCGCGGAGGCCACCGTCACCGTGCTGCGCGCGGACGGCACCCCGCTCGCCGACGCGGACGTCGTCGTCGCGCAGACGCGGCACGCGTTCGGGTTCGGCAACATCGGGTTCGAGTTCATCCCGCTCGCGAACGACGAGCTGTCCGACGACGGCGCGTCGCCCGCCCGGCCGGCGTTCGGCGAGGCCGAGGGCACCCGCCTGTCCCGCGCCGAGTCGCAGCACCTCGCCGACCTCTGGCTCGACGTGTTCAACACCGCGACGCTGCCGTTCTACTGGGGACGGTTCGAGCCCGAGCGCGGCCGGCCGGACACCGAGCGCCTGCGCCGCACCGCGCAGTGGTTCGTCGACCGCGGCGTCGCGGTCAAGGGCCACCCGCTCATGTGGCACACCGTCCAGCCGGACTGGCTGCTCGGGCTGCCGACCGACGAGGTCGAGCGCCTGCAGCGCGAGCGCATCCGCCGCGAGGTCTCCGACATGGCGGGCCTGATCGACACGTGGGACGCGATCAACGAGGTCGTGATCATGCCGGTGTTCGACAACGGCGACAACGCGATCACACCGCTCGCACGCCGGCTCGGGCGCATCGCCACGATCCGGCTCGCCTTCGACGAGGCGCGCGCGGCGAACCCGTCGGCCACGCTGCTGCTCAACGACTTCGACATGTCGACGGCGTACGAGTGCCTCATCGAGGGCGTCCTCGAGGCCGGCGTCCAGGTCGACGTCCTCGGCCTCCAGAGCCACATGCACCAGGGCTACTGGGGCGAGGAGAAGACCCTCGAGGTCCTCGACCGCTTCTCGCGCTACGGGCTGCCCATCCACCTCACGGAGAGCACCCTGCTCTCCGGCCACCTCATGCCGCCGGAGCTCGACGACCTCAACGACTACCAGATCCCCGACTGGCCCTCGACGCCCGAGGGCGAGGCGCGGCAGGCGGACGAGGTCGAGCGGCACTACCGCACGCTGCTGTCGCACCCGTCGGTGCAGGCGGTGACCTACTGGGGCCTGTCCGACGTCGACTCGTGGCTCGGCGCGCCCGGCGGCTTCGTCCGCGCGGACGGGACGCCCAAGCCCTCGTACGACGCGCTGCGTCGTCTGGTCAAGGACGAGTGGTGGGTCGCGCCGACGACGCTGCGCACGGACGCCGAGGGCCGCGTGGCCGTCCGCGGGTGGTCCGGCGACTACGAGGTCCGCGCCCACCGTCGGGCGGCGACCGTGACGCTCGAGTCGGGCGGCACGACGGCGGTCACGGCGACGCTCGCGTAGCGAGGGCCGGTGCCCCTGGGTCGTGTCGGCGCGGCGGGGTAACCTCGCCCGGTGAGCACCGATGTGAGCCCGGTCACGTTTGAGCACGACTTCCAGGCGCTGGTGGCCCCGCTGCGCCGGGAGCTCATCGCGCACTGCTACCGCATGGTGGGCTCGGCGCACGAGGCGGAGGACCTCGTCCAGGAGACGCTCCTGCGTGCGTGGCGCGCGTTCCACGGCTTCGAGAACCGGTCGTCGGTCCGCACGTGGATGTACCGCATCGCGACCAACACCTGCCTCACGGCGCTCGAGGGCCGCAAGCGCCGCCCCCTGCCCACGGGCCTCGGCCAGCCGGCGGCGGACCCGCGCGGTGACCTGCACCGCCATCACGAGGTCTCCTGGGTCGAGCCGCTCCCCGACTCGGTGGTCTGGGGCTCGCCGGACCCGGACCCGGCCGACGTCGTCGTGGGTCGGGACAGCGTGCGCCTCGCGCTCGTCGCGGCGCTCCAGGAGCTCACGGCGCAGCAGCGGGCGGTCGTCCTGCTGTGCGACGTGCTCGGCTGGCGGGCCGCGGAGGCCGCGTCGACCCTCGGGCTCAGCGTCGGTGCGGTGACGAGCACGCTCCAGCGTGCCCGCGCCCACCTCGAGAAGAGCCGGTCCGCGGAGCCCGCCGCCCTCGACCACGAGGACCCCCGGGTGGCCGCGCTCCTCGAGCGCTACCAGCGGGCGTTCGAGGACTACGACATGGAGGGCCTCGTCCGCGTCCTCACCGAGGACGCGCTCTGGGAGATGCCGCCCTACGCGGAGTGGTTTCAGGGCAACGAGGACATCGCGCGCCTCGTCAGCACCCACTGCCCCGCCGAGCGGGCCGGCGACATGCGCCTCGTGCGCGCGTCCGCGAACGGCGGGCCCGCGCTCGCGCTCTACATGCGTGGCGAGGACGGCGTGCACCGCGCCTTCAACCTGCACCTGCCCGTCGTCACCGCCGACGGCGTCGCGCACGTGACCGCGTACTTCGGCGAGGAGCACTTCACGGCGCTCGGCCTGCCGCTCGAGCTCGCCGCGGACGGCGGCGTCCCGACCGTGCCGTCCGACGGCGGCGTCTGATCCCGCGGGCACGACGAAGGGCCCGGCACCACGTGCCGGACCCTTCGTCGTGCTGCTGGCGGGCGGACCCGCGACCGCTCAGCTCTTGGCGGTGTTGTCCGGGTCGCCCGGCTGCCCGGGGATGTCGGTCGGGATCTTCTCGTCGTCGGTCAGCTCGGGCGTGACGTCCGCCGGCGTCCCCGTGGTCGAGCCCACGGTGGCGTCCTCCGTGCCCCCGCCGATGTTCTCGGTGCTCATCATGCCCTCCGGTGTGTCGATCGTCTCGGTCACCTCGTCGTCACCGAGCACGTTGTCGGCCTTGCCCGCGGCGCGGCGGCGGGGCGCCGCCTTGCGCGTGACGTCACGCGCCTTCTCCGCGGCCTCCCGGGCGCGCTCCGCGGCCTCGCGGGCGCGCTCGGCCGCCTTCTCGCTGACCTCGCGGGTCCGGGCGACGGTCTCGCCCGCCGCCTCCCCCACGGCCTCGGCCGCGTCGCCCAGCTCGTACTTGACGTCGGTCGCGGCGGCCTTGAGGCGGTCCTGCCCGTGGTCGGAGTCGGTCTCCCACGGCTGCTCCGCCCACGGGTCCGTCGTCGGCCGGCTGCGGTTCCACGCGGCGATCGCGCCCGCGACGCCGACGGCGCCGGCGAACACCCAGAAGACCTTGGCGCCGGTGTGCGACTTCGGCGGCTCGGGCGGCTCGACGTGCGCGATCTCGGTGAGCTTGGCGGAGGCGGCGTCACGCGCCTTGTCCGCGCCGGTGGCGGCGGCCGCGGCAGCGGTGTTGACCGCAGCGACGATCTTCGGCAGGACCTCCTCGACGAAGCGGTCGTGCGCCGTGTCGACGAGGGGCAGCGACTTCTCCGCCGCGCGCTCGACCCGGGGCGCCGCGGCGGCGGCGCCGTCGCGGAGCGCCTTCTCGATGCGCGGTCCGGCCCAGGTCCGTGCCTGCTGCGCCGCGACCTTCGCCTCCTCGGCCAGCCGGGCGGCGGCCACGCTCGCCTGGGCGGACGCCTCGGCGAGGGCTGCCTGGACGCCCGCGGCCTGGGCCTTGAGCTCCTCCACCTCGACGGCGGGCACGGCTGGCGTACGGCGGATGCGGTCGAACATGGTCGACTCCCTGGTTCGGCGGACGATGACGTGCCCATGCCTGCCTGTGCTCACCTCGGCGCACGGGCGTCGCATGGGCGGCTCGTGCTGCTGACCATCGTGCCACCTGCACCCCACCCGTGCCTGCCCGTTCCCGGCCTGCGTGCGAGGATGTGACCATGTTCGCGACCCTGCACACCACGTCCGGTGACATCCGCATCGAGCTCTACCCGAACCACGCACCCAAGACGGTGCGCAACTTCGTCGGCCTCGCCACCGGGACCCAGGCGTGGACGGACCCGCGCACGGGTGCCGAGCGCACCGAGCCCCTCTACGACGGCGTCATCTTCCACCGCGTGATCAGCGGTTTCATGATCCAGGGAGGTGACCCGCTGGGCACCGGCACGGGCGGCCCGGGCTACAGCTTCGACGACGAGATCCACCCCGAGCTGCGCTTCGACCAGCCCTACCTGCTCGCCATGGCGAACGCCGGGCAGCGGCGCGACCCGGCCACCGGGAAGGTCGGCGGCACCAACGGCTCGCAGTTCTTCATCTCGGTCACGCCCACGCCGCACCTCAACGGCAAGCACACCATCTTCGGCAAGGTGGCCGACGACGAGAGCCGCGCGGTCGTGGACGCCATCGCGACGACGCGGACGCGCGCGGGCGACCGCCCCGTCGAGGACGTCACGATCACGTCGGTGACGGTCGAGGACTGATCACTCGGTGACGAGCACGGCGGGGCAGGCATGACCGCACCCGAACCTGCCCCGCCGCCCGCCTCCGCGGTCCCGGTGTGCCCGCGCCACCCTGACCGCGTCTCCTACGTGCGCTGCCAGCGCTGCGAGCGGCCGGTGTGCGCCGAGTGCCAGCGTCCGGCCGCGGTCGGCGTGCACTGCGTCGACTGCGTACGGGATGCGGCGCGCACGGCGCCCGTGCACCGGACGATCTTCGGTGCCGTCGTGCGCCGCGGTCCCCCGGTCGTGACGTACACGCTCATCGGGCTGTGCCTCGCGAGCTACGTCCTGCAGTGGGTGCTGGGCTGGAGCTGGACCGGCCTGCTCGCCTTCCAGCCGGCCGCGGCGACGGTCGAGCCGTGGCGGTTCGTCACGGCGGCCTTCGTGCACTCGACGCAGGGCTATCTCGCCCTCACGCACATCGGTTTCAACATGTACGTGCTGTGGATCCTGGGCCGCGAGCTCGAGGTCGCGCTCGGACGGTGGCGGATGGCGGCGCTCTTCCTGGTCTCCGTGGTGGGCGGTCACGTCGCCGTCATGCTGCTCGCCGGCGTGGACGACTGGTGGCGCGTCGTCGTCGGGGCGTCCGGCGGGGTGTTCGGCCTCTTCGGGGCGCTCGTCGTCGTGCTCCGCCGGATGGGGCGCAGCCCGCGCGCCGTGCTCGCGATCATCGCCGTCAACGCGGTGATCGGCTTCGTCGTGCCCAACATCGCCTGGCAGGCTCACCTGGGCGGCCTCCTCGTCGGTGCGGCCCTCGGGGCGGCGTTCGCGTACGCGCCGAAGGGCCGGCGCACGCTGGTCGGTGCCGGCGCAAGCGGGCTCGTCCTGGCGGTCCTCGTCCTGCTCGCGGTCCTCCGGACGACGACCCTCTGAGCCGTCGCGCGCGCGCCTGCACCGGCGTCCGAACGCGCCCGGACCGACCCCGCCGCGTGTCTGGACCGGCCCCGCCGCGGGCCTGGACCAGCCCCGTCGCGCGCCTGCGCCGGCCCGTATGAGCGCGCACACGAACAACCGCGCGCGCGGGTGGGAACTGGACCCAGCGCAGATGCACACGTGTTCGTGGCGAGGCGGTGGCGCACCCTCGGCCCGGCGGTGCCTCGCGGTGCCTCGCGCGTCGCGGTGTTTGTGGCGTCCGCGGTGTCGCGCGCGGCCGGCGTCGGCGGGTGCGTCGTCGTCCCCAGAGTTGCTCACACCTGTGGAACTACAACCGTGTAGTTATCCACAGAGTTCTGCACCCCCTGGGGAGAACTCTGGCTCAGGGGGCTGGGCCGGGAACGGCCAGGTGCCGGATGCACGCGAGCCGGGGCACCCGGACCGGTCGCGATGCGACTCTGTCCGGACGCCCCGGCTCGAGCGAGGGTGTCAGTCGGTGCCGGCGCGGTGTCAGCGCCGGCGGGGTGTCAGTGCTGGCGGGGTGTCAGTGCCAGCGGGTCGTGAGCGAGAAGCCCGCGATGATGAGCGCGAAGCCCACGGCGAGGTTCCAGCTGCCGATGCTCGGGATCGGGTACTGGGACTGCGAGATGTAGGTGACCACGACCCAGATCAGGCCGAGCACCATGAGCGAGAGCATCGTCGGGACGAGCCAGCGCGGGTTGGTCTTGGGGCCCTGGGCCGCCGGGGGCGGGACGTAGGCCGGCTTCTTGCGCGGCTTCGACTCGGGCACGGTGGCTTCTCCTGGCGCTGCGGCGGGCCCGGCGACGGCTGCCGGGGTTTCGTCGTCTAGCGTAGTGGCACCGTCTCACCGGGCCGGGAGGAGCACCATGTCGGAGCGGCGCCGCGGCGCGCACGCAGCCGTGCCCTCCGACCAGGGCCCGGCTACGTCGTCCCCCGACCCGGCTCCGACGTCGTCCCCCTCGGGCCGGCACCGCAGCCGCGCGCGCTGGGCGGGCGCGCTCGGCGTCGCCCTGGTCCTGGTCCTGGCCGGCTACCTCTTCGCCGCCAACGCACGGCTCGCGGGCGGCACCGAGGGCCGGCAGCCGCAGGACCTGGCCGGGCTCGTCGAGGCGGAGGCCGAGCGGCTCGAGGACGTCTCGGTCGAGGTCCGAGCCCTGGAGCAGGAGGTCGTCGACCTGACCGAGGCGCAGACCGCCGACCTGCCGGCGCTCGACGCCGAGACGGCGCGGCTCCAGGCGCTCGCCGCGGGCCGGCAGGCCGTGGCGGGCCCGGGCCTCACCGTGCGGCTCACGGACGCGCCGTCCAACGTGCCGCGGCCGGACTGGGCGACCAACGACGACCTCGTCGTCCACCAGCAGGACCTGCAGGCGGTCATCAACGCCCTGTGGGCGGGCGGCGCCGAGGCGATGACGCTCCAGGACCAGCGGGTGGTCTCCACGTCGGCCTTCCGCTGCGTGGGCAACGTGCTCATCCTGCACGGGCGGCACTACTCGCCCCCGTACGTGGTCCGCGCGATCGGCGACCCCGCCGAGCTCCGCGAGACGCTCCTCGACTCCTCGGCCGTCCAGGACTACCTCACCTACGTCGACGCCGTCGGCCTCGGCTGGTCCACCTCGCGCGAGGAGCGCCTCGAGCTGCCCGCGTTCGAGGGCAGCACCGAGCTCCGGTTCGCGTCCGTCCCGGACGGCGTCGAGGTCCTGCCCGTGCCGAGCGGCTCATGACGTCGACGCGCGAGCCCGTCGCGCCCGCCGACGCCGGCGCCCGCCGGCGTGCCCCCGTGGGCGCCGTCGTCGTCGGTGTCCTCGGCGAGCTGCTCATCACGCTCGGCGTGCTGCTCGGGCTGTTCGTGGCGTGGCAGCTCTGGTGGACCGACGTCGTGGCCGACGGCGAGCAGGCACAGGTGGTCGAGGACCTCGGCTGGGCGGTCACCGAGGCCGCGCCGAAGCCCGAGCCGGAGGCCGCACCCGAGCTGCGTCGCGACGCCGCCCCCGTGCCGGCGGAGCCGGACCACCTCACGACGTTCGCCACGCTCCAGGTCCCGCGGTGGGGGCCCGACTACGTGCGGCCGATCAGCCAGGGGACGTCCCGGCGCGACGTGCTCGACGTCCTGGGCCTCGGTCACTACGAGGGGACCGCGATGCCGGGTGCGATCGGCAACTTCGCCGTCGCGGGGCACCGGACCACGTACGGCAAGCCGCTCAACCGCGTCGAGGAGCTCCAGGTCGGCGACCCGCTCGTGGTCCAGACCCAGGACACCTGGTACGTCTACCGGGTCACCGAGACGCAGGTCGTGATGCCGCACCAGGTCGAGGTCATCGCTCCCGTGCCCAACCAGCCGGAGGCCCAGCCCACCGTGGCGACCATGACCCTCACGACGTGCCACCCGATGTTCTCCGCGCGCGAGCGGTTCATCGTGCACGCGGTGCTCGACCACTGGATGCCGGTCGCCGAGGGCGTCCCGGCGGAGCTGGCCGTCGGGGCGCAGGCCGCGGGAGGCGCATGATGTACGGGTGGTTGTGGCGGACGCTGCCCGGGCCCGCGTGGGTCCGGGTGCTGATCCTCCTCGCGCTCGCCGCCGCCGTGGTGGCAGCCTGCTTCACGTGGGTGTTCCCGGCGATCGCCCCGCACATGCCCTTCAACGACATCACGGTGGATGAGTGAGATGACCCGGATCCTCGTCGTCGACAACTACGACTCGTTCGTCTACACGATCGTCGGCTACCTCGACCAGCTCGGCGCCGAGACGGTCGTCGTGCGCAACGACGCCGTGCCGTCGCTCGCGGAGCGCGCCGGGTACGACGGCGTCCTCATCTCGCCCGGGCCGGGCACGCCGCGCGCCGCCGGCCAGAGCATGGACGTCATCCGCGACTGCGCCGAGACGGCCACGCCCATGCTGGGCGTGTGCCTCGGCCACCAGGCGCTCGGCGAGGCTTTCGGCGCGACCGTGACGCACGCGCCCGAGCTCATGCACGGCAAGACGAGCGAGGTCGAGCACGAGGGCGCGGGCGTGCTCGCCGGGCTCCGCACGCCGTTCACCGCGACGCGCTACCACTCGCTCGCCGTCGTGGACGAGACGGTGCCCGACGAGCTCGTCGTCACGGCGCGGACGCACGGCACCGCCGGACCGGGCGTGATCATGGGGCTGCAGCACCGCGAGCTCCCGCTCCACGGGGTGCAGTTCCACCCCGAGTCCGTCCTCACAGAGGGCGGACACCGCCTGCTCGCCAACTGGCTCGAGGTGTGCGGCCTCACCGGCGCCGTCGAGGCGTCGGCCGGCATGGCCCCGCTGGTCCGCGAGGCCGCGAAGGCCTGACCGGCGTGCGGGCCGCGCGGGGGGACCCGGCGGCCGCGCCTGGGACGATGGCGCCATGAGCCCGTGGCGCACGCGCACGTCGACCGTCGTCTACTCCAACCCCTGGATCACCGTCCGCGAGGACGAGGTGGACCGACCCGACGGGACGCCCGGGATCTACGGCGTCGTCGAGCTCGCCCACCCTGCGGTGTTCGTCGTGGCGCTCACGGACGACGACGAGGTCGTCATGGTCGACGTCGCGCGCTACACGACCGGTGCGTCGCTCGAGGTGCCGGCCGGGGGCTCGGACGGCGAGGACCCGCTGGTCGCCGCGCGACGCGAGCTGCGCGAGGAGACCGGCCTCGAGGCGTCGTCGTGGGAGCTCGCGGGCACGATGCACGCGCTCAACGGCGTGTGCCGTGCGGTCGAGCACGTCTTCGTGGCGCGCGGCCTGCACGCGTCCGACAAGGGGCACGAGCAGGCCGCCGAGGGCATCACCGCGGTGCGGCGCGTGCCGTGGCACGACGCGCTCGGCATGGTGGCCGACGGCACGATCGACGACGGCGAGACCGTGGCGGCCCTCATGCACGCGGCGATCATGCTCGGCCGCGTGCGCTGACCGGCCCTCATGCGCTGATCAGCCCCGTGCGCTGACCGGACCCGTGGCGGGTCAGTCCCCGCCGCCGCCCCCGCCGTCGCCGCCGCCCCCGCCGGGAGCCGGGTTCTCGGGACCCTTCGAGACGTAGACCGTCACCGTGGTGCCCTCGTTGACCGGCGTGCCCGCTGCCGGGTCCGTCCGGACCACCTGGCCGACGGGCACCGACGGGTCGAACACGTCCTCGCCCGGGACGGCGTTGAGGTTCGCCGCACCCAGCTGCGCGGCCGCCTGGCTGTAGCTGCGGCCCTTCACGTCGGGCACGGCGACCTGCACGACCTCCGGCGCGACGGCGACCGTGATCTCGATCTCCGAGCGCTGCGGCACCGGTCCCGGCGTACGGCTCTGCCGGATGACGGTCCCGGGCGGCGCGTCGGCCGTCTCCTCCTGCGTGATCGTCGGCACGAGGCCCAGCGCGACGAGCTCGTCGCGCGCCTGCTCCTGCGTCCGCGGCGGGTCGAGGAGGTTGGGCAGCTGCACCTGGCCGGTCGACAGGATCAGCGTGATCGGCGTCGACGTGGGGTCGGCCGAGGTGCCCGCGGCCGGCTCGGTGCCCGTGACCCGGTCCTTCTCGACGTCCGGGCTGTCCCCCGTGGTGACGGTGATGTCGCGGAAGCCGAGCGCCTCGAGCTCCTGCATCGCACGGTCCTGCGTGAAGTTCTCGAGCACCGGGATCTCGACGGCGTCGGCCCCGGACGACACGACGACCTGGACGGCACCGCCGGGCTCGACCTCCTCGCCCTCCGTCGGGTCGGTGCGGATGACCAAGCCCTCGTCGACCTCCGTGCTCGCCTCCGCGACGCGCTCGAACACGAGACCCGCGTCCTCGATGAGCTGCCTGGCCGCGGCCTCCTCCATCCCGACCACGCCGGGCACCTCGACGGCCGTCGGCTCCTCGTCGCCCTGCCCGCCGTTCGTGAGCAGGATCGCGATGCCGATGATCGACGCGAGCGCGACCGCGACGAGCACCCACACGACCCAGCGCCGCTTGGGCTCCTCGTCGTCGGGGCCGTTGCGCGTCGTCGTGGTCGTGCCGGCAGCGCTCGCACCCACGCCGGTCTGGGACCAGGGCGCGCCCGCGGGCGCCGTCTGGGTCGGGGGCACGCCGGCGCCGAGCACCTGCGTGGTCGCCGCGGCGGGCCCGGGCCGCAGCACCTCGGTCGCGGCACCGGCGGCCAGCGC
>NZ_JACVQL010000149.1 GCF_019733465.1 Actinotalea ferrariae | reverse complement strand
GCCGGGCTCGGGGCCGGCGTCGGGCGCGCGACGAGGGCGTCGATCGCCGCGCGGAGCTGCGCCGACGCGCCGTCGACGCTCACGGCGCCCGGGCTCGGCGACCCGAGCACGAAGCCCGCGCGCTCGAGCGCCCGGTCCAGCGCGCCGAGCGACTCGTCCGTGTACGCCTCGCGGTCGACGCCCTCGGCCTCGACGACGAGCGCGGCCAACGCCGCGGTGTCCACCACCGGCTGCGTCGCCTCGGCGACGAGCCGGAAGTCGTCCATCGTGCCCCACGCGCCCGCGCTGAGCGCCAGGCTGGCGGAGACGATGACGACGCCGTCGGCCCCCACGGTGATCGGCTCCGTCTGCGGCGTCTGCCAGTTGTCGTAACCGGCGAGCGCGAAGTCCGCCGACACGGACGAGATGCCCGAGCTGGCCGTGATCCGCAGCGTGTCGGACGGACCGGCGTCGCCACCCTGCGCCTTGGCTGAGAGCCGGTACCGGCCCGCCGGCACGTCGGTGATCGTCTGCTCGATCGAAAGGGTGTACGGGGCGTCCGACCAGAAGTGCGTGGAGCGCGCACCCTCGTACGGGTCGTCCGTCGCGCTGACCGTGAAGCCCGTGCCCGTGCCCGTCCAGGGCGCGACGCCGTCCTCGAAGCCCGGGTTGACGACCAGGTTCGCGCCCTCGTCCACGTCGGCGAGGACCGTCACGGTCGCCGTCGTGCCGTGGCCGGACGCGGTGACGCCGTGGAAGACGAAGACGCCCGGGCCGGCGGCCCAGTCGACCGGCTCGCGCCACGTGACGGCCTCGGTCTCGGTCGTGCCGTCGGTGTAGGCGACGTCGACCGTCCCCGGCAGGGCGATCTGCTCGCCGTCGACGACGGTCAGGCGGGGCTGCGAGACGGAGTCGACCTGGCGCGGTGCGACCGAGCCGGTCCGCGCGTACTCGTACACGCGCAGGGACTCGAGCGGCGTGCCGTCGAACGCGAACAGCGCCTGGTTGTCCCAGCCGGAACCGCCGTAGGCGTCGGCCCACTCGCCGCCGAGGAGACCCTCGGGGTCGTAGAACTCCTGGGACCACGTGGTCGCCCAGCCGGAGCCGTGCTCCTGCCACAGGTCCCAGTTGGCGTCGACCTGGTCCGGCGGGCCGACGGGCAGCCACGCGGGCTCCCAGTAGAAGGTGCCCAGACCCCTGCCGTCGGAGACGTCGGCGACGGCCTGCATGACGTCGCGCACCGCGAGCGCCTGACCCTGGACCGAGATCGAGTACGGGACGGTCTGCTCGCGGATCGAGTTCGGGTAGCCGTCGCCGTCCTCGAGCGTGTACGCCCACGACGTCTCGGCGACCGCGACCTCCTTGTCGTACGTCGTCGCGACCTGGTCCAGCACCGCGGTGAGGTTCTCCGGGGTGCCGTGCCAGAACGGGTAGTAGGAGCTGAGGAAGACGTCGTAGTCGACCCCGCGCGCGTCGAGCTCCTGGGCGGCCGCCGCGTACTGCCCGGCGCGCTCGGGGTTGGTGAAGTGCACCGCGACCTTGACCTCGCTGCCGAGCGTGTCCCGCACGGCGCGAGAGCCGGCGTCGAACAGCGCGGCCGTGCTGTCCCAGCCGCGGGTCCCGGCGATCTCACCGCCCGTGGTCTCGTTGCCGACCTGCACCATCCCGACGTCGACACCGGCGTCGTCCATCATCTGCAGCGTCTGCGCCGTGAAGTCGTACAGCGCCTGCGGTCGGTCGGCCGGGTCGACGGCGCGCCACGCGCGGGGCAGGTGCTGCTGCCCCGGGTGCGCCCAGAAGTCCGAGTAGTGGAAGTCCACCAGGACGCGCATCCCGGCCTCGGTCGCGCGTCGCGCGATCTCGGTCGCTCGGACCGGGTCGACGTCGCCCCCGCCGTAGCCCTGGGTCGGGTCGGTGCTCAGGAAGGGCTCGTTCCAGACCCGCACGCGGGCCCAGTTGACGCCCGCGTCCGCCAGGACCTCGAACAGGTCGGCGTCGTTGCCGTCGAAGTCCTTGAACGTCACGCCGCTCTCCTCGAGCGACAGGACGGTCGAGAAGTCCGCGCCGTTGATCCAGTCCGCGCCCATGCCCTCGACCCGCGGCACGGTGATGCCCGCCTCGACGGGTCCCTCCGCCGCCTGGGCGCCGACCGCGAGGCCGCCGACCGCCAGGGCGACGGCCACGGATCCCCCGGTGATGGCCCCGGGGCGTGATCGCATCGTCATCGATGTGTCCTTCCGATCGTCGGTGATCAGGGCGTCGCGCGGGCGCGCGGCGCGGTCCTCAGCCCTTGACGGAGCCGGCCGACAGGCCGCCCACGATGTAGCGCTGCAGCGACAGGAACAGGGCGAGGATCGGCAGGGCCCCGACCATCGCGCCGGCGGCGAACAGCCCCCAGCGGGACGTGAGCTGGTTCGACACCCACTGGTACATGCCGACCGCCAGCGTCCAGTTGTCCTCGCTGGTCAGCACGATCCTGGCGAGGATGAAGTCGCCGAAGGCCGAGATGAAGGCCAGCAGCCCGACGACGGCGAGGATCGGCAGCACCAGCGGCATGATCAGCCGCCAGAAGATCTGCGCGTGGCTCGCGCCGTCGATCCGGGCGGCCTCGTCGATCTCCTTCGGCACCGTGTTGAAGAAGCCGTACATGAGGAAGGTGTTCGCGCCGAGGGCCCCGCCGAGGTACACGCAGATGAGCGCCAGCTTGGAGTTCAGCCCCAGGGCCGGGACCACGTTGCCGAGCGCGATGAGGAGCAGGAACACGGCGACGAAGGCCACCGTCTGCGGGAACATCTGGATGATCAGGAGGCTGGTGAGCGAGGCGCGTCGTCCCTGGAACCTGAAGCGGGAGAACGCGTACGCGGCGGCCGCGCCCATGAGGACCGCGCCGAACGCGGCCGCGCCGCCGATGAGCAGGGTGTTGCCGACCCACGTCCAGAACCGCGTGCCGCCCAGGGCCTCGTAGTTGACCAGGCTGATCTCCTGGAAGAGGCTCGTCGAGCCCGACAGCGAGCCGCGCCGGTTCAGCGACGCCGAGAGCGCGTACACGAGCGGGAACGCCGCGTAGAACATGATCACGGCGGCGAGCGGGTACTTCCACCCGATCTCGGCCCACCAGCGACGGCGGCCGGCGGGGGTCGGCGGTGCGACCTCGGGGTACGGGACGGCCATGATCAGATCTCCTCGAGCTTGCGCGTCCGGCGGAAGGCGACGGCGGAGATGACGCCGATGACCACGAAGACGACGATCGACAGCGCGCTGGCCAGCCCGTAGTCGGCCCGCCCGCCCTGGACGCCGGACAGCTGGTAGATCGCCGAGATGAGGATGTCGGTCGAGCCCATCGGCACGCTGGTGCCGCGGAAGGCCGGCCCACCCTCGGTGAGCATGTAGATGATCGTGAAGTTGTTGAAGTTGAAGGCGAACGAGGCGATCGCGAGCGGCGCCGTGGAGATCAGCAGCAGCGGCAGCGTGATGGAGCGGAACGTCCGCCAGCGCCCGGCGCCGTCGACACGGGCGGCCTCCATGGTGTCCGGGGGCAGCGCCTGCAGGGCCCCGGTGCACACGAGGAACCAGTAGGGGTAGCTGAGCCACAGGTTCACCCAGAGGATCGCGAGCTTCGCGAGCCACGGGTCGCCGAGCCAGTCCACGTTCGCCCCGAGGAAGAACCACTCGTTGACGACGCCGAACTCCGAGTTGAGCATGCCCCGCCACAGCAGCGCCGACATGAACGCCGGGAACGCGTACGGGAGGATGAACACGGTCCGGATCAGCTTGCGACCGCGCAGGCGCGGGTCGTTGTAGATGATCGCGAACAGCAGCCCCAGCCCAAAGCTCGACAGGACCGTGAGGATCGCGAAGCCGAAGGTCCACAGCGTGACCTGCAGCAGCGGTCCGGCGAACGCACCGTCGGTGAAGGCGCGCACGAAGTTCTCGAACCCGACCTGGACGTACCAGCCGGTGGGGAGCCGCTCGCCGTCGGGGCTGACGAAGTTCCCTCGGTCGTCCGGCGAGTAGACGACGCCGGCCTCGGTGTCGGTGATGGTGAGCGCGTCGGGGTCCCACTCGAGGTTCGAGGTGTAGACGGCGCCCGTCGCCCCCTCGCGCGTGCGCAGCGAGCCGTCCTCCGCCGCGTCGGACACGGGCACCCGCAGCTCGACGACCCGCTCCTGCAGCTCGGCGTCGGTGAACAGCTCGGCGCGCGGGACCACCTCCCAGCCGGGAACGGCCGTGGGCACGCCCTCGTCGTCGACCTCCGCACCGTCGACCGGGCCCAGCGGCTCCTCGGGGGTGCCGACCCGGACCTCGCCGTCGGCGGAGACCGCAAAGCCGAGCACGTCGCCGTCGCGCACCACCGCGAGCGGGAACGTGGGCGAGTCGTCGGTGCGCCGCTCGCCCTGGATGAGCGCGGCGTCGACCGCCTGCTGCATGGAGCCGAGGTGGCCGGTGCCGTAGTTCGTGAAGGCGACGTAGCCCGTGTACACGAGCGTGAACACCTGGAACGCGCCGAGGAAGACCAGGCCGGGGAACAGGTACTTCATCGCCAGCGCGCGGCGGGAGAAGTAGACCCAGTCCGCCGCGACCAGGAGGACGACGAGCGCGCCGAGGACCACCCAGGCGCCGACCTGGTAGGCGGAGAGGATCGCCGTGACGCCGAAGGCGTTGATGAGCATCATCACGAGCAGCTTCGCGACGAAGCCCCAGCCGGGGCCGCGCCAGCTCCGCGCATGGGACTCGGTCGCGGTACCCCGCGCGCGCTGCGGGGCCTGCACCTGGTCGACGGGCATCCGGACTCCTCGTGGTCGATGACGTGGCCCGGGGCGGGGCGGGGGATGTCCCGCCCCGGGCCGGTGGGTGCTAGCCGCCGATGGTGCCTTCGATGTTCTCGACCATGGCCGTCCAGGTGGACGCCGGGTCCTCGCCGTTGATCAGCGCGATCTGCGCGGCGTTCCAGAAGTCCCACACGGAGCCCATCTCGGGGATGTTCGGCATGGGGACGCCGTTCTGCGCGGACGCGAGGAACCCGGCGATGACCGGGTCGTCCGCGACCTGCTCGGCGACGGCCGTGAGGGCCGGGATGCGCGGGTCGGCCTCGTACAGGGCCTGCTGCGCCTCGTCGGCCGCCATGTAGTTGGCGAGGAACTCGTTCGCGAGGAGCGCGTTCGACGACTGCGCCGACAGGTAGAAGCCCTGCACGCCGACGAACGGCGCCGCCGTCTCGCCGCCCGCGGACGGGATCGGGCCGACCGCGACCTCGACGCCCGCGTCCTGGTACGTCGGGATGGTCCACGGACCCTGGACGATGAACGGCGACTGGCCGGTGGCGAACAGCTCGTTGCCGATGTCGTAGTCGACGGTGTCGGTGAAGTAGCCCGTGCCCGCCGCGCCGTTGGCGTGGATCCACTGCGCGTAGGCGAGGCCGCCCTCGCCGCCCATGCCGACCTCGCTGGTGTACGAGCCGGACTCGTCCTGGACGAAGACCGGTGCGCCGAACGACGTCTGGAAGGCGTAGGACGTGTACATGTCGCCCTTCGCACCGCTCGTGTAGAGGATGAACGGCCGCTCCGCGAAGCCCGCGTCGGTCGCCATCTGGATCATCTCGTCCCACGTCGCCGGGGCCTGGTCGCCGACCAGCGCGACGTTCTGGATGAGGGCGACCGCCTCCTGCGCGTACGGCAGCGCGTAGAGCTGGCCGTCGTAGGTGAACGCCTCGAGCGTGACCTCCTCGAAGTCCGCGCCCCGCTCGCCGATGTCGATCGTGTCGACGACGCCGGACTCGACGAACTCGCCGAGCCAGTCGTGCGCGCCGACGGTGATGTCCGGGCCCTCGCCCGTCGGGACCTGCGCCAGGAAGTCTGCGCGGAGGTCCTCGAAGTTCTTCTGCACGACGGTCACGGTCGCGCCGGTGTCCGCCTCGAACTGGGCCGCAGCGGCCTTGATGGCTTCCTCCCGCTCGGCGTCGGACCAGACGACGAGCTCGGCGCCCGAGCCCTCGGCGGCGGCGGGGGACTCGGCGGTGGTCTCTTCGGGTGCGGGGTCGCCGCCGCCGCAGGCGGCCAGGAGAGCGGTCGACGCCAGGGCGACGCCGAGCGCGATGTGCTTGCGCATGTGTCTTCCTTCCAGAAGAAGGCCGCCTCGCGCGTCGATGGGATCGCGACGCTGCGACCTGGTGGTGGTGCCTGGTGGTGGTGCCTCGTGGTGGTGAGTGGTGCTGGTGCGGGATGGTGCTGGAGCAGGGATGACCCTGCGCGCTCCCGCGCGGACGTCTCAGCGACCACCTCCCTGCGGTCGCTGCGTCGTCCGGAAGACGGCGACGTCGCCGGCGGGTATCTCGAACTCGCCGTCGACCGGCTTGCCCGAGAGCAGCTCCATGCCGACGACGTCGAGCGCGGCCGGCTCCGCGCGGTGGTTCACGGCGAACACGTAGTCGGCGTCGTCCCCGTGCCGCGTGACGACCTCGAGGCCCTCGGGCTGCCCGCCGGGTTCGATCCCGGCGTCGCGGTAGACCGCGGCGAGCACGGGGGCGAGAGCGCCGACGCCGAGCCGCGTGCTGACGTACCAGCCCGCGCCGGCGCCGTGCGCGTGCCGCGTCACGGCCGGCATGCCGTCCGCCGGTCCGCCGCGATAGGTGCCGCGCACCTCGGCCCCGTCGACCACGAGGTGCTCGCTCCAGACGTCGGCCTCGAGCACCTCCCCGTCGAGGTCCACCACGCAGGTCTCGCCTGTGCGCAGCGGGAGGAACTCCTCGACGGCGACCCCGAGCGCGTCGCGCAGCGGGGCCCCGAAGCCGCCCGGGTGCACCGCGTCGTGCTCGTCGACGACGGCGGCGAAGCACGACACGAGGAGCGTCCCGCCGCCGTCGACGTAGCGGGTGAGGTTGGCCGCGCCCTCGGCCGTGAGGAGGTACGAGGCCGGCGCGACGACGAGGCGATAGCCGGACAGGTCGTGCTCGGGGTGCGCGAAGTCGACGGTCACGCCGTCGCGCCACAGGCGCTCGTAGTAGGCACGGACCCGCTCACGGAAACCGAGCGCGTCCGACGGTCGCCACTCGAGGTCCTGGGCCCACAGCGACTCCCAGTCGTACAGCACCGCGACCTCCGCGCGCACGCGCGAGCCGCGCAGCTCCGCGAGCCTGCCCACGTGGTCGCCGAGGGTCACGACCTCCCGGAAGACGCGCGAGCGTGGACCGGCGTGCGGGAGCATCGCGGAGTGGAACTTCTCGGCGCCGGAGCGCGAGGCGCGCCACTGGAAGAACATGACGGCGTCGGCACCGCGCGCCAAATGCGCCATGGCGTTGCGCTCCATCTCGCCGGGACGCTTGGCGACGTTGACGCCCTGCCAGTTGACGGCCGACGTCGAGTGCTCCATGAGCATCCACGGACGCCCGCCCGCGACGGATCGCGTGAGGTCGGCCGCGAGCGCCAGGCCCACCTGGGCGTCGCTGTCCGGCGACCAGAGGTAGTGGTCGTCGGAGACGACGTCGACCTCCTGCGCCCACGTCCACAGGTCGGTGTTCCACGACTGGTGCGCCATGAAGTTGGTCGTGATCGGCTGCGACGCGTGGGCACGGATCGCGTCCCGCTCGATGCGGAAGCACTCCCGCAGCTGCTCGTCGGTGTACCGGGCCCAGTCGAGCCGCATCGCGGGGTTCGGCACGGACGGCATCGCCGCCGGCGCCACGACGTGCTCCCAGTCGTGGAACGTCTGCCCCCAGAACGCGGTGCCCCACGCCGCGTTGAGGGCGTCGAGGCTCCCGTGGCGGCGCTGCAACCACACGCGCCAGGCCGCCACCGACCGCGGCGAGAAGTCCTCCCCCACGGGGACGCCGTACTCGTTGTGGACGTGCCACATCACGACGGCCGGGTGGTCGGCGTAGCGATGGGCCAGCTGACCCGCGACGCGCGCGATCGCCGTCCGGTACTCGGGCGCCGCGTGGGAGGCCATCCCGCGGGAGCCGAAGCCGAGCACGGTGCCGTCCGCGGCCACCACGCGCGCCTCGGGATACGCGGCGAAGAACCACGCCGGAGGTGACGCGGTGGGGGTGCCGAGGTCGACGGCGATCCCGTTCGCATGCAGCAGGTCGAGCAGCTCGTCGAGCCACGCGAGGTCGAACGAGCCCTCGCTCGGCTCGAGCGCGGCCCACGAGAAGATGCCGACGCTGACGAGGCTGACCCCGGCGTCGCGCATCAGGGCGACGTCCTCGTCCCAGACGTCGCGCGGCCACTGCTCGGGGTTGTAGTCACCGCCGTACGCGATCCCGTCGAGCGCGGGCCAGGGGAACACGGTCATGACTCTCCGTCGGGTCGGTCGGCGCCGTGCGCCG
The DNA here is from genome assembly GCF_019733465.1 of Actinotalea ferrariae. Taxonomy (GTDB): domain Bacteria; phylum Actinomycetota; class Actinomycetes; order Actinomycetales; family Cellulomonadaceae; genus Actinotalea; species Actinotalea ferrariae_A. The sequence goes on along the minus strand of NZ_JACVQL010000149.1, from coordinate 12,497 downwards.
GGTGCAGCGTGTGCGGGAAGGCTACCTGTGACCGGTCACGGGCTGACGGCCGGATTCCTTTCGTGACCAAACTGTGACCGTTCACAGCCCGACGCGACCGAGGACGCCACGACGGCGCGTGCGCGCGGCTACGCTCTTCAACCGTGGAACCCAGCGCCCGGTCGACGGCCGCACCAGCGGCGACGACCAGGCGCCGCCCGACGATCCGCGACGTCGCCGCCGCTGCCGGCGTCTCCTACGGCACCGTCTCCCGCGTCATCAACGGCGGGCACTGGGTCTCGCCCGCCGCCCGCGAGGCGGTCGAGAACGCGATCCGCGCGACGGGCTACACCGCGAACCACCACGCCCGCTCGTTGGCCACCGGCAGGGCGGGCTCGCTCGCGTTCCTCATCACCGAGCCGCAGGACCTGCTCTTCGCCGACCCGACCTTCTCCATCCTCCTGCGCGGGACCGCGCAGGCTCTGACCGAGCGCCACATGACGCCGGTGGTGCTGCTCGCCAGCACGGAGACCGAGCGCGAGAACGTCGCCCAGTTCGTCGGCGCGCGTCACGTCGACGGCGTCCTGCTCGTCTCCTCCCACGAGCGCGACCCGCTGCTCGACGCCCTGCTGGCCGCCAGGGTGCCGCTCGTCGTGTGCGGTATCCCGCTCGGCCACGACGACGACGTGCCGACGGTCAGCGTCGACGAGGTCGAGTCCGCACGCACCATGACGCGCCACCTGCGCGAGCGCGGCCGCCGGCGCATCGCCATGATCACCGGCCCGGCGGACACAGGTGGCGGCCGCTACCGCCTCCTCGGGTACCGCGAGGAGCTGGGCGACGCGTTCGACCCGCTGCTCGTCGAGGAGGGCGACTACTCCCCCGAGTCGGGTGCCGCCGCCATGGCCGCGCTCCTCGAGCGGGCACCGGACCTCGACGCCGTCTTCGCCGCGTCCGACCGGATGGCCGCCGGCGCGATGAGCACGCTCCGCCGTGCCGGCCGCACGGTGCCCGACGACGTCGCCGTCGGCGGGTTCGACGACTCCGGGCTCGCGGAGTCGCTGGATCCGCCGCTGACGACCATGCGCCAGCCGTTCGACGAGATCGCACGCGCGATGGTGGACCTCGCGCTCGACGTCATCGAGGGTCGCGCGGTGACGTCGAGGGTCCTGCCGACGACGCTCGTCGTCCGCGAGACGACCTGACCCGCCGCAACGGCGTCCTCCGGCTCGGGCGTGGTCGACCCCGACCGTGAGCCACCCGCGCGCCGCCCCCGACCGTCAGGTCGCGGGCGGCGCGTGGGACTGGCCGACCGTCAGGTCGGGTTCGGCGCGGCCGGCGCGACGGCCGAGGACGGCACGCCCGCCGCCGTACCGGTCGGCTTCACGTTCTTCTCCGGGATGGGCAGGTCGCCGCTCGCGCGGAGCCGGCGGTAGTGCTCGCGCGCCTCCTCCTGCCGCACGGCCTCCGCACCGCTCGCGATCGGTGCGCGCACGAGCTCGGGGCCGTAGCCGAACGCGTCGACGAGGTCCTGCGCGTGCGGCCGCAGACGGGCCAGGAGCCGGTCGACGTACGACGTCACGGTGCGGGCGCGGCCGGCCGAGAGCCGGCCGTGGATGAGGTACCACGCCAGGTTGCGCTCGATCGTGACGAGGCCGAAGAGGTCCCGGAGCCACGTGAGCACCTGCCGCGTGCCCGGGTCCTCGACCTTCTCCAGACCCGCGGTGAACGCCTCCCACTGGAGCAGGTCGGCGTGGGCGCGCGCGCACTCGATGAGCGCGTGCTGGTGCTCGTTGAAGCGGCGCGCGGCCTCGTCCTTGGGGGCCTTCATCGCCGGGCGCAGCGCCTCGGCCACCTCCGCGACCATCGTCTCCACGCGGTCTGTCAGCAGCTCGCGCTGCGTGCTCGTCTCCCGCAGCTGACCGGCGGACCGACGCGCGTCACCGCCGTCGGCGAGCGTCTGCACCACGCGCAGCAGCGGCGTGCGGTGCAGCGCGGCGTCGGCGGCCCGGCCGGCGACGTATCGCGCGACCGTGCCGGCGTCGAGGTCCTTGAACTCCTTGGCGTGGTCCGCGAGCAACCGCTTGGCGACGAGCTGCAGCAGGACGGTGTTGTCGCCCTCGAACGTCACGTAGACGTCCATGTCCGCCCGCAGCGACGTCAGCCGGTTCTCGGCCATGAACCCGGCGCCGCCGCACGCCTCGCGCGCACCCTGGAGCGCCGACAGCGCGTGCCAGGTGGACGCGGTCTTGAGCGCCGCGGCGATCGTCTCGAGGTTCTCGCGGTCCTCGTCCGAGTCCTCGCGACCGGAGAAGACCCCGTCGAACGTCTCGAGAAGGCGCTCGTGCGCGAAGGCGCCCGCGTAGGTCTGGGCGAGCAGCGGCAGCAGGCGACGCTGGTGCTCGGCGTAGTCGAGCAGGACGACCTCGTCGGCCGGCGACGGACCGGCGAACTGCCGACGCTCGTTGGCGTACGTGATCGCGATGATCATCGCGAGCTTGCTGACGTTGACGGCCGCGCCGTCGAGGGAGACGCGGCCCTGCACGAGCGTGCTGAGCATCGTGAAGAAGCGCCGGCCCGGGCTCGCGATGGGCGACGAGTACGTGCCGTCGGGCGCGACGTCGCCGTACCTGTTGAGCAGGTTCGTGCGCGGGACACGGACGTGCGTGAAGTGCAGGCGGCCGTTGTCGATGCCGTTGAGGCCACCCTTGAGCCCGTCGTCCTCGCCGCCGACGCCCGGCAAAAACTCGTTCGTCGCCTCGTCGCGGATCGGCACGTAGAAGGCGTGCACGCCGTGGTTGACGCGCGGACCGCCGGGCACCTGCGTGATGAGCTGCGCGAAGACGACCGCCGCGGTGCCGTGGATCGCGGCGTTGCCGAGGTACTCCTTCCACGCCCCGCGGAACGGGGTGTGGATCTCGAACTCCTGCGTCTGCGCGTCGTACGTGGCCGTCGTCGCGATGCTCGCGACGTCGGAGCCGTGACCCGTCTCGGTCATCGCGAACGCACCGGGCACCTCGACGGACATGGCACGCGGCAGCAGGCGCTCGTGGTGCTCGGCCGTGCCGAGGTGGAGGATCGCCGACGCGAAGAGCCCCCACTGCACGCCGGCCTTGATCTGCAGCGACGGGTCGGCGGCGATGACCTCCTCGAACCGCGCCAGGCTCCCGCCGTGGTCGTCGGCGCCGCCCAGCGCCGTCGGGAAGGCACGGAGCACGTCGCCCTCGGCGGCGAGGATGCGCAGCTGCTCGAGCACGCGCTCGCGGTGCTCGGCCATGGGGAGGCCCTCGACGCGGTGCAGGCGCGGGTCGGCGAGGAACTCGCGCGCGCTGCGACGCACGTGCGCCCACCGCCCGAGGAGCACCTCCTCGAGGGCCGGCACGTCGACGCGCACCTCGGGTGACGCGGGCGCGCGGCCCGTCCCGGTCGTAGGGCGCTTCTCGCTCAGGGTGGTCATGACTGCTCCTCGGCGGTGAGGTCGGTCGAGCCGGTCGGGTGCGCGCCGTCGGCGACGCGCGGGTCGGTGGAGTCCGTGCGGGCGCGGGCGAGCACGCTGACCGGCCCGGCCCAGAGCCAGGCGGTGACGCGCTCGGTCAGCTCGGCCCGCGTCGGGGCGTCGGGCCCGTCGCGGTGGCTCAGCCACCACTCCCCCGAGCCGCGGACGAAGCCGACGGCGCCGGCGGCCCACACGTCCGCCTCGGCGGGGATCGTGGTGGCCGCGTCGGCCGTGAGGATGCGGGCGAACGGGCGCGCCACCATGTCCGCGACGGCGTCGAGGAAGTGGCCGAGCGGCGCGGACGCGTCCTCGCTCGTGGGGCGCGTGACGAACCAGTAGACGTTGGGCGACGCCTCGACCATCTCGAGGTAGACGTCGATCATCGCGCGCAGCCCGTCACGCGGCGTCGCGGCGGTTCGGGCGGCCTCGTCGAGCGCCGCGTGCATCTGCGCCACGACGGCCTCGCCGACCGCGACCTGCAGACCCGTCTTGTCGACGAAGTACCGGTACACGATCGACTTCGACGTCCCGGCAGCCGCCGCGATCTCCTCCATGGAGACGTCGGGGCCCGTGCGGTGGACGGTGCGTCGCGCGACCTTGACGAGCTCGGAGCGGCGTGCGGCGCGATGGTCGTCCCAACGGCGCGAGCGACCGTCGGCGACGTCCTGCGCGAGGACCTCCTCGACGGGGCTGTCCGTGCGCACACCGAGCACGCCGGCCTGCGGCGCGGTGCTCCGCGCCGACGGCGTCGAGGGTGTCGGTGTGACGGGACTCACGAGACCGACAGTATCAGGTACTGTGGGTCGCAGGCACTAGCACGGCCCTCGCCCGACCCGTCGGGACGGAGGTCCCCTGCCGTGCCGGCCCGCTCGACCACACCGGCTCCACGACCGGTCCAGACCGGTTCCGACCACCCGCTCGACACCGACGCGAGAGGACCCCGTCCCATGGCGGCACCCCGCACCACCACCCCCGCACCCGGCGTGCCCGCGGCCGGCCTGCGCCGCGCCGTCGTCGTGGGGGGCAACCGGATCCCGTTCGCCCGCGCAGGCGGGCCCTACGTCCGTGCAAGCAACCTCGACATGCTCGGTGCGGCGCTCGACGGGCTCGTCGCGCGGTTCGGTCTCGCGGGCGAGCGCATCGGCGAGGTCGCCGCAGGCGCCGTCCTCAAGCACTCCAAGGACTTCAACCTCGCCCGCGAGGCCGTCCTCGGGTCGCCGCTGTCGCCCGAGACGCCGGCGTACGACCTGCAGCAGGCGTGCGCGACGGGCCTCGAGACCGTCGTCGGCCTGAGCAACAAGATCCGGCTCGGCCAGATCGAGTCGGGCATCGCGGGCGGCGTCGACTCGACGTCGGACGCGCCGATCGTCGTGAGCGACGCGCTGCGCCGCATCCTGCTCGACATGTCGCGCGCGAAGACGCCCCAGCAGCGGGTCGCGACCGCGATGCGCATCCGCCCGCGCCACCTCGCACCCTCGGCCCCCACGACGGGCGAGCCCCGCACGGGCCTGTCGATGGGTGAGCACCAGGCGCTCACGACGGCGGCCTGGAAGATCACGCGCGAGGCGCAGGACGAGATCGCCCTCGCGAGCCACCACAACCTCGCCGCGGCGTACGAGGCGGGGTTCTTCGACGACCTGCTCACGCCCTACCGCGGGCTGACCCGCGACGCGAACCTGCGCGCCGACACGTCGCTCGAGAAGCTCGGGTCGCTCAAGCCGGTCTTCGGCAAGAGCCTCGACACGCCGCCCACGATGACGGCGGGCAACTCCACGCCCTTGTCCGACGGCGCCTCGACCGTCCTGCTCGCGAGCGACGCCTGGGCGGCCGAGCGCGGGCTGCCGGTGCTCGCGACGGTCGTCGACGCCGAGGCGGGCGCCGTCGACTTCGTGCACGGGCGCGACGGGCTGCTCATGGCCGGCGCCCACGCGGTGCCGCGCCTGCTCGCGCGCAACGGGCTCACCCTCCAGGACTTCGACCTCTACGAGATCCACGAGGCGTTCGCCGCCACCGTGCTCTGCAACCTCGCGGCGTGGGAGTCGGACGAGTTCTGCCGCGAGCGCCTGGGCCTTCCGGGCGCGCTCGGCTCGATCGACCGCAGCCGCCTCAACGTGCACGGCTCGTCGCTGGCCGCCGGGCACCCGTTCGCCGCGACGGGCGGGCGCATCGTCGCCACCCTCGCCAAGGCGCTCGCCGCCAAGGGCCCCGGCAGCCGCGGCCTCATCTCCGTCTGCGCTGCCGGTGGGCATGGCGTCGTCGCGATCCTGGAGGCAGCGTGACCGACACGTACCTGGACCTGGTCAACACCGGGTTCACGAAGAAGCTCGCCAAGCAGCTCAAGCTGCCGCGGCCCGCGGTGCTCCGGCGCCACGAGGCGGGCGCACCGCTCGTCCCCGGGCCCGTGCTGCTCGTCGCCGACGCCGGGGCGGAGGCCGATGCGGATGCCGTCGCCGAGCAGCTGCTCGCGTGGGACCTCGACGTCCACCGGCACGTGGGGGACGACGACCGCCTGGGCGCGGTCGTCCTCGTCCTCACGGGCCTGACGACGCCGGCGGACCTCAGCGCGCCGGTGCTCGCCGCGGCGCCGGCGCTCAAGCGCCTGGCCCCGGGCGGGCGCGTCGTCGTCCTGTCCCGGGCTGCGGGTGAGCCGGGCGCCGTGCCGGCGGCCGCGGCCGCGGCGCGCCAGGGCGTCGACGGCATGCTGCGCTCTCTCGCCAAGGAGCTGCGGGCCGGCGCGACGGGCAACGGGGTCGTGCTCGCCGAGGGCGTCGAGGTCGGCGCGCCGGGCGTGACCGGCACCCTGCGCTTCCTGCTGTCGGGCCGTTCGGCGTTCGTGGACGGCCAGCTGGTCCAGGTCACGTCGACCGCCGGCACGGTGCCCGCGGACTGGGAGCAGCCGCTCGAGGGCACGGTCGCCGTCGTGACGGGTGCGGCGCGCGGCATCGGCGCGGCGATCGCGCGGACGCTCGCCCGGGACGGGGCGACCGTCGTCGCCGTCGACGTGCCCGCGGCCGGCGAGGCGCTCGCGGCGGTCGCGAACGAGGTCCGCGGCTCGGCGCTCCAGCTCGACGTCACGGCCGACGACGCCGCGGCCAAGATCCTCGCCCACGTCGCCGCGCGGCACGGGCGCCTCGACGTCGTGGTGCACAACGCGGGCATCCTGCGGGACAAGCTGCTGGTCAACATGTCGCCCGAGAAGTGGGACGCCGTGCTGGCCGTCAACGTGACGGCACCGCTGCGGATCACCGAGGAGCTGCTCGCCTCCGACGCGCTCGGCCCGACCCCCCGCGTCATCGCGCTCGCCTCGACGAGCGGCATCGCGGGCAACCGTGGCCAGACGAACTACGGGGCGTCGAAGGCCGGCGTCATCGGCATGGTGCGGGCGTTCGCGCCGCGCGTGGCCGCGCTCGGCGGCACCGCCAACGCCGTCGCGCCGGGGTTCATCGAGACGGACATGACGGCGAGCATCCCCTTCGCCACGCGCGAGGTCGCCCGGCGGCTCTCGTCGCTGCAGCAGGGCGGGCGGCCCGTGGACGTCGCGGAGGCCATCGCGTTCCTCGCGTCGCCGCAGGCGGGCGGCGTCAACGGCCAGGTGCTGCGGGTGTGCGGGCAGAGCATGGTGGGCGCATGAGCACCGCGACCGCCCGCACCGGGTGCCGGGCATGAGGGCCCCGCGGCGGGTCGTCGAGCTCGCGGCGATGCCGCCGCTCGCGCGGACCTACGTCAAGGGGCTGAGCACGTCGGCCGTGGCCATGATGGCCCCGCGCCGGCCGGTCGGGCCGGACGAGGTGCCCGCCGTGGACCTGCTGGTCCGCGACGTCGCGGCCGACGTCGAGCGGCTCACCGCCTACCAGCACCTCGTCGGCGAGCCGGCCGGCGACCTGCTGCCGGCGGGATTCGTCCACGTGCTCGCGTTCCCCCTGCAGACCGCGCTCATGATCCGGCAGGACTTCCCCCTGCCGCTGCTCGGGATGGTGCACCTCGCCAACCGGGTCGAGCAGCGGCGTCCCGTGCCGCTGGGCTCGCTCCTCGACGTCCAGGTCGGCGCGCGGGACCTGCGCGCGCACCGTGCGGGCACGACGGTCGACCTGGTCGGGGAGGTCCGCGTCGACGGCGAGACCGTGTGGACGGGCGTGTCGACCTACCTCGCCCGAGGCGTCCGGCTCGCGGGCGGCACGGCGCCCGCGGCCGAGCGCCGCGCGGCCTGGACGCCGCCCACGCCGACGGGCGAGTGGCGCCTTCCGGCCGACGTCGGCCGCCGCTACGCCGCCGTCTCGGGCGACCGGAACCCGATCCACACGTCGTCGCTCGCGGCCAAGGCGTTCGGCTTCCCGCGCACCATCGCGCACGGCATGTACACCGCGGCGCGCGCACTCGCCGACGTCGGCCCGGCCGCACGGGGCGAGGCGTACCGCTGGGACGTCGAGTTCGCCGCGCCCGTGCTCATCCCGGGGACCGCGGCGGTGCGGGTGTCGCCCGGCGAGCACGGGCACGAGTTCGTCGCGTGGAACGCGCGCAAGGGCAAGAAGCACCTCGAGGGCCGGGTCACGCCGCTCGGCTGAGCGGTCGCGGCCCCCTGGAGGGTCACCAGGAGGCGACGGCGAGGACGTCGAGCGCGACGTCGTCGGGCGCGCGCGCGTCGGTGGTGACGACCGCGTCGTCGGCGCCCGCGGCGTCCAGCACCGCCTCGAGCTCGACGGTGCGCGCGAGGTGCCAGTCCCGCGAGGCGCCGGCCGGCTCGCGGGCGGTCAGCCGCGCGCGCCGCTCCTCCTCGCTCGCGGTGAGGCGGACGACGCGGACGTCCGCGCCGTCGAAGGTCGCCTCGTAGCGCTCGCGGTCCGCGGCGTGCTCGACCACGCGCGCGAGCACGACGTGCCGGTAGCCGGCCTCGCGGAAGCCCCCGGCCGCCGCCTCGAGCGTGCGGAAGGCGAGCCCGGTCGCGTACGGGTCGCCGTCGGGCGCCGGCCACACCTGGCAGAGCGCGTCCACGTCGACCCACGCGTGCGGGACGCCGCGCTGCTCGAGCAGCCGCGCGACCGCCGCGGCGACGGTCGTCTTGCCGGAGCCGACCGAGCCGTTGACGAGGAGCACACGCGTCGTGAGGTCCGCCGCGAGCCAGCGGGCGTAGCAGACGGACGACGGCTCGTCGACGTACGGCCCGTAGCGCGCGATCCGCCGGTAGCCCGCCGAGCGGTAGAGCCCGATGGCCTCCGGCTGACGCACGCCGGTCTCGAGGATGAGCCGCCGCAGGCCGCGCTCGGTCGCGATCGCCTCGAGCTCGCGCAGCACGAGCCGGGAGAGTCCCCGTCCCCGCGCCGCCGGGCGCACGAACATGCGCTTGAGCTCGCCCCACCCCTCGCCGTACGCGGGTGCGGCGCGCAGGGAGCCGCATGCGACGGCCGCGCCGTCGACGCGCACCAGGACGTTCGCGAGCATCTCGTCGGGCGGCAGCTCGGGCTCGATGTCCTCGACGCCGTCGTACCGAGCCGCCAGCTCGGCCTGCTGCTCCACGCGCAGACGGGCCGCGTCGTCGTCGTGCCAGGGCACGCGCTCCGTCGTCACGGACGGCGGCAGGGCGGTCACGGGGACAGGGTGCTCATGCGGGCGGCGCGGCCGCTCGGGTCAGCCGACGAGGGTGCTGAGCACCGACGTGAAGAAGCGCAGGCCGTCCGTGCCGCTGCGCGGGCCTGCCTCGCCGTCCGGCCCGAAGCCGCGCTCGACGGCGTGCTCGGGGTGCGGCATGAGACCGACCACGTTCCCCGCGGCGTTCGTGATGCCCGCGATGCCGCGACGCGAGCCGTTGGGGTTCCAGCCCTCGTAGCGGAACACCACGCGGCCCTCACCCTCGAGCTCGTCGAGGTCCCGATCGGACGCGACGTACTGGCCGTCCTGGTTCTTGAGCGGGATCACGATGTGCTCGCCGCGCTCGTACTCGCGCGTCCAGGCCGTGTCCGCGTTCTCGACGACGAGCACCTGCTCGCGGCACAGGAACGTGCGGTGGTCGTTCTTGATCATCGCGCCGGGAAGGAGGTGCGCCTCGCACAGCACCTGGAAGCCGTTGCAGATGCCGAGCACCGGCAGACCGCCGCGCGCCGCGTCGACCAGCGGCCCCATCACCGGCGCGAAGCGGCTGATGGCGCCCGCCCGCAGGTAGTCGCCGTAGGAGAAGCCGCCGGGGAGCACCACGGCGTCGACCCCGTGCAGGTCGGCGTCCGCGTGCCACAGCTGGACGGCCGCGCCACCCGCGAGCCGTACGGCACGGGCGGCGTCGCGGTCGTCGAGCGTGCCGGGGAACGTGACGACGCCCACGCGCGCGCCGTCGACGCGGCTCTCGGCGCCGGGACGCTCGATCGTGGGGGCGCTCATGCCTGCTCCTCCGCCGCCGCGACGCGCACGACGTCCTCGATCACAGGGTTCGACAGAAGGGTCTCGGCCGCGCGCCGCACGGACTCGAGCACCTCGTCGGTGACCTCGCCCTCGACCTCGAGCTCGAACCGCTTGCCCTGCCGGACGCTCGTGAAGCCCTGGAAGCCCAGGCGCGGGAGGGCGTTGGCCACAGCCTTGCCCTGGGGGTCGAGGATCTCGGGCTTCGGCATCACGTCGACGACGACTCGTCCCACAGAGGGCTCCTGGGTCTGGTGCGGGGGGAGGCGTGCCCAGGGTACCTGCGGCGTCCGGCGCCTCGCCGCCGTGCCCATCTGTCGGCTGCCGCTCGCTCCTCGCGCGGCTCGGGCGCCGGTGCGGACGCCGTCAGGGGCGCCGCCAGTCGTGCGACTCGAGGTGCGAGCCCGCCTGGGGGCCCATCCCGAGCATCCCGCCGTCGACGACCCACGACGCGCCGTTGACGTAGCCGGCGTCCGGTCCGCACAGGAACGCCACGGTGGCGGCGATCTCGCGCGCGTCACCAGGCCGCGCGACGGGGATGCCCGGCCGGTCCTTGCCCTCGACCGGGGACTCGTCCTCCTGACCCGTCATGGGCGTCGCGATCTCGCCGGGCGCGACCGCGTTGACGGTGATCCCGTGCTCGGCCAGCTCGAGGGCCGCGACCTTGACGAGCAGCCCGAGGCCGCCCTTGGCCGCGCAGTACGGCGCGGCCCCGACCCGCGGCGCGTGCTCGTGGACCGACGTGATGGCGACGATCCGTCCCCCGCGGCCGGCGGCGACCATGCGGCGGGCCCCGGCCTGAAGGCACGCGAAGGCGCCGTCGAGGTCGACGCTGACGACCTCGCGCCACGCGTCGAGGTCCATCTCGAGCAGGAGGGTCGACGTCCCGGTGCCCGAGCACAGCACGAGCGTGTCGATGCCGCCCATCTGCTCCGCGAGCTCGTCGACCACGCGGGCGCCCGACGCCGGCTCCCGCAGGTCGAGGTGCGCCACGTACGCCGACGCACCCGCCGCGCGGACCTCGTCGGCCGTCGCCTCCGCACCCGCCTCGTCCTCGTGCCACGTGATGCCCACGTGGCGGCCCCGCGCCGCGAGCGCGACCGCGGTCGCGCGCCCGATGCCGGAGTCCGAGCCCGTGACGACCACGCGTGTCGGCTCGAACCGGGGCGGGCGGCGGGTCGGCTCACCGGCGGTCGCCGAACCGCTGCCGCTCTGGGCGCCCGCGCCGGTGCCCGTGCCGCCTGCGGTGGTCGGGGTCGAGGGCTCTGTCGTCATCGTCGTCTCCGCTCGGTCGTCGTCGTCCCCTCTGTGTAGGTCGCGACCGACCGGGCGGCAACCGGACCGCGCGACTGGGATAGTGGGCCGTCCTGCGAGAGAGGCACCCGATGATCGAGATCCTGAACCCCACCGAGCTGGCGCGGGCCAGGGAGACGGGCGCGCTCGTCGCCGAGATCCTCCAGACCCTCAGGTCGCGCAGCACCGTGGGCACGAACCTCCTCGAGATCGACGCCTGGGCGCGCGAGATGATCACCGCCGCGGGGGCCCAGTCCTGCTACGTGGACTACGCGCCGTCCTTCGGCCGCGGCCCGTTCGGCCACTACATCTGCACGTCGGTCAACGACGCCGTGCTGCACGGCCTGCCGCACGACTACGCGCTGGCCGACGGCGACCTGCTCACGCTCGACCTGGCCGTCTCGCTCGGCGGCGTGGTCGCGGACTCGGCGGTCAGCGTCGTCGTCGGCGGCTCGGCACCGGCCGGGGCCGAGGCGCTCATCGGGGCGACCGAGCGCGCGCTGGCCGCGGGGATCGCGGCCGCGGGGCCCGACGTGCGCCTGGGCGACGTGTCGCACGCCATCGGCTCCGTGCTGGGCGAGGCGGGCTACGCGATCAACACCGAGTTCGGCGGGCACGGGGTCGGCTCGACGATGCACCAGGACCCGCACGTGGCCAACACGGGACGGCCCGGACGCGGCTACCGGCTGCGCCCCGGGCTCCTGCTCGCGCTCGAGCCCTGGATCATGGCGGACACGGCGGAGCTCGTCACCGACGCGGACGGCTGGACGCTCCGGAGCGCGACCGGGTGCCTCACGGCGCACAGCGAGCACACGATCGCCATCACGGACGACGGCGCCGAGGTCCTCACCCTGCCGAGGCGTCCGCAGGCCTGAGGCGGGGCCGCGTCACGGGACGACGACGGTCATGCCCGCCGCCCCGGCCGGCGCCGGGCTCCCCATCGCGGCGAGCGCGGCGCCGGCCGCGTCGAGCGGGATCACGGCGCCGACGAGGCGGTCGGGCGCGAGCTCGCCGCGCGCCACGGCGTCGAGCATCGCGGGGTACTCGTGCGCGGCCATGCCGTGGCTGCCGTGGATCGCGAGCTCCCAGGCGACGACGCGGTCCATGGGCAGCGCCGTGCTCGCGTGCTCGGCGAGCAGCAGGCCCACCTGCACGTGCCGTCCCCGCCGGCGGAGGCCGAGGACCGATGCCGCCGCGGTCATCGGGTCGCCCAGCGCCTCGACCGAGACGTGCGCCCCACCGCCGGTGGCGTCTGCCACGAGCTCGCCGACCCGGTGCGCGGCGGGACGCGCGCCGACGTCGCCCGCCCGGCCCGCGGCTGCGGGGTCCAGGACGACCTCGGCGC
>NZ_JACVQL010000148.1 GCF_019733465.1 Actinotalea ferrariae | reverse complement strand
CACCGCGTTGCAACAACCACTTGAACCGAAGCCGCGCGTCGCCACGAACTCGCTCCACTCTGCGGCTGGGCCGGGCGGGGTGGGCGGGGTCGGGTCGGGGTGGGGTGGGCGGGGTCGGGGCGGGGTGGGGCGGGTGCGGGCGCGGGGGTCAGGCGTCGACGTCGAGGAGGGCGTGGCGGACCAGGGCCAGGACCGCGTGGCCGTAGGCGTCGGCCGCCGTGAGGGCCTCGAACGTCGTCTCACCGACCACGGGAGCGGTCGTGACGCGGAAGCCGTCGCGGCCGTCGGCCGGACCCTCGAGCGAGCGGAAGGTCCCGCCGAGCAGGTCGCGCAGCTGGTCCTCGCGCGGCATCCACAGCGCGTCGTCCTGGGCGACCGAGTCGAGCGCCCACTCCGTGGTGCCGTTGAAGCCGAGGATGGTGCCGGTCGGGTACTCGCGCGCCTCGATCGTCATCTCGCTGAGCGTGAAGAGCTCGCCGTCGAGCTCGGGCTGCGGGATGACGAACCGGTCCCCGGCCGTGGGTCGCCACTGCAGGCCGGCGTCGCGCAGGTCACTGGCGAGGTCCCTCGAGATCATGCGTCCCAGTATCCGTCAGGACCCCGCGGACGGCGTGCCGACCGCGGGGTCCTGACGTCCGCCCGGCGTCCGCCGGGCAGCGCGCTCAGCGCAGTGCGGCCACCAGCGACCGCAGGACCCCGGCCTCCTCGACCGTGAACGCCCGGCCCGTCTGGCGTGCGACCTGGTGCTCGAACGACGACAGCAGCACGTGACGCACCGCGTCGATGCGGACGTGCTCGGCGAGCGTCAGCGTGACGTTCATGGCCGCCGTCGCGACCCAGCTGCTGCTGAAGTCGTTCACCAGCGACCGCAGCGACGCGTACGTCACGGTGACGGTGAACGCCGTCGACGCCTCCCCCACGTTCCCGGCGACGTCGGTCGCCGAGGCTGCGAGCGCGTGCGTGCCCAGGCCGTGCCGCCACGCCGGCCCGGTCACGTCGGAGCACGTCGACGCAGCGATGCCCGAGCCGGGCGACGGGTCCTGCGCGGCGCACGTGATCGTGACGTCGTCGGCGACCGTGTACCTCCCGGCGTTGCCCGCGAAGGCGACCTGGGGCGCGACCGTGTCGACCGCGAGCACGACGCTCGACGCCTCCTCGACGGTCCCCGCGGTGTCGGTCGAGCGGAAGGACACCGTGCGCTCGCCCTGACCGCCGACGACGAACGGGCCCTCGTACGCGAGCCAGTCGCCGTCGTCCAGCCGGTACTCGGTCGACGCGACCCCCTGGTCGTCCTCGGCGACCAGCGTCACCCTGGGCTCGACGGCGTACCAGCCGCCCACCGGCTCGGGCGACACGGTCGCCGTCGTGACGGGTGGCGTCGCGACGACCGGGTCGCCCAGCCGGAGCCGGTCGAGGTTCACGTGGCCGTCGTCCCCCTCCTCGTGGCGCAGCGTCACCGTGCTCTCCCCCGCCTGCAGCGGGATGTCGACCGTGACGGTCGACCACGTCGCCCACGTGCCCGTGCTCGGCAGCGTCACCTGCCCCCGGTCGGCGCCGTCCACGTGGAGCGAGACCGTCTTGGGACCTTCGAACGGATGCGGCCCGTTCGCGTAGCGCAGGGTCACCGGGTAGGTGCCCGCCGCGTCGACGTCGACGGTCGCGCTGACGCCCGCGCCGACGGCCCCCAGGCCCTGCACGTAGCCCCGGCCCGAGTAGCCGGCGTGCTCGGTGCCGACCTCCGCACCGCCGTCGAGCACGCCGTCCTCGAGCTCGTACGAGACCACGGGCGACGCACCGCTGCGGATGCGGATGTCGCGGTAGGACACCGCCTCGCCGGCGCCGTGGTTCTGCACGCCGACCAAGCCCGCGAGGTCGCGCGCCGGGTCGGTGCTGGTGAACTCGTTGACCAGCACGCCGTTGAGGTGGACGCGGATCGTCTCCCCCGACACCTCGATCTCGTACGCGTTCCACTGCCCCACCGGGTTCAGCGCCTCGGCGACGGCGTCGGGGTCGGCGCCCTGGAAGGTGTAGATCGCGCCGGTCGTGCGGTCGGGTGCGTCGGTCGCGTCGATCTGGATCTCGTAGCCCTGGTCGACGGCGACCCACGGGTCCTCGCCGGGGTTCGGGAACCCGACGAACACGCCGCCGTTGTCGTCCTTCACGAGCTTCCAGTCCAGCTTGAGGCTGTACTCGGCGAACTCCTGGGCGGTGTACCAGAGCAGGCCGAGCCCGCCGCTCGTGCGCAGGCTGCAGTCGGCCTGCCGCCCGAACGAGCCCGCGCCCGCGAGCCGCCAGTCGCCCAGGCTCTCCAGGGTGCCGTCGAAGAGCGCGGTGTAGCCGTCCTCCGGGGTGCTCGGTGCGCAGATGTCCGGCTCGGCGCCCACCCGCACGACGTCGACGTTGATGTTCCCGTCGTCACCGTCGTCGTACCGCAGCCCGATGGTGTTCGTGCCCTGCTGCAGCGCCACGTCGAGCGTCAGGGTGCTCCACGTCCGCCAGTCCCCCGTGCTCGGGAACTCGACGGGTCCCACGCGGGAGCCGTTGACGTACAGGGACATGCTCTTGGTGCCCTGGAAGGGGTTCGGCCCGTTGGCGTAGCGCACGTGGACCGGGACCGTCCCCGCCTCGTCGACCTGCGTCGTGAACGTCACGGACGCCCCGGGCTGCTGCAGGCCCGCGGTGAAGCCCGAGCCCGAGTACCCGCTGTGGTCGGACGCGATGCTCGCGCCGCCCAGCATCAGGGCCTCCTCGGCCTCGTGGTACCCGAGGTCGTCGGGCGCCTCGTAGCCGGGGATGGCGTTGAGCGTGTACCAGGCCTCGGTGCTCCACAGCTCGGCACCGCTCGCGTCGGTGAAGGGGCGCGGCGAGCGCAGGTGGACGACCCGGTCGGGCTTGAGCCCGTCGATGGTGATGCGCACGGTCCGCCGGTCGGCCGAGACGTCGGCCGCGGAGACGACGAGCACCTCCTCGTCGACCTTCGGGCCGCCGTACTGCTGCGTGGGCACGTACCGCCACTGCTGGACCCGGTAGCCCGCTGCCGCGTCCGCACTGATCCGCTGCGCGGTCTCCTCGGAGAGCGGCTGGGTGTACCGGACCTCGAACCCGTCCCTCAGTGACGCTCATCGAGGTCATGTCGAACGCGTCCGCGCCGTTCGGCGTGAGCTTCTGGAGCCCGTAGTCGAGCTTGCCCGTCTCGCTCCAGTTGCCGGCCTCGCCGATGCCGCCGACGTAGATCGCGCCGTCCGGCCCGATCACGGTGCGGTTGACGCCCGCCTGCAGGCCGGCGGTGTGCCGGAAGGCGGCGCCCTGGTACGCGCCGTCGACCTGCTCGAGGAACGCCCGCTGCAGCCCGCCGTAGGTGACGTCGCCGAAGAGCATCTGCCCGGCGAACGGCCCCTCCTCGAGCAGCACGGGGTTGCTCGGCGAGTTCGCGATCTCGTTCTGCGGCAGCCACAGCACGGGCTTGGTCACCGGCTGGGTGTCGAAGGGCCCGGCCGGGTTGTTGTAGTGGTTGAAGAACCGGTCCTGCTCGATGTGCAGCAGCTTCGAGGACGGCAGCCACGCACCCTGGTTGTCCATGACGAACAGCTCGCCCTGCGGTCCCCAGCCGAGGCCGTTGGGCGTCCGGAGCCCTCCCGCGACGTAGCTGACCTCACCGGTCTCGCGGTCGATCGTGATGCTCGTCCCGCGGTTCGGCGCCGGCTGCGGGTCCGTGGTCGCGCCGCCGTTGTCGATCGCGACCGAGAGCGTCACGTAGAAGTTCTCCTCGTCGTGCAGCAGACCGAAGGCGAACTCGTGGAACGTCCCGCCGTACGGCCACTCGGCCACCGTGCGGTGCTCGAGGAGCCCGTCACCGTCGACGTCGGGCATGAGCTCGGTCAGCCGGTCGCGCTCGGAGACGTAGATCGAGCCGTCGACGACCGCGACGCCCATGGGGTTGAGCAGGCCGGTGGCGACCTTCGTGACCGTCACCTGGTCGGCGCTGGTCTCCCCCGTCACGCCGCCGAGGACGAACACCTCGCCCGGCTCCGGGTCGGGCACCGGCCCGGACGGGCTCACCGAGCCCGAGGTGACGAGGACGAGCTCGCCGTCCGCGGTCCAGTCGAGGGCCGAGACCATGGGCTCGAAGCCCTCCGGCAGGAGGTCGGTGAGGGTGTAGCCCGGGTGCACCGCGTCGAGGCGCAGGCCATCGCCCGGGGTGTCGGTGTCCCCGGCGCAGTACTTGGTCCCCGGGGCCGTCACGCGGACGACGTCGCGCTCGGTGCTGAGCGCGGACTCGGGCACGAGCACGAAGTCGTCGGCGCCGGGCGTGCGCCACTCGAGGCGCAGCACCTGGTCGAACCCCGCCTCGAAGTACTCGACCCGGAGCGCGTGGTGACCGGCCGACAGCTGGGCGACGCCGTCCTTCGGCGTGGCCTCGTGCAGGCCGTCGTGGTCGACGACGAGCTGCTCGTCGACCAGCAGGCGCGAGCCGTCGTCGCTGATGAGGCGGAAGGCGTACTCGCCGTCGGACGGGACGTGGAGGTTGGCGAGGACGTCCGTGCGGAAGTCGTCCGTGCCGCCGAACTGCTCGTGGGTCGTCCAGTCGATCGCCGGCATGAGCTTGTCGACGTTGGGCGTGGTGCCGGGCCGCATCTCGCAGAGGGCCTGCGGTGGCGACCCCAGCGTGTACGTCCGCAGGGTGACGCCCTGCTGCTGGGGCGGCAGCTCGGCGGCGTGCGCGGCGGTCGGCAACGCCGCCGTCGTCACCACGGAGCCGAGCAGGGACAGACCGACCAGGCCGGCGAGGCCTGCCGGGCGGTGCACCGTTCGTTGACGCACGCTTCCTCCTTGAGGGCAATGCTCGGGAACGCAGGGGTGAGCACGCCGGCGCGGGTGCGCCGGCGTGGTGACGCCGTGTGCAGAGGTGTTCGGGTCCGGTCCGGTCCGGGTCTGTCGCCGGCGTGAGCCGTGCCGGTCAGCGGGTCCTGGTCAGCGCGTGCTGAACGCGGCGTCGAAGGACGCCGTGGGCGGCGCGAACGCGAGCCGCCGGACGAACTCCAGGGCCTCGGGGGCGCCGACGAGCCGGTCCATCCCGGCGTCCTCCCACTCGACCGAGATGGGGCCGTCGTAGCCGATGGTGTTGAGCATCCGGAACGAGTCCTCCCACGGGACGTCGCCGTGACCGGTCGACACGAAGTCCCAGCCGCGACGCGGGTCGGCCCACGGCAGGTGCGACCCGAGGCGGCCGTTGCGGCCGTTGCCCACCCGGCGCTTCGCGTCCTTGCAGTCCACGTGGTAGATCCGCTCGC
Source organism: Actinotalea ferrariae (assembly GCF_019733465.1). Classification (GTDB taxonomy): domain Bacteria; phylum Actinomycetota; class Actinomycetes; order Actinomycetales; family Cellulomonadaceae; genus Actinotalea; species Actinotalea ferrariae_A. The sequence goes on along the minus strand of NZ_JACVQL010000148.1, from coordinate 32,366 downwards.
GGAAGTCCCACATGAAGCCCACGGGGTCCAGGTCCTGCCAGACGAAGTGGCTCGGGTCCCAGTTGAGGCCGAACGCCTCGCGGTGGCCGATCGCCTCGAGCGTCCGGACGGTCGTCCAGTAGTCGTACGCGATCTCGCTCGGGTGGACCTCGTGCGCGAAGCGCACCCCCACCTCGTCGAAGACGTCGAGGACGGGGTTCCAGCGGTCGGCGAAGTCCCGGTAGCCGGCGTCGACGAGCTCGGCGGACGCGGGCGGGAACATCGCCACGTACTTCCAGATCGACGACCCGGTGAACCCGACGACGGTCCGCACGCCGAGCCGCGCGGCCGCACGCGCGGTGAGCTCCATCTCGCGCGCCGCCCGCTGCCGGACGCCCTCGGGGTCGCCGTCGCCCCACACACGGTCGGTGAGCATGTCGCGGTGGCGCTGGTCGATCGGGTCGTCGCACACCGCCTGGCCGGACAGGTGGTTGGAGATCGCGAACAGCTGCAGGCCGTGACGCTCGAGCAGGTCGAGCCGGTCACGGACGTACGCGTCGTCCTCCGCGGCGCGGGCGACGTCGAGGTGGTCCCCCCAGCAGGCCAGCTCGAGGCCGTCGTAGCCCCAGCCGGACGCGAGGCGCGCGACCTCCTCGAGCGGCAGGTCGGCCCACTGGCCGGTGAACAGGGTGATCGGACGGGCCATGCGTCAGCTCTCCTTCGTGCCGGTCGTGGCGACCTGGTGGATCGGGGCGGCGGTCGGGGACGGTGCGTGCGGCGACGCACCGGTGGCGACGGAGGTCCATCGGCTCTCGTCGCCGGCGCTGCGCTCGACGGCGTCGAGCACGCGCTGGACCTGCAGTCCGTCCGCGAACGACGGCGTCGGCTGCTCCCCGGCGCCGATCGCGCGGACGAGGTCGACGACCTGGTGGACGAACCCGTGCTCGTAGCCCAGCCCGTGGCCGGCGGGCCACCAGGCACCGATGTAGGGGTGCTCGGGCTCGGTGACGACGATGCGGCGGAAGCCCGCGACGCGCGCGTCCTCCGTGGCGTCGAAGAGGTGCAGGACGTTCATGTCCTCGAAGTCGAAGGCGAGGGAGCCGAGGGAGCCGTTGATCTCGATCCGGATCGCGTTCTTGCGGCCCCAGGCGAACCGCGTCGCCTCGAACGAGCCGACGGCGCCGCCCTCGAACCGGGCGAGGAACAGCGCGGCGTCGTCCACGGTGACCGGTCCGGTGCCCGAGCCGGCGGCGCCGTGGAGGCCCGAGAACTCGGTCGCCAGCGGACGCTCCTTGACGAACGTCTCCAGCAGTCCGCCGACGCCCGTGATGCGCTCACCGGTGATGAACTGCGTGAGGTCGACGATGTGCGCGCCGATGTCGCCGAGCGCCCCCGAGCCGGCGGTCGCCCTGTCGAGCCGCCAGGACAGCGGGGCCTGCGGGTCGGCGATCCAGTCCTGCAGGTACTGGGCCCTGACGTGGCGGACCGTGCCGAGTCGCCCCTCGGCGACGAGCTGCCGCGCGAGGGCGACGGCCGGGACCCGCCGGTAGGTGAACCCGACCATCGCGCGCACGCCGCGGGCGGCGGCGGCGTCGGCGGCGCGCACCATGTCCTCCGCCTCGGCGACGGAGTTGGCGAGCGGCTTCTCGCACAGGACGTGCTTGCCGGCCTCGAGCGCCGCGATCGCGATCTCGGCGTGCGTGTCGCCCGGCGTGCAGACGTCGACGAGGTCGACGTCGTCCCGGCGCAGGACCGCGCGCCAGTCCGTCTCGACGGACGCCCAGCCCAGCCGGGCCGCCGCCTCCTCCACCGCGGGCCGCGTCCGGCCGGCGACCACGGTCATCTCCGGGGTCAGCGGCAGGTCGAAGAAGCGCGGTGCCACGCGCCAGGCCTGGGAGTGGGCCGCGCCCATGAACGCGTACCCGATCATGCCCACGCCCAGCCGGCCCTGCGACTGGTGCGCCTCGTGCTGCTCCATCACCGTCTCCACTCTCCGTGCGCCTCGTCCTGCCCGTGACGGGCCTGTCGGGAACCGCCGGCGGCGGGAGGCGGGCGCCCGGTCGGACGCCCGCCACCTCACGCGCCGGTCACTCGAAGGCGGTCGGCAGGTACTGCTCGACGTTGTCCGCCGTCACGACGGGCGCGTAGAGCTGGATGGTCCGCGGGACCTCGACCTCGACGAGGTCGCTCAGGGCCTTGTCCTGCGCGATGAGCCGCGCGAGGCGGATGCCGTCGGCGGCCTGCGTCGACGGGTAGATGACGGTCGCCTGGAGCACCGAGTCACCGGCCTGGATCGACTCCATGACGCTCCGCGAACCGGCGCCGCCGACCATGATGAACTCGTCCCGCCCGGCCTCCTCGATCGCCGCGAGGACGCCCACGCCCTGGTCGTCGTCGTGGTTCCACAGGGCGTCGATCTGCGGCGCCGCCTGGAGCAGGTTGGCCGCGGCCGCCTGGCCGCCCTGGACCGTGAAGTCGGCGGCGACGCGGTTCTCGACCTCGAGGCCGCAGTCGGAGAGCGCGTCCGCGAAGCCCTGGCTGCGGTCCTGCGTCAGCGGCAGCGAGTCGATGCCCGCGATCTCGGCGACGACGGCGTCCTCGTCACCGCCGAGCTGCTCGCAGATGTACGTCCCGGCGCTGACGCCCATGCCGTAGTTGTCGCCGAGGATCGTCGTGCGGGCCGCGAACGGGCTCGAGAACTCGCGGTCGACGTTGACGACGACGATCCCCTCCTCCATCGCCCGGGTCGCGACGTCGGTCAGCGCCGCGCCGTCGAACGGCAGCAGGACGATGGCGTCGACGCCGTCGTTGATGAACTGCTCGACCTGGCTGATCTGCAGGTTGACGTCGTTGGTGCCCTCCGCGACGAGGAGCTCGACGTCGTCGTACTTCTCCGCCTCGGCGCGTGCGGACGACGTGATCGCGCCCATCCACCCGTGGTCGGCGGCGGGCGCCGAGAAGCCGATCGTGACGGTGTCGCCCGAGTCGTCGTTCGCGGAGGTGGCGCCGTCGTCCTGCTCCTGCGAGGAGTCGTCCTCCTCGGCGGGGGCGTTGGACGTGCAGCCCACGAGCAGCGTCAGGCCGGCGGCGATGGCGCCTGCCTGGACGAGCCGGCGGCGGGGGCCGGAGCGGTGTGCGGACATCGGTGTCCTCCTCGGACGGTCGGGTGGTGCTGTGCGGGTGAGTGGACGAGGGGTCGCTCGGCCGGGCGGCCGGGCGGGGCTGAGGGTTGGGTAGCGGGACGGCAGGGGCGCGCGCGAGCGGGTCAGGCGCCGCGGGACCGCGCGGCGAGACGCTGCTGCAGGAGCACGGCGGCGACGATGATCACGCCCTTGGCGACGGACTGGGCCGACGTCGACAGGTTGTTGATGATGAAGACGTTGGTGAGCGTCGAGAAGAGGACGACGCCGAGAACGGTGCCGATGATCGTGCCGCGGCCGCCCGCCAGGAGCGTGCCGCCGACGACGACGGCCGCGATGGCGTCGAGCTCGTAGAGCATGCCGTGCGTCGAGGAGCCCGAGCCGGTGCGCCCGAGCATCATCACCGCGGCGATGCCGGCGGTCAGGCCGGCGAGGGCGTAGAGGTACATCGTGTGCCGGCGGACCTTGATCCCGGCGAGGCGGGCCGCCTCCGGGTTGCCGCCGACGGCGAGCGTCCGGCGGCCGAAGGTGGTCCGGTTGAGCAGCAGCCAGCCGGCGACGGCGACGAGGACGAAGACCCAGACGATCTTCGGGATGCCGAGCACGTCGCCGCGCACCGCGTCGAGGAACGTGTCGACGTCGACGATCTGCGTCTGCCGGTTGGCGATCATCTCCGCGAGCCCGCGCGCCGCGACCATCATCGCCAGGGTCGCGATGAAGGCCACCACCTTCCCGTAGGCGATGAGCACGCCGTTGACGAGTCCGGCCGCGGTGCCCACCGCGAGGGCGGTGAGGACCATGACGACCCAGTGCACGTCCTCGGCCATCGTCTGGGTCGCGACGGTCGAGGCCCAGATGCTCGCGAGCCCGAGGACGGAGCCGACAGACAGGTCGATGCCGCCGCCGGTGATGACGAACGTCATGCCGATGCTGAGGACGCCGATGACCGCGGCGAGGCGCAGGATCGTCATGACGTTGTCGAGGCTCGCGAAGCGGTCGCCGCCCGTGACGACGCCGACGACGCACAGGGCGACGAGCGCGACGACGAGCCCGAGGTTGCGGCCCACGCCGCCGTGCAGGAGCCCGCGGCGCCCTGTGCGGCCGGTGCCGGCCGCCGCCTGCGCGGCGGTCCCGTGCCCGCCGTCGTCGGCGGTGCGGGCCAGGGGCGTGCGGTCGTCGGGACCCGGTGGCACGCTGCCGCCGGTGGCCAACGAGGGGGGCAGGGACTCGCTCACGCGGCACTTCCTTCCATGACGAGGTCGAGCACCGCGTGCTCGTCGATGCTGTCGGCCGGGCCCTGGTGCACGATGCGGCCGTCGGCCACGACGAGGACCCGGTGCGAGAGCGCGAGGACCTCCTCGATCTCGCTCGAGACGACGACGACCGCGTTGCCCGCCGCCGCCAGGCGCTGGACGAGTGTGTAGATCTCGGCGCGCGCGCCGACGTCGACGCCGCGGGTCGGCTCGTCGAGGAGCAGGACGCGGCAGCCGTGGACGAGCCAGCGCGCCAGCATGACCTTCTGCTGGTTGCCGCCCGAGAGCGTGCGGGCGTGGCGCTCGGGGTCCGCCGGGCGCACGTCGAGCGCCTCGATCTGCTCGCGCGCGACCCGGCGCTCCCCGCGCTCGTCGAGGAGCGAGCCGCGCGCGTACCGGGCGAACGTCGAGAGGGTGACGTTGCGGTAGACGGGCTCGTCGAGGAGCAGGCCCTGGCTCTTGCGCTCCTCCGGCGCGAGGCCGATGCCCGCGCGGACGGCGGCGGCGACGGATCCCGCCGGCAGGGCGCGTCCTGCGACCAGCACCCGGCCGGACGTCGCGCGGCGGGCGCCGTAGACGGTCTCGAGGATCTCGGAGCGGCCGGACCCGACGAGACCGGCGAGCCCCACGACCTCCCCCGCGCGGACCTCGAACGAGACGTCGGCGAACACGCCCTGCAGGGCGAGGGCGTCGACCTCGAGCAGCACCGGCGCGTCCGAGGCCACGGTGGCGCGCGCCGGGAAGACCTGCTCGACGGACCGGCCGGTCATGAGGCGGATGAGGTCCGCGGTCGCGGTCGAGGCGACGGGCAGCCCCGTGGCCACCGTCCGGCCGTCCTTGAGGACGGTGATGCGATCGCCGATCCGCCGGATCTCCTCGAGGCGGTGGGAGATGTAGACGACGGCCACGCCGTCGGAGGTCAGCTGCCGGACCACGCGGAAGAGGTTCTCGACCTCCCCCGAGTCGAGCACGGCGGACGGCTCGTCCATGACGATGAGCCGGGCGTCGTGGGAGAGCGCCCGAGCCATGCTGACGACCTGCTTCTCGGCCGCCGAGAGGCGGCCGACCTCGCGGTTCGGCGGGAGGTCGCCGTGGCCGAGGCGGGCGAGGAGCTCACGCGTCCGTGCCGCCGCCCCCGAGCGCTGCGTGAAGCCGCCCCGGGCGAGCTCGTGGCCGAGGAAGACGTTCTCCGCGATCGTGAGCCCGTCGACGACGTCGAGCTCCTGGTACATCGTGGCGATGCCGGCGCGGAGGGACTGGACCGGCTCGTCGAGCGCGAGGGGCCGGCCCTCCCAGGTGATCGTCCCGGCGTCGGGCCGGTGGGCGCCCGCGAGCACCTTGATCAGGGTCGACTTGCCCGCCCCGTTCTGGCCGAGCAGGCAGTGCACCTCTCCGGGGCGGACGTCGAGGTCGACGCCGTCCAGGGCCTTCGCACCGGGGAAGTGCTTGACGATGCCCTGCATCTCGAGCAGTGCACCCGTCGTGGCCGGCGTCGTCGCCGGTCCGGCCGGGGCTGTCCCCCGGGTGTCGTCATCGACCATGCGGCCGAACGTAGGGCGGACTTCTGACGGGCGTCAAGCAAAAGGTGAAATTGTCTCGGCACACATACGGACCGCGACGTGCACAAGGGGGGTGTGCTTCACTGCCCCCGATGGATCCCCTGACGAAGGTCCCCGTGAAGCCGACGGGTGCGGGCGAGATGTTCCAGCTGCTCCGTGACGGCCGTCCGCGCACGCGCTCCGAGCTCGCCCAGGTCACCGGCCAGGCCCGCTCGACGATCGCGGCGCGGATCGACCACCTCCTCGCGCTGGGACTCGTGGGACCGGCGGGCGAGGCGACGTCCACGGGAGGCCGCCCGCCCGCCACCTTCGCGTTCCAGCCGAGCGCACGGATCGTGCTCGCGATCGACCTCGGCGCCACGCACGCACGCCTGGCCGTCACGGACCTCGGTTCGGCCGTGCTCGCCGAGCACCAGGAGCCGATCACGATCGCCCACGGTCCGGGGCCGGTGCTCGAACGCGCGGCGGCCGTGGGTCGCAAGCTCGTCGACCAGGCCGGGCGGTCGATGTCCGACCTCGTCAGCGTGGGGATCGGCCTGCCGGGGCCCGTGGACCACGCCACGGGACGGCCCACGAACCCGCCGATCATGCCCGGCTGGGACGACACCGACGTGCCTGGCATCGTGCGCGGGCTCCTCGGCGTCCCCGTGCTCGTGGACAACGACGTCAACGTCATGGCGCTGGGCGAGCACCGCGCGGAGTTCCCCGAGGTGGACCACCTCCTCTTCGTCAAGGTCGCGACCGGCATCGGTGCGGGCGTGATCAGCGACGGCACGATGCGCCGGGGCGCGCAGGGCGCGGCGGGCGACCTCGGGCACATCGCGGTGCCGGGCGGGCGGGACCTGCTGTGCCGCTGCGGCAACACGGGCTGCCTGGAGGCGCTGGCCAGTGGTCGGGCGATCGCCACGGTGCTGTCCGAGCAGGGCGTGGAGGCGGCGTCGACGTCCGACGTCGTCGCGCTCGTGCGGGCCGGTGACCTGCGGGCGAGCCACGCCGTGCGCGAGGCGGGCCGTGACATCGGCGGCGTCCTCGCGGCCGCGGTGAGCCTGCTCAACCCCTCGGTCATCGTCATCGGGGGGAATCTCGCGGAGGCCGGCGAGCACCTGCTCGCGGGCATCCGCGAGGTCGTCTACCGCCGCTCGCTCCCCCTGGCGACCCAGCACCTGCGCATCGTGGCCAGCCGGACACGCGGCCGGGCCGGGGTGCTGGGGGCGAGCGCGATGGCGGTCGAGCACGTGCTGTCACCGGAGGCGATCGAAGGGTGGGTCCAGTGAGCGAGCAGGCACAGAGCAAGCAGGCACTGGTCGTCCGCGGCGGCTGGGAGGGCCACGACCCCGTCGAGGCGACGGACCGGTTCCTGCCGTTCCTCCGGGAGTCGGGCTACGACGTCGTGGTCGAGGACACGCTCGAGGTCTACGCCGACGCCGAGCTCATGCGCGGCACGGACCTCGTGGTGCAGAGCTGGACGATGGGCGAGATCCTGCCCGACGAGCTCACCGGGCTGCGCGACGCCGTCGCCGCCGGCACGGGTTTCGCGGGCTGGCACGGAGGTGTGGTGGACGCGTTCCGGGCGTCGCCCGAGTACGGCCAGCTCACCGGCGGCGTCTTCCTCGCCCACCCGCGGGACCTGGTCGAGCACACGGTCGAGGTGGTCCCGGGGCGGGCCGACCACCCGGTGGTCCGAGGCCTCGGCTCCCTCACGCTCGTGACCGAGCAGTACTGGGTCGCGACCGACTCGCTCAACGACGTCCTGGCGACGACGACGGTGCGCGCGGACCCGGACGACCCGTGGTCCGCGCCGGTGCGCAGCCCTGCGATCTGGACGCGCACGTGGGGCCGCGGCCGCGTCTTCGTCTGCACGCCCGGGCACCGCGTCTCGGACCTCGACGTCCCGGAGCTGCGCGGCGTCATCGAGCGCGGCCTGCTCTGGGCGAGTCGCTGACGGGCGGGCGTCCCCACCGCGTCCGCCTCGCTCGGCGAGGCCCTCGGCGCGAGCGGCGAGCGACCGGTCGGGCGACGGCTCACGTCCCGGGCGCGACCCGCTCGCGGTAGTGGTACCTGTCGACGACCTCGAACCCGAGCCCGGCGTAGAGCGCGATCGCGCCGGCGTTCGAGGACTCCACCTGGAGGAACGCTCGCCTCGCGCCCCTCGCGGTGGCGTCCCGGACGGCGGCGAGCGTCAGGGCGCGGGCCGTGCCCCGACGCCGGCCGGCCACGGGCACCATGAGGCACGAGATGCCGACCCAGTCGCCGGCGGGTGCCGCCCGGACGACGCCGAGCAGCGTGCCGTCCGCCGTGCGGGCGGACAGGTACCGCGCGGGCGCGCCCGTGAGGATCCGGGCGGCGAGGTCCACGTCGACCCCGTGCCCGGCGGCCCGGGACTTCACGCCGACCCAGCCCGCGACCCACGGACCGTCCGGGTCGTCGGCGACGTCCACCGCGGCGCGGTCGGGCAGCTCCGGCGACGCCAGCTCGCCGAGCGCGCCGCGCGCCATGACCTGGGTGGGGGCGGCCACCGCGTAGCCGCGCCGGGCCAGGCGGGCGTCGAGGTCGGCCGGTGCGGAGCCGGCACAGACGCGGAAGACCGGCGGCAGCCCGTACTCGCGGTAGAGCGCCTCCACGTCGTCGAGCGCCCGCTCGGGATCGGCCGGCTCGGCGAGCGCCGCGACGCTGTTCGCCCGCCGCGTGAAGCCGGCCGACCGGCCGACCAGCCAGCCGTCGACCTCCGTGACCTCGACCGGACGCCACGTCGCCACCTCGACGCGCAGGCCCGGTGCTCCGGAGCTACTGACGGGACGCACGCCGGGAGCAGCCGACGTCACGGGACCTCGAGCTCGGAGCGCAGCGGGGCGACGTAGACCCAGAGCTCGTAGTCGGGGTCGTCGCCCCAGTCCCGCTCGGGCGCCCGGACGAGGCCCAGCCGCTCGTAGAGCCGATGCGCGCTGCGCATCGTGTCGATGGTGGTGAGCACGAGCGTCCGCGCGCCGGTGTCACGCGCCTCGTCGATCGCGGCGCGCATGAGCACCTCACCGAGCCCCCGTCCGCGGGCGCCGGGATCGACGGCAAGCATGCGGATCTCGGCCTCGCCGTCGGTGGCGATCTCCGCGTAGGGCGACGGCGGGACGGCGAGGGTCACAGTGCCCGCCACCGTGCCGTCAGGATCGAGGGCGACGAGGACCGTCGCCCGGGCGGCGCGGTCGGCGGCGGCGCGCAGCTCCTCGACGTACTCGTGATCGGGCGTGATGAGGCCGTCGACGACGTACGCACGCGCGACGAGCTCGGCGACCGCGGGAAGCTCGTGGTCGCGGACCGGGCGGACCTCCACGCTCATGCGTCGGCGTCGGCGTCGGCGTCGGCGTCGGCGCTGGCCGAGCCCGTCCCGGCGCTGCTCTCCACGTCCGCGCCCCCGACCGCGGCCGCGCCACCCGCGAGCAGCGCGACGAAACCGGCCTCGTCGAGGATCGGCAGGCCGAGCTCGCGGGCCTTGGCCTCCTTCGACCCGGCGTTCTCCCCCACCACGACGTAGTCGGTCTTCTTCGACACGCTCCCTGACGCCTTGCCGCCGCGTGCCAGGATCGCCTCCTTCGCGCCGTCACGCGAGAAGCCCTCGAGCGAGCCGGTGACCACCACGGTGAGGCCCTCGAGCGTGCGCTCGACGGACGCGTCGCGCTCGTCCTCCATCCGTACGCCCGCGCGCCGCCACGCCTCGACGACGTCGCGGTGCCACTCCTCCGCGAACCAGTCGACGATCGACTCGGCGATGATCGGGCCGAGCCCCTCGACCTGCGACAGGCGCGCGACGACCTCGTCCCGCTCGCCCTCGAGCGCCTCCTGCAGCGCAGCCATCGACCCGAAGTGCTGCGCGAGCGCGCGGGCCGCAGTCGGGCCGACGTTGCGGATGCTGAGCGACACCAGGACGCGCCACAACGGCTTCGTCTTCGCCGCCTCGAGCTCGTCGAGCAGCGTGACGGCCGCCGTCGACGGCAGCCACGCGGCCAGCGTCCGGCCCTGGGCCTCAGCGGCACGCTGCTCGGCCCTGGTCCACGTCGCCCGGCGCCGGAACGGCGCCCGGCGGCGCACGACCCCGTCCTCGTCGGCGCGCGGCTCGCCCGTCTCCGGGTCCCGCACGACGACCTCGATCTCGGCGAGCCGCGCCAGGCTCTCGGCGCGCACCTGCTCGCGCGCCGCCGCGTCTGCGTCGGGCGGGTACCCCACGAGCGCGAACAGGTCGCCGTCGCTCACCACGGGCGGCGTCTCGGGCACCTCCGGCTGCGTCAGCGCGAGCGCCGTGACCTCACCGAGCGCCTCGATGTCGAGGCCTCCGCGCGAGCCGATGTGCTCGATGCGGCCGCGTACCTGCGCCGGGCACGTCCGCGCGTTCGGGCACCGCAGGTCGACCTCGCCCTCACGCATCGCGCGCAGCGGCGTGCCGCACTCGGGGCACTCGGCGGGCATGACGAACTCGCGCCGCGGCCAGTCGTCGTCCTGCGCGCGCGGGGCCGGGCCGACGATCTCGGGGATGACGTCGCCCGCCTTGCGCAGCACCACGACGTCGCCGATCTTCACGCCCTTGGCGCGGACGACGTCCTGGTTGTGGAGCGTCGCCATCGACACGGTGGACCCGGCGACGACCGCGGGCGCCATGACCCCGTAGGGGGTCACGCGTCCGGTGCGGCCGACGTTGACCCTGATGTCGAGCAGGCGCGTGTTGACCTCCTCGGGGGGGTACTTGAACGCGATCGCCCAGCGTGGCGCGCGGCTCGTGGCGCCCAGGCGCCGCTGCAGCGGAGTCTCGTCGACCTTGATCACGATGCCGTCGATCTCGTGCTCGACGTCGTGCCGGTGCTCGCCGTAGTAGGCGATCATCTCCTCGACGCCCGCGAGGTCGTCCACCACGCGCGTGCGCCCCGAGACCGGCAGGCCCCACGACGCGAGGAGCGCGTACGTCTCTGACTGGCGGGCCGTCGCCTCCTGCCGGCCCTCCCACCGCAGCGCGCCGATGCCGTGGCACAGCATGCGCAGCGGGCGCGACGCCGTCACGCGCGGGTCCTTCTGGCGCAGGGAGCCGGCCGCGGAGTTGCGCGGGTTCGCGAACGGCGCCTTGCCCGCCGCGACCTGGGCCTCGTTGAGCGCGCGGAAGCCCTCGACCGGGAGGAAGACCTCGCCGCGGACCTCGATCAGCTCGGGGTGGTCGTCGCCCGCGAGCACGTGCGGGACGCCCTCGATGGTCTTGACGTTGAGCGTGACGTCCTCGCCCGTGCGGCCGTCGCCGCGGGTCAGCGCGCGCACGAGCCGCCCGTCCTCGTAGAGCAGCGCGATCGCCAGCCCGTCGATCTTGAGCTCGCACAGGTAGTGCAGGCCCTTCGCGGCGCCGTCGAGGTCGCGCGTGACGCGCTCGGCCCATGCGGCCACCTCCTCGACCGAGAAGGCGTTGTCGAGGCTCAGCATGCGTTCGACGTGGTCGACGGCCGTGAAGTCGGTCGAGAACGTGCCGCCGACGCGCTGGGTCGGCGAGTCCGGGGTGCGCAGCTCGGGGTGCGCGTGCTCGAGCGCGTCGAGGCGGCGCAGCAGCGTGTCGTACTCCGCGTCCGAGACCGTGGGCGCGTCGCGCACGTAGTAGGCGAACTGGTGGCCCGTGATCTGCTCCGCGAGCTCGGTCCAGCGGTGCCGCGCCGCGTCCGCGTCGAGCCCCACGTCCCGCTCGTCCAGCGGCGGCACCGAGGCGGCACCCTCGGCTGCGGCGGCGTCGGGCAGGTCGGCGGTCCGGTCGGTCGTCTCGCTCACGGGGCCATCATGGCGCGTGCCGCCGACATGTCCTCGCGGGGACGCGCGGGGCGCTCAGCCGCCCGCGGCCGTGTCGGCGAGAACCGCCGCGACCTGCCGTGCGACGCCGAGCGCCGAGCGCACGTCGCTCTCGCGACGGTTCTGCGCGTCGGCTCCCGAGACGGTGCCCGAGGTCTCGACGTGCACGACGACGTCGGCCAGCCCCTCGGCGGGCAGCCCCACCGCGGTCCACGGGCCGGCGACCCGGCGCGCCGTCGCGCGCGTGTCCGTGCGACGGCCGTGCTTCTCCTGCGGCAGGCCGAACCATAGACCTACCCCCCGCTCGACGGCGCCCGCCACCTGCTCCCACTGCGCGCTGCCGAGCGGCCCTGCCGCGACGCCCACGGCGTCCGCGCCGCTCCCGGTGAGCACGCCGAACGACCGCGTGCCGAACCGCACGCCGCCGTGCGCGACGACACGTGCACCCGCCGCACCCAGCGCCGCCGTCACCTCGGCGAGCGCGCCCGTCGCCTGCTCGACGGGCACCGACCACAGCCGGCCATGGCCCGAGAAGGTCGGCACGGTGCCGGCGAGCACGTCGGGCAGCTGCGGCTCGCGCAGCACCACGACGGGCTCGGCACCCGGCACCGCGGACCGCACCCGCGCGACCAGGCCCACGAGCCCGTCGGCGAGCGACGCGACGAGGTCGCGCACCGCACCGAGGTCGCTCAGCACGCGGTCGCCCCGCGCGAGCCAGAGCGTCGCGGCGAGCGTCCACGGTCCGCGGACCGACAGCACGAGCGGACCCTCGTAGCCGTAGGCGGCGATCGCCAGCTCGTCGAGCTCCTCGCGCAGGTTGGCGCGGCAGCGCTCGAGGTCCATCCCGGGACGGTCGGCGAGCCGCCACCCGTGCGGCCCCAGCTCGACGGGCAGCTCGGTGAGCAGCGACGCCGACCGCGCGAGCGACTCGGCCCACGGACCGCGTGCGGGCAGCTGCGCCGCGGGCGGCAGGCCGACGACGCCCTCGGGCAGGTCGGTGAGCTCGCCCACGAGCGTCGCCTGCGCCTCGTGCAGGCGCGTCCCCGGCCACGGGCCGAGGAGGGTGACGCCGGTCACCGGGCGGTCGCCGTGACGGTCGCCTCGCCGAGCACCCGCGTGCCGTCGTAGAGCACCACGGACTGGCCCGGGGCGAGGCCGCGCAGACCGCCGTCGACCTCGACCTCGACACCCGCGGACGGGCCGCCGAGCCCGACCGCACGCGCGCGGGCCGCGAGCAGGCTGCCGTGGGCGCGCACCTGCACGCTGCACGCGAACCACGCTCCGTCGTCGACGGGCGCGAACCACACCGCGTCCTCGCCGCGCAGCCGGCTGACCGTGAGCAGCTCCGCCGCGCCGACGACGACCGTGTTCGTCGCGGGCCGCACCTCGAGCACGTACCTCGGCCGGCCGTCGGCCGCGGGCCGCTCGAGCGCGAGCCCCTTGCGCTGGCCGACCGTGTACGCGTAGGCGCCGTCGTGCCGCCCGACGACGGCGCCGTCCGCGTCGACGACGTCGCCCGGCCGCGAGCCCAGCCGGCCGCGCAGGAAGCCCTGGGTGTCGCCGTCGGCGACGAAGCAGATGTCGTAGGAGTCCGGCTTCGCCGAGACGCCGAGCCCGCGTGCGGCCGCCTCCGCGCGCACCTCGTCCTTCGACGCGACGTCGCCCAGCGGGAACATCGCGCGCGCCAGGCGCTCGGGACCCATCACGGCGAGCACGTAGGACTGGTCCTTGGCCGCGTCGCGCGCGCGGTGCAGGCTGCGCGTGCCGTCCTCGGCGATCTCGACGCGTGCGTAGTGGCCCGTGCAGACGGCGTCGAAGCCCAGCGCGACGCCCTTGTCCAGCAGCGCCTCGAACTTGATGTGCTCGTTGCAGCGCACGCAGGGGTTGGGCGTGCGGCCGGCCTCGTACTCGGCGACGAAGTCCGCGACGACCGTCCGCTCGAAGGTCTCCGAGAGGTCCCACACGTAGTAGGGGATCCCCAGCACGTCGGCCGCGCGTCGCGCGTCCCCGGCGTCCTCGATCGAGCAGCAGCCGCGGGAGCCGGTGCGGAACTCGTCCCGGTTGCGCGAGAGGGCCATGTGCACGCCGACGACGTCGTGCCCGGCCTCGACCGCGCGGGCCGCCGCGACGGCCGAGTCGACGCCGCCCGAGAGAGCTGCCAGCACACGCATGCGCCCAGGGTACGGGCGTGCGGACGATGTCCCGTCGGACGAGACTGCGGTCGTGAGCGACACCGCCGCCCCCGCCGCGACCGGCACCGAGGCCGACCACCCGCCGGCGCGGTTCAAGGACCTCTGCCTGGACGCGCGCGACCACCAGCACCTCGCGGACTGGTGGTGCACCGCGCTGGGCTACCGACGGGCCCGTCCGCGCGACGGCGCGGGGGCACGGCCTCCGGGGGACCCCGTGCTGCTCGTCGACCCGGCCGGCCACGGCCCCGACCTGTGGATCAACCCCGTGCCCGAGCCGAAGGTGGTCAAGAACCGGATGCACGTCGACGTCGTCGGCGACCGCGACGCGCTGCTGGCCGCAGGCGCGACGCTCGTCCGGGCCCGCGACGACGAGATCCGCTGGGACGTGCTCGCCGACCCCGAGGGCAACGAGCTCTGCTGCTTCGCGCCCTGAGCGTCCTCCCCGCACCGGTCGCCGTGCCCGCCGCCGCGCCCCCTCGCTCGCGTGAGCGGGCGTCCACCTCAGACCGCGCCGCCTGCCGTGCGCCGCGACAGCCGGCGGAGCTGCGCGTCGACGTAGGCCCGCGCCCGTCGCTGGCCGCCGCGCTCCGCGATCTCCCCCGCGAGCGCGATCAACCGGCGTTCGACGCCCGGGGCGTCGGGTGCCCAGCCGCGTCGCTCGCACTCCTCGAGCCACTCGACGACGCCGCGGTGCCCGCGCTCGGCGTTGCAGCGACGGCACGCGGGCACCTCGTTCTCGAGCCATGACGGCCCGCCCTTGGCGCGCGGCACGAGGTGCTCGCGCGTCGCCGCGACGAGCCCGCCGAGCTCCCGGCCGCACCACACGCAGCGCGCCCCGTCGCGCGCGAGCGCCAGGACGAGCCGCTCGGCCCGGCCCGGCTGGTGCGCACCGCCCGCGGCCATGCGGCGAGGCTACGTCGACGTCCTGCCGTGCGCCCGCCGCGTCGGCCGACCACCCGTCCGCGTCCTCGTCGGCTGCGGACCTCGCCGTCCACTCGTCGGCACCTCGCTGTTCTCTCGTCGCACCGGTCCCGATAGCGTCGCTCCGTGGTCACCGCGACGGACGTCACCCGGCCCGACGGACGCACGCTCGAGGTGCACCACACCCTCGACGAGCACCGGACCTCGGCCCGGCGCGGACCCGTCCTGGTGTGGCACCACGGGTCCCCGCACACGGGGCGACTCGTCGAGCCTCTCCTCGCCGGCGCGGCCGCGCACGGCGTCGCGCTCGTCACGTACGCCCGGCCCTCCTACGGCCGGTCGACGCCGCAGCCCGGTCGCGACGTGGCCTCGGCGGCCGACGACGTCGCCCGCGTCGTCGACGCGCTGGGCGTCGACCGCTTCGCGACGCTCGGCCACTCCGGCGGCGGCCCGCACGCGCTCGCCTGCGCGGCCCTCCTCCCGGGTCGCGTCACCGCCGTCGCCTCGATCTCGGGCCTCGCGCCGTTCCCGGCGTCCGCAGCGCCGGCCGACGTCGACGCCTGGTTCGAGGGCATGGCGTCCGACGCGGCGCTGCGGGCGGCGACCCTCGGCCGCGCTGCGCGCGCCGAGTACGCCGAGATCGACGAGTTCGACCCGGCCGCCTTCGTCGACCGCGACTGGGTCGCGCTCGAGGGCACCTGGTCCGCCCTCGGGACGGACGCCCAGCAGGCCGAGGCGGCGGGTGCCGACGGCCTCGTCGACGACGACGTCGCCTTCGTGAACCCCTGGGGCTTCGACCCCGCGGCGGTCTCCGTGCCGGCCCTGCTCGTGCACGGGGCTCGCGACCGGATGGTCCCCGCGTCGCACTCCCGGTGGCTCGCCGAGGCGATGCCGCAGGCCGAGCACCGCGAGCTGCCCGACGACGGCCACGTCTCGGTCCTGCAGGCCTACGACGACGTCGTCGCCTGGCTCGCCGAGCGCTCGGCCTGACGCGCGGCCCTGCCGCCCGCACCTGCCGGTCCGTCTCACACTCCGGGACCACCCGCCCCGCGCCTCAGCAGCACCGCGGCAGCGGCCGATGAGGGGCGCATGGACATCACGCAGCAGCCCGGCTTCGCCGACACGCACGCCGGCATCCGCCGCTCGTTCGGCGACGAGTGGGCCGGCCGGTTCGTGCTCGCCGCGCCGCTCATGTTCGGGGACCCGACGAGCCCGCTCTACCGCGCGTTCCTCGAGGGGCTCGAGGCGCACGTGCGCGGCGCGAGCGACGTCGAGGAGGAGGCCTGGGACTCCTGCCAGGCGCTGATGCAGGACGTCGCCGACTCGCTCGTCGCCGAGGCCGAGGCGCTCCTCGTCGGACCCGTCTGAGCGCCTCCGCCCCACCGCTCTGCCGACACGCGTCCGTGCTCCCCTGACGGTCGGGCCGCCTCTGAAGACCCGGCCGCCTCGCCGCGCGGCCGGGCGCACCTCGACGCACGATGGACGCCGACGCTCACAGCGCTCCTCACGGGAGCGCGCGTCACCACAGCGCCCACGAGCAGAGCGAGGCACCCCACCATGACCACGACCCCCGACGACGGCACGCGCACGGTCGCCGAGCTGATCAAGGGCCAGCGGATCGCGATGCTCACGACGACGGCGCCCGACGGCACGCTCATGAGCCGGCCGATGGGTCTCCAGGAGGTCGAGTTCGACGGCGACCTGTGGTTCTTCGCCGAGCGGGGCTCGCGCAAGGTCACCCAGATCGGCGTGAACCCGCAGGTCAACGTCACGGTCGGCTCTGGCTCGACGTGGGTGTCGCTGACCGGCCGCGCCCGCGTGGTCGAGGACGACGCCAAGAAGCGCGAGCTGTGGAACGCGTTCGTCGAGGCGTGGCTGCCCGGTGGGCCCGACACCCCCGAGGTCGCCCTGATCCGCGTCGAGGCGGACTCCGCGGAGTACTGGGACTCCCCCGGTGGTCGCATCGCGACCCTCATCAGCTTCGTCAAGGCCAAGGCGACGGGTGAGCGCTACGAGGGCGGCGAGAACGAGCGCGTCGACCTCTGACGCCCGCCCGGCGCATCGGGCGCCGACGGCACCTCGTCACTTCGCGCGGTCGTAGCTCTCGACCACGGACACGCTGACCTGGAACTCGACCGGCGAGGCGCCGAAGAGCAGGCGTCCCGCCTCCACCGCGGCCTCGCGCACGGCCCGGGCGACGTCGTCGGCGACGTCCGCCGGCGCGTGGACCATGACCTCGTCGTGCAGGAAGAAGACGAGGTGCGGCCGGCCCTCGATCGCGCGCAGACGCCGCCGCAGCGACGCCATCCAGCACAGCGCCCACTCGGCGGCCGTGCCCTGGACGACGAAGTTGCGCGTGAAGCGCCCCCAGTCGCGCGCACGACGGCGCACCGAGCGGACGTCCTCGGCGTCGGCGCCCTCGCTCGACGCCGCCCGCAGCGCGTCGAGGAACGCGCCGCCGGGGCGCGGTGACGTGCGGCCCAGCCAGGTCGACACCGCCTCGCCGCGCTCGCCGGCCCGCGCGGCCTCCTCGACGAGCCCGATCGCCCGCGGGTAGGCGCGGGTCAGCCGCGGCATGAGCGCCCCGCTCGTCCCGGTCGTCGCACCGTAGATGGCGCCGAGCATCGCGTACTTGGCCTGCTCGCGGGTCTCGACCACGCGCGCCTCGACGAGCCCCTGGTAGAGGTCGGCCTGGCGCCCCGCGGCGGCCATCGCGGTGTCGCCCGACATCGCGGCCAGCACGCGCGGCTCGAGCTGGGCCGCGTCGGCGACGACGAGCCGCCACCCCGGGTCCGCCCGCACGGCAGCGCGGACGCCCGCCGGCAGCTGGAGGGCTCCCCCGCCGCTCGTCGCCCATCGGCCGGTCACGACCCCGCCCGGCACGTAGTCGGGACGGAAGCGCCCGTCGTGCACCCACTGCTCCATCCACGCCCAGCCGTTGGCGCTCAGCAGCCGGGCGAGCTTCTTGTACTCGAGCAGGGGCTCGACGACGGGGTGGTCGAGCCGCCGGATCTCGCCCTTGCGCGTCGAGGCGACGTCGAGCCCGGCCGAGCGCAGCGCCGAGAGCAGGTCCGTCTGCGAGTCGACGTTGAGACCCGGGCGGTCGAGCGCGGAACGTACCTCGTCGGCGAGCGCCGCGAGCCTCGGGGGGCGCCCGCCACCGCGCGGCCGCTCGCCGAGCGCCTCGGTGAGTGCCCGGTCGTGCACGTCGACGTCCCACGGCATGCCGTCGTGCCGCATCTCGGCCGCGATGAGCGCCCCGGTCGACTCGGCGGCCAGCAGGAGCCGGAGGCGTCCCGGCTCGCTCGAGCCCGCGACGGCGGCGAGCTGCCGCGCGAGCTCGGCGGCCGCGTCGAGCGAGCGCGTCCGCGGGTCCGGCACCGGGTCGTCGTCGAACAGCGTCCCCGCGGCGGCCGACGGCGCGTCGGGCGACGCCTCGTCCCACGGGCCGGCTGGCGCGCGCGCCAGCTCGGAGCCCGCGCAGAGCACGCTGCGGCGCAGGATCGTGTGGCACAGCCGCAGGTCGTGGCACCGGTCGACCCGGACGCCCGCGGCGAGCAGCGCGGGGTAACGCCGGGCGGTGTCGTCCCAGACCCAGCGCGGAGCCGCCGTCGCGCCGCCCTGATGCGACGCCGCGCCCTCCCGGTGCGACGGCGCGCCACGGGAGCCCGCCTCGCGCGCGGCCACCGCACCGGCGAGGTCCGCGGCGTCGACGTGCGTGCGGTCGAGCACCGTGCCGTCGTCCGCCGTCTCCTGCAGGACGACCCCGCCCGCCCGGGCGGCGTCGTCGAGCACCACGACGAAGGACACGCCCCATTGTCGGGCCGCCCACCGACACGCGACGCGGTCCGCCCACCGACACGCGACGCGTCACCAGCACGAAGCGCTCACCGCGCGACGCCCGCACCGGCACGGGCCCTCACCGGCTCAGGGCTCACCGGCTCAGGTTCTGACCGGCTCAGGCTCTCACCGGCTCAGGACCCTCACCGGCTCGGGTTCTGACCGGCTCAGGCTCTCACCGGCTCAGACCTTCACCGGCTGAGCCGGGCCTCCGCGTCGAACCCCCGGAGCTTGTCGGGGTTCGCGACCGAGTAGACCCGGCTGACACGGCCGTCGACGACGGTGACGCTGACCACGCCGACGAGCTCCCCGTCCAGCTCCATCCGGATCCCGGGGTGGCCGTTGACCTGCGTCACGACGGCGCGGACCACGCCGGGGACCTTCGCCATCCCGCCGACGAGGTACCGGACGAGCCGCACGGCACCCGTGACGGGCCGCCGCGCCGCCCCCTGCACCTTCCCGCCGCCGTCCGCGACCGCCACGACGTCGGGCGCCATCACGTCGAGAAGGCCCTGCACGTCGCCCGAGTTGAGCGCTGCCGCGAGCCGTTCCACCACCCGCTCGTGCTCGGCGCGCAGGACGCGCACCCGGGGACGGCGCTCCGCGACGTGCTCCTTCGCCCGGTGCGCGATCTGCCGGACCGCGGCCGGCGTCTTCCCGACGGCCTCGGCGATCTCCCCGTACGGCACGTCGAAGACCTCGCGCAGCACGAACACCGCGCGCTCCGCCGGCCCGAGCGTCTCGAGGACCGTGAGCATCGCGATGGACAGGCTCTCCGCGAGCTCGACGTCGGCCGCGACGTCGGGACCGGTGAGCAGCGGCTCAGGAAGCCACTCGCCGACGTAGTCCTCACGACGCCGCGCCAGCGTGCGCAGGTGGTTGAGCGCCTGCCGCGTGACGACGCGCACGAGGTAGGCGCGCGGCTCGTGCACCTCGGACCGGTCGACCGCGGACCACCGGAGCCAGGACTCCTGGAGCACGTCCTCGGCGTCCGCGGCCGAGCCGAGCATCTCGTAGGCGACGGTGAACAGCAGGCGCCGGTGCAGGACGAACGGGTCGTCGTCGGCACGCGGGACGCTGGCCACGCGCGCGACGCTACCGGGCACGCGAACCGGCATCCGAAGCGGCACCCGAGCCGACCGATGAACGGGCACCCGAACCCGTGCCCGCACTGGCACCGGCACCGGCACCGGCACCGGCACCCGAGCCGGCCGACGACGCCGCGAGCGGCGGCAAACCGCACGACGCGGCGAACTCCTCCGAGCGGATGCCGAGCGCGACGTTCATGCGTGCCGACATGTTCATGAACGCGACGCGTGCCGCGAGCTCCACGAGCGCCGCGGGCCCGAGGTCGGCCAGCAGGGCGTCGGACAGCTCGTCGGTCACGGCGGGCGGCGTCGCGCTCGCGGCCTCGGCGTACTCCATGACCCTGCGCTCGCGCGGGCTGAACTCGGACGACTCGCGCCAGCGAGGCACCTCGCGCACCTTCGCCTCGTCGAGCCCGCGGTCGCGCGACATGAAGTAGTTGAGGTCGAGGCAGAAGGAGCAGCCGATCGTCGCGGCGGCCGCCATGACCGCGTACGTCGCCAGGTCCCGGTCGAGCTCCTTCCAGCCCTCGATCTTGCGCCCGACGCCCATGGCGTCCTTCATGACCGCGCGGTGGTGCCACAGCACGCCCAGCGAGCGGGGGACGTGACCGACCATGCGGCGGGAGGCGAGCTTCACGACGGCTCCGTACGCGCCGGTGATCTCGGTCGGGGGGATGCGGGCCTCGCTGGTCATGTCGTCTCCTTCGTCGGTGGCGGGTGAGCCGACATGGAGACACCGACGCCGCCCCGCGTGTGACACCCCCTCCCCGCGAGGACGGTCCGTCGCTAGCCTCCGAGGGATGGCGATCACCCACGTCCGGCTGCTCTCGCTCCCCGTGCGCGACCAGGACCGTGCGCGCGCCTTCTACGTCGACGTCCTCGGCTTCGAGGTCGTCCGCGACAACCCCATGGGACCCGACCGGTGGGTCGAGGTCGGGCTCCCCGGCGGGCAGACGTCGATCACGCTCGTCACGTGGTTCCCCACGATGCCGCCCGGGTCGAGCAAGGGGCTCGTCCTGGAGAGCGACGACCTCGACGCGGACGTCGCGGAGCTCGAGCGACGCGGCGTCGCGCTCGCCGACGGAGGCATCCAGGAGGCGCCGTGGGGGCGCTTCGTGACCTTCGACGACCCGGACGGCAACGGCATCGTCGTCCAGGCCACGCGGTCGGGAGCCTGACGCGCGTCGTCAGCCGGCCGTCGCGAGACCCGCCGCGCGGGCCCGCTCGACGACGCCCGGGAGCGCTGCGACGAGCGCGTCGACGTCGTCGTCGGTCGAGGTCCACCCGAGCGAGAAGCGGAGCGCGCCGCGCGCGTCTGCCCCGCCGACGCCGCACGCGAGCAGCACGTGCGACGGCTGCGGCACGCCCGCCCGGCACGCCGAGCCCGTCGACGTCCTGATGCCCGCGGAGTCGAGCAGGTAGAGCAGCGAGTCGCCCTCGCAGCCGGGGAACGTCAGGTGCGCGTTCGCCGGCAGGCGCGCCGGCGCGGTCGCGGCCTCGGACCCGTCGAGCGCCGGACCGCGGAGGACCGCCTCCGGGACGACGCGGAGCACCTCGTCCACGAGCCGGTCCCGCAGCGCAGCGAGCCGCCGGGCCTCCGCGGGCCGGGCGTCGACCGCCTCGTCCACCGCGACCGCGAAGGCGCGCGCTGCGGCGACGTCCACCGTGCCCGAGCGGACCCCGCGCTCCTGCCCCCCGCCGTGCAGGAGAGGGCTCATCGCGAGGTCGCGTCGGGCCAGCAGGGCGCCGATGCCGACGGGGCCGCCCACCTTGTGCGCCGAGACGGTGAGCGCGTCGAGGCCGCTCGAGGCGAAGTCGACGTCGAGCTGGGCGACGGCCTGGACGGCGTCGGCGTGCACGGGGACGCCGTGCTGCCGGGCGGCGTCCACCACCTCGCGCACGGGCTGGACGGTGCCGATCTCGTTGTTCGCCCACATGACGCTGACCAGCGCGACCTCGTCCGCGTGCGCCGCGAGCTCCGCGCGCAGCGCGTCCACGTCGACGCGCCCGTGCGCGTCCACGGGCAGCAGCACGACGTCGGCGTCGGCGTGCGTGCCCAGCCACCGCGCCGGGTCGAGCACCGCGTGGTGCTCGACCGCCGACACGAGCACCCGCCGGCGGCGCGAGTCAGCCTCGCGTCGCGACCAGTAGACGCCCTTGACGGCGAGGTTGTCGGCCTCGGTCCCGCCCGCCACGAGGACGACCTCGCTCGGCCGCGCCCCGAGCCGCGCGGCAAGCAGCTCGCGCGACTCCTCGACGACCCGGCGCGCGGCGCGTCCCGCGTCGTGCAGCGACGACGCGTTGCCCGTGCGCCCGAGCTGCTCGACCATGGCGTCCAGCGCCCGCGGGCGCATGGGCGTGGTCGCCGCGTGGTCGAAGTACGTCACGGGTCACGAGTCTAGGAGCGGGGCCGCCCACCGCCCGGTCGAGGCCGCACGCACCCGCCGCACCACACCCCCTGCACGGAATCCACCCGTACCACGCGCGACACGTCACGGCCGTGCGGGGCTCGCGGCTGGCAGAATCACGCCCGTGACCCCGCCGCCGCCGCTGAGCGCACCGCCTGCCTTCAGCGGGACCCGCCTCGGCTGGGCCGACCTCCCGCGCGAGGTCCGGGCACGCATCGCGGAGCTCGCGGGCGCCCAGGTGACGTCCGAGACGAGCGCGACGAGCGGGTTCAGCCCCGGCTACGCGGCGATCCTCGAGCTCGCCGACGGCACCGAGGTGTTCGTCAAGGCCGTCTCGCCCGAGCAGAACCCGGACTCCCCCGAGCTGGCCCGCGCCGAGGCGGTCGTGGCCGGCGCCCTGCCCGCGGGCGTGCCTGCGCCGCGCCTCCTGTGGTCGCACGACGACGGCTCCTGGGTGCTCCTGGGCTTCGAGAGCGTCGAGGGCTCGTCGCCGGTGCTGCCGTGGCGGCGCGAGGACCTCGACCGGGTGCTCCGGGCGATCACCCAGCTCGCCGACGCCGGCACGCCGGGACCCGCGGGCCTCGTGACGCTCGGCGACTCGATCTCCGGCGTGGTCGAGGGCTGGGCGCGGCTCGAGGCCGACGGCGCGGCGGTGGACCGGGCGGTCCTCGGGGCCGGTCCCCACGGGGAGTGGCTCCTGAGCCACCTCGAGCAGCTCGTCGGCTGGGCGTCGGACGCCGTGCCCGCCGCCGCGGGCGACAGCCTCGTGCACGGCGACCTGCGCGGCGACAACATCATGCTCGGCCCGGGCGGGCCCGACGGCCCGGTGTGGCTCATCGACTGGCCCCACGCCGCGACGGCCGGGGCACGCTGGTTCGACCTGCTCGGCATGCTGCCGAGCGTCGTGATGCAGGGCGGCGGTGACGCGGCGGAGATCTTCGCCGCCCACCCCAACGCCGCCGGCGCCGACCCCGACGCCGTGCGCGCCGTGCTCGCGGGGATCACGGGGTACTTCATCGAGGGCTCGGTCCAGCCCGCGCCCCGAGGGATCGCCAACCTGCGGGCGTTCCAGCGCGCGCAGGGCGTCGCCGCGCTCGGGTGGCTGCGCTACCTCTGAACGCAGCGCCCGGCGGAGCCCGGGCCTGGAGGCTGAACCGGTGCCGGCCGGTGCCGGCCGGTGCCCGGCCCGGTCAGCCCTGCTTGACCCGGCGGATCTCCGCGGCCGCCTGCGGCAGCACCGTGAACAGGTCTCCCACCACGCCGAAGTCGGCGATCTCGAAGATCGGCGACTCGGGGTCCGAGTTGACGGCGACGATCGTGCCGGACGACTGCATGCCGCCACGGTGGTGCACCGCGCCCGAGACGCCGGCACCGATGTAGAGCCGGGGCGAGATGGTGACGCCGGTCTGGCCGATCTGCGCCTCGTGGCCGATCCAGCCCTCGTCGGTCGCGACGCGCGTCGCGCCGACCGCTCCGCCGAGCGCGTCGGCCAGGTCCTCGACCGGCGAGAAGTCGCCGTTCGTCCCGCGGCCGCCGACGACGACGACCTGCGCCTCGCCCAGGTCCGGTCGGTCCGAGGCGGCGCGCGGCGTGCGCTCGACCAGGCGCGCGGCCGGTGCCTGCGCCGGGGCGACGTCGTGCCGGACCACCTCGGGCCGGCCCGACACCGCGCCCACACCCTCGGGCGCCACGGCCTGGACGGCGTTCGGCTTGAGCGCGGCCACGACCCGGGGCACCGTCGCCTGGGCGCGCAGCGTCCACGTGGCCGCGAACGCCTGCTGCACGGCCACGGGGCGACCCTCGGGGCCAGCCTCCAGGGCCGCGCAGTCCACCATGAGACCCGCGCCGGTCGCGAGTGCGAGGCGGGCGGCCGTCTCCTTGTTCTCGAACGTCGACGCGAGGAGCACCGTCGCGGCCCCCGTGGCCTCGACCACCGCGGCCAGGGCCTCGCCGCGCTCGGGCGGGAGCAGGTCGGCCGCCTCCGGCAGCTCGTGCACCCGCGTGACGCCCCACGCCCCGAGCCGCTCGACGGCGGCGTCGGGTGCCGTGCCGATCCAGACGGCCTCGAGCGGGCCCAGCGCGCGTCCCGCCGTGAGCAGCTCGTACGCCGAGGAGCGCGGCGCGTCGCCGTGGTGGTCGACGACCACGAGCACGGGTGCGGGCGTCGGGTCGGTCATCGGTCCTCCGGCAGGCGGTCGTTCGGGCTGGTGGTCCATCGGTGCGGCGGTGCGGGTCAGACGAGGCGGTTCTCGACGAGGAAGGCGGCGAGCCGGGTGCCGGCGTCGCCCTCGTCGGTGACGAGCACGCGGTTCTCGCGCGGCGGTCGGGGCGCGGCCTCGAGGACCTGCGTCCGCGCGCCGGCGGCGCCGACCTCCGTCGCCGCGATGCCGAGGTCGGCGAGGGACCACGTCGTCACGGCCTTCTTGCGCGCCGCCATGATGGCCTTGAAGTTCGGGTAGCGCGGCTGGTTCGACTGGTCCGTCACGCTCACGAGCGCGGGCAGCGTCGCCTCGACGACCTCGCTCGCGTGGTCGAGCTCGCGCCGCACGCGCACCGTGCGCGCGGCGGCGTCGACCGTGAGCTCGGCCGCGAGGGTCGCCTGCGGCAGCCGCAGGTGCCCGGCCAGGAGCGTCGGCACGACGGACATGAGCCCGTCGAGCGCCGCCATGCCCGTGACGACCAGGTCGACCGGCCCGTCCTCCTCGAGCTTGCGGACGGCCGCGGCGAGCACGCGCGCGGTGCCGAACGCGTCCGAGCCCTCGAGGGCGTCGTCGACCACGTGGACGGCGGCCTCGGCGCCCATCTGCAGCGCCCGGCGCACGGCGTCCTCGGCGTCGGCGGGGCCCATGGTGACGGCGACGACCTCGCCGCCGTGCTCCTCGACGATCGACACCGCCGCCTCGACCGCGTTCTCGTCGAGCTCGTTGAGGGTTCCGTCACCCTGGCTGCGGTCGACGCGGCCCTCCTCGGTGAACCCGCGCTCGGCCTGCAGGTCGGGCACGTGCTTGACGCACACGACGATCCTCATCAGCACGCTCTCCACTCCGGCGGGTCCGGACCCGCCCCTCGTCGACCTCCGGAAGGCTACCGCTGCGTCGACGCGCGGGCGTCGCAGCCGGCCGCGGGGACGCCGGAGCGCGTGAGCGTCGCAGCCGGTCGCGGGGGACGCGGGGCGGGCGGGCATCCGACCCGACGCCGCGGCGACGTGGTCCACACTGTTCCCTTGTGAGCGCTCCCCCGGTGCCCCGCGCCCCCCACCGCCTCGGCGTCCACCTCGTCGACGGCGGCGCCGACGTCGCGGTCCTCGCGTCGCACGCCGACGCGGTCGAGCTGTGCCTGCTCCACCCGGACCCGTCGTCGTCGGACGGCTGGGCCGAGCGGCGGATCGCTCTGCGCGGCCCGCAGCACGGTGTGTGGCACGCCCATGTCCCGGGGGTCGAGGCAGGTCAGCGCTACGGCTTCCGTGCGCACGGCCGGTGGGACCCCGCCGCGGGCCTGCGGTACAACCCGGCCAAGCTCCTCGTCGACCCCTACGCGCGCGGCCTGACGGGTGAGGTCGTGCTCGGGCAGGCGGTGCACGGGCACCGCGTCGACGAGCACGGCGGCTCGCCGGGCTCCACCCCGGAGCTCGACCCGACCGACTCGCGCGGCGCCGTCCCCCACTCCGTGGTCGTCGACGACCGGTTCGACGCGCCGCCCGTCCCCAGGCCCCAGGTCGCCTGGGAGGACACCGTCATCTACGAGGCGCACGTGCGCGGGCTGACCATGCGCCTGCCCGGCGTCCCGCCCGAGCTGCGCGGCACGTACGCGGGCCTGGCGCACCCCGCGACGATCGACCACCTGCGCGGGCTCGGCGTCACGACGATCGAGCTCCTGCCGATCCACGCGGCGGCGAGCGAGCCGCACCTCGTGCGCCGCGGACTGACGAACTACTGGGGCTACAACACGCTCGGCTTCTTCGCCCCCGAGCCGCGCTACGCGACGCGCGCAGCGCAGGAGGCCGGCCCGCAGGCCGTCCTCGCCGAGGTCAAGGGCATGGTCCACCTGCTGCACCAGGCGGGCCTCGAGGTGCTGCTCGACGTCGTCTACAACCACACGTGCGAGGGCGGTACCGACGGGCTCCAGCTGAGCTGGCGGGGCCTCGACCCGACCGTCTACTACCTGCACGACGGCGGCACGCCCGCGCGCTTCGCCGACGTCACCGGGTGCGGCAACTCGCTCGACTTCCGCCGGCCGCGCGTCGTGCAGATGGCGCTCGACTCGCTGCGCTACTGGGTCGCCGACGTCGGCGTCGACGGGTTCCGGTTCGACCTCGCCGTGACGCTCGGGCGGGACGACGACGGCTTCACGCCCCACCACCCGTTCCTCGTCGCCCTGCAGACCGACCCCGTCCTCGCCGGCACCAAGCTCATCGCGGAGCCGTGGGACGTCGGCCCGGGCGGCTGGCGCACGGGTGCGTTCCCCGAACCGCTCGGCGAGTGGAACGACCGCTTCCGCAACGCGGTCCGCTCGTTCTGGCTCGCGGACCCCGCCCAGGCGGCGCACGGACGACCGGGCCACGGCGTGCGGGACCTCGCGACGCGGCTCGCGGGCTCGGCCGACCTGTTCGGCTACAGCGACCCGCCGCTCATGCGCGGCGTCGTGGCCTCGATCAACTACGTCACCGCGCACGACGGCTTCACGCTCGCCGACCTCGTCTCCTACGAGCACAAGCGCAACGAGGCCAACGGAGAGCAGAACCGGGACGGCACGGACGACAACCGCTCGTGGAACCACGGCGTCGAAGGACCGGTGCGCGACGAGGTCGTCGTCCCCGAGGTCATGCCGCTGCGTCGCCGGTCGATGCGCAACCTGCTGGGCACGCTGCTGCTCGCCGCGGGCACGCCCATGATCACCGCGGGCGACGAGATCGGCCGGACCCAGCGCGGCAACAACAACGCCTACTGCCTCGACGACGAGACGTCGTGGGTCGACTGGGAGCTCGAGCCGTGGCAGCGGGACCTGCTGGCCACGACGCGCCACCTGCTGCGGCTGCGCAGCACGCACCCCGCCCTGCGCACGAGCAGCTTCTTCCGCGGCCAGCCGCGGGCCGGCGCGCCGTGGCCCGACCTCGACTGGCGGCTCGCCGACGGCGGCCCGTTCGACCACCACACCTGGCACGACGCGGGCGTGCGCACGCTGCAGATGGTGCGCTCGACGCCGTCGGGCGCGAGCGCGCTGCTCGTGGTGAACGGCACGCTCGACGTCGCCGAGGTCGTGCTCGCGCGCGGACCCCAGGAGCGCTGGGAGCTGCGCTGGGACTCGACGTGGGAGCACCCCGAGGAGCAGCGCAGCGCCGCGATCAACGGGGTCCTCCACCCGGCCGCCGGCGAGCGCACGGCGCTCGACCCGCTGAGCATGCGGGTCTACACGACCTGAGCCCGCCGGGACCTGCGGCGGCCAGGACGGTGCGCCTGCCCGGACCTGCGCCTGCCCGGACCTGCGCCTGCCAGGGCCGACGAGGCCGATGAGTTGGGCGCGCCCGGCTGGTCGGACCGTGCATGGACGCACCACGCACGAGCACCGGAGTGATCGACCCGCGGTACGGCGACGCGACGGCCGAGCCGCCCCCGTGGGAGGCCGTCGAGCGCCTGCTCACCGAGGCGCAGCTGTACTGGATCGTCACCGTGCGCGCCGACGGCCGTCCCCACGCGGTCCCGCTCGTGGGCGTGTGGCGGGACGGCAGCTTCGCGTTCTGCACGGGCGCCGAGGAGCAGAAGCACCGGAACCTGAGGGGCAACCCGCACGTCGCCATGACGACCGGCGCGACGGGCGCCGACGGCTGGAGGACCGGCAAGGACGTCGTCGTCGAGGGCACGGCGGTGCACGTCACGGACGCCGAAGACCTGGGGGAGCTCGCCGCCGCCTGGTACGCCAAGTACGGCGACGACTGGCACTTCGAGGTGGACGGCGAGGAGTTCGTCGAGGCGGGTCCGGACCTCAGCGCGAGGGGCCGCGCCCGCGTGTTCCGCGTCCTGCCCACGAAGGCGATCGTCTTCGGGGACGAGCACGGGCAGACGACGTACCGGTTCTGAGCGCGGGGCGTGCCCAGCGCGGCACGGGACGGGGGTCTGACGCCGCGCGCAAGGTCGGTGGGCGCGACGACATACGTCCGGTAGACAGCCGATCCGAGGTGTGGAGCACGCGTGCGCGATGACGTCCGGTCCGAGACCCAGGTCCGCGGGGCCTCGGGCACACGTCGCACCCCCCGTCGGCGCGCCGCTCTCACGGTCGCCGCAGCACTGACCCTTCCCCTGGCGGGACCTGCGGCCCCAGCAGTGGCCCTGAGCTGCGCGCCCTTCGAGTTCGACGCGATGGGATTCGCGGCCGGGAGCGCGCCGGGGACCGTGGCGACCGGGGCGAGGGCGACGCCCGAGGACTGGCGCGGGGCGTACGCGGGTGTCGTCCTTGGGACGGTGACCGAGGTCGGGGACCCGACGAGCGGGCCGTACGTCACGCAGCTCGACGTCACCGGGGCGTTCGGTCCGCCGGTGCCCCGCCGGGTCGAGGTCGAGCGCCCGCGGGACGAGTGGAGCAGTCCCCTGGAGATCGGCGAGCACTACCTCATCCCGTATCGCGAGCCCGGGTTCGAGTCGTCCCTGTGCGACCCGGTCTTCGAGGTCGCCGAAGAGGACGTGGCGGCGCTCGTCGCCGCGTCGGAGACGGGCCTGTGGCCCCGTCCGTCCGACGCCCCGGACCACCACAGGGGTGTCCTGCTCGCCGAGCCCGACCCGACGCCCGCCGTGTCGGGGGCACAGGTCCCGCGGGAGGGCTGGCCTCTGCTGGTCGGAGGGCTGGTCGCCGGTCTCGCCGTCCTCGGGCTCCTGGTGCCGCGCATGCAGGTGGGCCGCCGTCCGCCTGTCCCCGCGTCCGAGGCGCGCCGGTCGACCACGGCCGGGGGCTCCACTCCGGACGCATGACGCGCGGTCGTCGACACGAGCGGACGCCGCACGGCGCCGTGACACCGACGGCCCTCCCCGAGATCGCGGACGGCCCCTAGGGTGCGGTCCATGGACGACGTCGTCACCGGGCTCGCTCGCGCATCCGCTCGCGCCTCAGGCGCAGGACCTCGGGCGGGCGTCGACGCCGTCGTCGTGGGAGCAGGGCTGGCGGGGCTCGTCGCCGCCACCGAGCTGACCGCGGCCGGCCAACGGGTGCTGCTGCTCGAGCAGGAGCCGGCCGCGAGCCTCGGCGGTCAGGCGTGGTGGTCGTTCGGCGGGCTGTTCCTCGTCGACTCGCCCGAGCAGCGACGGCTGCGCGTGCGGGACAGCGCCGAGCTCGCGCTCGCCGACTGGCACGGCTCCGCGGCCTTCGACCCGGACGACCCGCTCGACGACAACCCGCGTCGCTGGGCCGAGGCGTTCGTGGACTTCGCGGCGGGCCCGATGCGGGCGTGGCTGCACGGGAAGGGCGTCCGCTTCTTCCCTGCGGTCCAGTGGGCCGAGCGCGGCGGCTACCTCGCGGGCGGCCACGGCAACTCCGTGCCGCGCTTCCACATCACGTGGGGCACCGGACCCGCGATCTGCGCGCCGTTCGTCGCGGCGCTGCGCGAGGCGCGGGCCGCCGGGCTCGCCGACCTCCGGTTCCGCCACCGCGTCACCGACCTCGTCACCACCGGCGGGCGCGTGACGGGCGTGCGCGGCGAGCTCCTGGCCGACGACGACGCCGAGCGGGGCGCGCCGTCGAGCCGGCAGGTCGTCGGGACGTTCGAGGTCGACGCACCCGCGGTCGTCGTGACGTCGGGCGGGATCGGCGGCAACCACGACCTCGTGCGGGCGGCCTGGCCGGCCGACCACGGGCGGCTCCCGGACCGCATGCTCTCGGGCGTGCCGGACCACGTCGACGGACGCATGATCGCGGCCACCGCGGCGGCCGGCGGCGCCGTCGTGCACGGCGGTCGCATGTGGCACTACCCCGAGGGGATCGCGAACCACTCCCCCGTGTGGAGCCGCCACGGCATCCGGATCCTGCCCGGCCCCAGCTCGCTGTGGCTCGACGCCGACGGCGATCGGCTGCCCGCGCCGCTCTTCCCCGGCTTCGACGCGCTCGGTGCGCTGCGGCACGTCGTCGCGCGCGGTGACGACCACTCGTGGTTCGTCCTCAACAAGACAATCATGGCGACGGAGTTCGCCCTGTCGGGCTCGGAGCAGAACCCCGACCTCACCGGCAAGGACACGCGCGCCGTGCTCCAGCGGGTCCTCCCGGG
Organism: Actinotalea ferrariae; assembly: GCF_019733465.1. GTDB lineage: Bacteria > Actinomycetota > Actinomycetes > Actinomycetales > Cellulomonadaceae > Actinotalea > Actinotalea ferrariae_A. The sequence goes on along the minus strand of NZ_JACVQL010000148.1, from coordinate 1,939 downwards.
TGCCGTGCTCCCGGTCGAGCGGTTCGCCGAGCTGAGCGACGAGTTCGTCTGGGCGGACACGCCCGCAGGCCTCGCCCGTGGCATGAACGCCCTCACGGGCGAGGACCGGATCGACCCCGCGGCCCTTGAGCGCACCATCCGCGCGCGCGACGCGCAGGTGACGACGGGCCTCGGCAAGGACCCGCAGGTCGTCGCGACCGCGATGGCGCGGCGGTACGTCGTGGACCGCGTCATCCGCGTCGCACCGCCCGCACCGCTGCTCGAGCCGTCCGACGGGCCGCTGCTCGCCGTGCGGCTCTCGGTGCTGACGCGCAAGACGCTCGGCGGCCTGCACACGGACCTCGAGGGTCGCGTGCTGCGCGAGGACGGCACCGTGCTCGACGGCGTCTGGGCGGCAGGCGAGGCCAGCGGCTTCGGCGGGGGCGGCATGCACGGTCACCGAGCGCTCGAGGGCACCTTCCTCGGCGGGTGCCTGTTCTCGGGTCGCGTCGCCGGCCGCTCGGTCGCCGCGCACCTGGGCGACTGAGCGCCGTCAGCCCACGACGTCAGCCGGCGACCGGCTCCGCCGCCTCGCTCCGACCGACCGAGTCGCTGGTCCCCGGCTGCTCGACGCGCCCGACCGTCCGCGTCCGCTCGGCTCGGTCCACCGCGCCGCGCCGCCCGACCGCCCGGGTCACCTCGGCTCGCCCGACCGGCTCGACCGGCTCGCTCCGCTCGGCTCGCTCCTCCGCGTCACGCCGTGCGACCGCCCCGGTCGCTTTCGCTCGCCCGACCGGCTCGCCCGGCTCGCTCCGCTCGGCTCGGTCCACCGCGCCGCGCCGCCCGACCGCCCCGGTAGCCTCCGCTCGCCCGACGGGTTCTACCGGCTCGCTCCGCCCGGCCGGCGCCACAGCGTGGACCGCCTCCACCTGTTCGTCGTGCTCGGTCCACTCAGCCGGCGGCCCAGGGGCAACCGGCTCGGGCTGCCCGTCGCGCTCGGCTCTCGTCGGCCTCACCGCCGCGAGCACGAGGCCGGCGAGCAGGCTCACCCCGCCGACGACGGCGCCGACGGGCGGCCGCTCGCCGAGCGCCAGGAGGCCGAGGGCGGCGGCGGTGAGCGGCTCGGCGAGGCTCAGGGTCCCGACCGTGCCCGCCGGCAGGCGACGCAGGCCGCGCGCGAAGAACAGGTACGCGGCGCCGGTCGTGACGAGGCCGAGCCAGGCGACGAGGAGCAACGAGCGGCCACCTGCGAGCTCCGCGCCGCGTGTGACGAGCACCGGCGCGAGCAGCACCGCGCCGAGCCCGAGCGTCACGGCCATCGCCGGGACCACCGGCACGTCGGCGTCGAGCAGAGCCTTGGCGCCCGACGTGTACAGCGCGTAGCAGACGCCCGCGAGCACGGCGAGGCCCACACCGGCCGGCCGCACGGTCAGCGCGCCCGCGCCGCTGCCGCTCGCGGCGGCGCCCGTGCCGAGGAGCACGAGGCAGACGCAGCCCGCCACGGCGAGTGCCGTCGCAGCCAGCCACCGACGCGTGAGCCGCTCCCGGAACAGCAGCGCCCCGCACACGCCCGTGGCCACGGGTGCGGTGCCGAGCGCCACGACCGTCCCCGTGGCGACGCCGGTACCGGCGACGGCGGAGAAGAACGCGGCCTGGTACACCGCGGTCGCGACGGCGGCGAGCAGTGTCCATCCGAGCAGCGGTCGCCGCAGGCAGCGGGCCAGGGCGGGGCCGGCCCCCGTCACGAGTGCCACGACCACGAGGGCCGCCCCGCCGACGGCGAGCCGAGCGGCGCCCACGACGACGGGGTCGTGCACCCCGCCGATCGCCTGTGCGGTGCCCGTCGTGCCCCACAGGACCGCCGCCCCGAGGACCATGAGCGGCGCAGCCCGGCCCGGGCGGACCGCACCGCGGATCGGCGAACCGAGGCCAGCGCCGGCCGCACGGCCGAGCGGGGCGC
>NZ_JACVQL010000147.1 GCF_019733465.1 Actinotalea ferrariae | reverse complement strand
GGACGCGGCGGTCGTCGCGCGGCACCGCCGGGCGCCCGCGCGCCGGCGCTGGACCGGGGTGCTCGACCGGTCCGGTGCGGTGCTCGTGCTGCTCGGCGCCCAGCGGGGTCTCGCGCTGCCGGCCGGCGTCCCGTCGATGCCCGACGAGCTGCTGTGGGCGGTCTGAGATGGGGTACACGCTCGAGCTGCGCGCCGGGTCGGTCGAGCGCGTGGCGCAGGAGCTGCGCCGGCCGACGCTCACGGCCGCCGAGGTGCGTGCGCGGTCGGGCGCCGACACCCGGCACGACGACGACGTCGAGGAGGTCCTCGCCCGCTGGCCCGAGCTCGCGGGTGCGGCGGCCGCGGGCATCGCGGAGGGCGGCGGCGACGTCGACGGCCTGCTCGCGACGTACCTGCACGTCGTCGTGCGGCACCTGACGCACTGGTACGGGGCGGTCGCGCACACGTCGTCCGGCGGGGAGGACTTCCGCGCGCGCCTGCTGCCCGGGCCGGCGGCGGTCGTGCTCGGCGGCGAGCTCGTGCAGCACCTCGTGACGCGCGACGTCGCCGGTCTGCGCGCGAGCACCTATCCGATGGTCGGCTGGGCGTCGAACGCCGAGCTGCGCGGTGCGGCGGCGGTCGGGCTCGTGGTGCCCGAGGGTGACGCGCAGCAGCGCGAGGACGCGTCGGCGCTGTGGACGCTGGTGGACGCGGTCGAGCGCGCCGCGGCGGGCGGGCTGGACCTCGTCGGCGTCTACGCCTGAGGGGTCAGGCCGTTGCCCGGTGCCGGCCCTCAGTCGAGGCAGAACTCGTTGCCCTCGACGTCCTGCATCACGAGGCACGACTCGTCGACGTCGTCGGCGGGCAGGAGCCGCACGCGGGTCCCGCCGATCGCGACCAGTCGCGCGCACTCGGCCTCGAGCGCGGCGACGCGCTCGTCGCCGACCAGTCCCGTGCCGACCCGGACGTCGAGGTGCACCCGGTTCTTGACGACCTTGCCCTCGGGGACGCGCTGGAAGAACAGCCGCGGGCCTGCTCCCGTGGGGTCGACGCACGCGGCCGTCGAGCCCTGGCGCTCCGGGCCGTCGTCCTGCGGCTGCAGGACGTAGCCGAGCGCCTCGCTCCAGAAGCGCGCCACGGCCTCGGGCTCCGCGCAGTCGAAGGTGATCTGCACCTGCTTGACCGTCGTCATCGATCCAGCGTAGGTCGCGCGTGTCCGCGAGGGCCGCGGAGGGTGGTTCACTCATCGGCATGCCGAGCCGCCTGCGTCCCCTGGTCCTCGTCGCGGTGCTGGTGCCCGCGCTCGCCGGGTGCACCGCGCCTGAGCCGGTGACCGTCCCGTACACGGCGGGCGAGGTGACGCTCGACGTGGGCCAGACGCTCGTCGTCGACTTCGGCGAGGTGAACCCGTCGATCGGCGACGGCTGGGCCGTCACGACCGCGCCCGACGACGCGGTGCTCGGCGAGGGTGACGCGACCTACCCGGACGACGGCGAGAGCGCCCCCGGCTCGGGCGCGACCCTGCACTACGAGTTCGAGGCCGTGGGCGCGGGAACGACGACGATCGGCTTCACCTACTCCTACCGCGGCGAGGAGGGCGACCCCGAGGGTCGCACCGAGGACCCGACGCCCGAGCTCACCGTGACCGTGGAGGACTGAGGGATGCCCGACGCACGCACGCCGCAGGGTGGCGACTACTCGGACACCACGCTCCGGCTGCGCCGGTTCCGGTTCCTGATCCTCGGCTCGATCGTGCTGCTCCTGGGCGTGGCCGGCGTGATCGCGGGTGCCGTCACGGGCGGCTGGACGGTGACGCCGAGCTCGGCGCTGCTCGCCGTCGCGGGCGGCCTGGTGGTGTGGCTCTCGCGCTGGCTGCCGAGCCCGACGGCGCACGACGACCCGCTCCAGAAGCGCGCGCTCGTCGTGATCCTCGCGGTGCTCGTGTGCATCGTGGGCGGAGCGCTGCTGTTCGGGGCACTCACGGGAAACTGAGCGGACCACTCGACCCTTACTTACAGTTTCGACCAAACTGTTAGTACTCTGATCGCATGGACGGGGATCCGAGCATCGCTCCGCTACTGATCCCTGCGGTGCGGCACGAGGACCACACATGGGTCGCTGAACAGGACGGCATGTCGAGCCGCGCCCAGGTAGCGGCGGGATCGGGGCCGTACAGGTCGACCGTGCCCCCGCGCATCGCCGCCTACACCCCGTCTCTCCCGTCGGACCTCGCGGCCGACGTCGAGGAGGCCTCGGCCGCGCTCGCGCGCTTCGACTCCTACACGCGGGCGAGGCTCGGAACGCACAGCCCGGCTCTGGGGCCGATGAGCGCGATCCTCCTGCGTACAGAGTCCGCGTCCTCGTCGCAGATCGAGAACCTGACGGTCGGAGCACGGCAGCTCGCGCTCGCCGCGATCGACCAGTCGTCGAGTGACAACGCCAGCACGGTTGCCGCCAACGTGCGGGCGATGGAAGCCGCGCTCGAGCTCGCCGACACCCTCGACGAGGCGGCAGTCCTGCGGATGCACGAAGAGCTCATCTCGGGTCAGCGGGGCTGGGAGGCGCAGGCCGGGCGGTATCGCGACGGGCTGGTGTGGATCGGCACCAGCGCCATCAGCCCCCGAGGGGCGTCTCACGTCGCGCCGCAGGCGGCGTTGGTGCCGCCGCTGATGGACGACCTGATGCGCTTCGTGCAGCGGGACGACATCGCCGTGCTGGTCCAGGCGGCCGTCGCGCACGCCCAGCTCGAGACCATCCACCCCTTCTCCGACGGCAACGGACGTACGGGGCGCGCCCTGGTGCACGCGATCCTCCGCGCCAAACGCCTCATGGCGCACACGACGGCGCCGGTGTCCGCCGGACTTCTCGTGGACACCCAGTCCTACTTCGAGAGCCTGACGGCCTACCGGGCCGGTGATGCGCGTCCCGTGGTCGAGCAGTTCGCGCGCGCCGCCCGCTACGCCGCGACGACAGGCGTCCGTCTCGTCGACGGACTGGCAGGCGAGCTCGACGAGGCACGGGAGGCTCTCGTCGGCCTGCGCCCGCAGGCCGTGGCGTGGCGCGTGCTGCCTCATCTCGTCGCCCAGCCCGTGATCAACGCGCGGTACCTCGCGGAACGTCTGGGGATGACGGACACGTCTGCTCAGCGCGCGCTGCAGCAGCTCCAGGCAGCAGGCGTGCTGGAGGAACGGACCGGTCAGCGGCGTAACCGCGTGTGGCAGCACAGCGGCATCCTCCGACTGCTCGACGCGTACGCGCAGGAGGTCCGGCGAGGCTGACGCGCGCGTACGTCGCCGCGCTGACGGCCGGCGGCTGCGTCAGCGCGGGAGGGCGAGCCCGCTCGCGCGCCGGATCTCGCGCCCGACGGCGACCCGCACGGCCTCCTCGCTGCCGATGAGGCGCACCGCCTCGCGGGCTCGCGTCGCCGCCGTGTAGAGCAGCTGGCGCGTCAGCAGCGGCGATGCCGCGGGCGGGAGCACGAGCGAGACGCGGGCGAACTGGCTGCCCTGGGCGCGGTGCACGGTCATCGCGTGGACGGGCACGACGGCGGGCAGCCGGTGCGGGCTGATCCGCAGCGGCCGGTCGGGATCGCCGAACACCGCGACGCGGCTACCTGCCTCGTCGGCGACCACGACGCCCGTGTCCCCGTTGAACAGTCCCGTGTCGCGGTCGTTGGTCGTGACGAGGAGTGGGAGGCCGAGCGGCCAGGGTCCCGCCTGGTCCGCCGCGGCCTCCGCGGACGTGGCCTCGGCGAGCGCGGCCTCCGCGACCCAGGACTCGGCGACGTCGGCCCAGTGCGCGACCCCGGCGGGTCCGCGACGGTGGGCGAGCAGGAGCCGGTGCGCCTCGAGCGCGTGCAGCGCCGCCGTGGCGTCGCCCTCGCGTGCGGCGGTGAGCAGCGTGAGGCCGGCGGAGCGGATGTCGTCGCGCAGGCCGGTGAGGTGGGCCGGCGTCAACGTGGCGTCGACCTCGACCCACTCGATCGAGGGGTGCCCCGAGCGCAGGAGGTCCACCGTGTCGTCGGCGCGGCCGTCACGGATCGCCGCGGCGAGGGCCGTCAGCTCCGCACCCTCGAACCGGTGGTTGACCGTGAGCCGCACGACGCCGTTGCGGAGCGCGGTGCGGTCGCCGCCGACGGGCGCGGTGGAGTCGGGCAGCACCGCGGCGAGCGCGGGGACCGGGCCCTGGCCCGTGGGCGGTCGGCGGACGAGGTCGCCGAGCACCGCGCCGGCCTCGACGGACGCGAGCTGATCGGGGTCGCCGACGAGCAGCAGGCGCGCCTGCGGCCGCAGCGCCTCGAGCAGCCGGGCCATGAGCGGCAGCGACACCATCGAGGTCTCGTCGATGACGACGACGTCGTGCGGCAGGCGGCGCGACGCGTCGTGGCGGAAGCGGGTCGACGAGCCAGGCCGCCAGCCGAGCAGCCGGTGGATGGTGGTCGCCTCGAGCTCGCCGAGCCCCGCCCGGTCCTCGGGCGCGAGCCGGCCGACCTCGAGCTGCACGGCCTCGCGCAGCCGCGCCGCCGCCTTGCCCGTGGGCGCGGCCAGCGCGATGCGCAGCCGGGTGCCGGTCACCTGCTGGAGGATCGCGAGGACGCGCGCGACGGTCGTCGTCTTGCCCGTCCCGGGGCCGCCCGTGAGCACCGTGAGGGTCGAGACCGCGCAGGTCGCGGCAGCGAGCCGTTGCCGCTCGTCCTCGGCGCGAGGGAAGAGGCGTCTGACGGCGTCGCGGACCACGGCCGCGTCGACGGGCAGCGCGGGCGCGGCGAGGCGCGCGTCGACGCTGTCGCGGACCACCTGCTCGTCGCGCCAGTACCGGTCGAGGTAGAGGCGCCCGTCGACCCAGCGCACCGGGCGGTCCGCGTGCCCGATGGGGCCGACAGCGACGAGCGGGCTGCGCTCGATCGCGGCCCGCCAGGCGGCGAGGTCGGGCCATGGCAGGTCGAGCGTCGTGGGTTCGGTCGCCGACCCGGGCTCCCTCTCCACCTCGGCCTCCGCCGTGAGGGTCGCTGCGTCGTCGAGCTCGACGCACACCGAGCCGGACCGGACGCCGCGCACGGCGAGCGCGACCGCGAGCAGCACCGTCTCGTCCGTCTCGCGCGCGAGCCGTCCCAGGCGCTGAGCGACGTGCACGTCGGCGGCCGAGAGCAGACCGGCTACGTTGAACGTCCGCAGCAGCGGCGAGGCGCGCAGCGCGAGGCGCACGTCGAACGGGTCGGCGACCTGGTGCTCGGTCGTTCCTGCGCCGGCCACCGGTGCGCCGGTCGCGATCGTGGCCCCCGACGCACTCGCGACCTGCTGCGACGGTCCTGAGGTCGTCGTCACGGCGTCCTCCCGTCGAGCAGCGCGGAGAGGTCGAGGACGAGCTCCGTCGGCGGGCGCCACGCCATGACGCCGCACGGCATGCCGTCGACCACCGGCGTCGTGGGCCCGGCCATGCCGCGGACGAACAGGTAGAGGCCACCGCCGAGGTGCCGATCCGGGTCGTAGCCCGGCTGCCGCCAGCGCAGGAACCGGTGCAGCGCGACCGTGTAGAGCAGCAGCTGCAGCGGGTAGTGGGCGTCGATCATCGCGGCGGCCATCGCCTCGGGGCGGTAGTGCCAGAGGGTGAGGTCCTCGGAGGCGGGCGCGAGCCGGTTCGTCTTGTAGTCGACGACGAGGTGGCGGGGTGTGCCGTCGTCGGCCGCCACGCGGAGCACGGCGTCGATGCTTCCGGTGAGGTAGCCCCGCAGGCGCTCGGTGCCGAGCAGCGGGCTGTCGAGCCGGTCGGCGTAGGGGGCGAAGGGGTCGTCGGCGGGAAGGTGCCGGCGCAGCAGGGTCGCGACGTCGCGCAGCACCGCGCCGCGCTGCCCGCCGGCGCGTGCGCCGACCTCGCCGCCCGCGAGCGGCAGCTCGAACACCATCTCCGGCAGCCGGTCCTTGGGTGCGACGTCGGCCAGCGTGCGCCCGCCCGCGAGGTCGCCGAGCGGTGTGCGCATCACGGGCGCGAGCGCGGCGGCGAGCGCGTCGGGATCCACGCCGAGCCCGCGGCTGAGGCTCGCCTCGCGGCAGCGCCGCAGCAGCTCCGCGTCCAGCTCAGATGTGTCGGTGTCGACGTGCTCGAGCACCTCGTGGACGAGCGTGCCGAACGTCGTGCCGCCGGGGAGATCGGCCATGGGGGAGCGGAGAGCGCGCAACGCCTCGGGCCATGCCGGGTCCAGCGACTCGAACGCCGCCCGGTCACTCGTGCCGACGCCAGCGGCCGGGTCGACAGCTCCCACCACGGCCGCTGCGGGGTCGACCGTCGCCGGAGTGTCGGCCTCGTCCTGGATGCCCGTGGTCTCGGGCTCGTCGGCCACGCCGTGGGCGGCCTCGTGCGCCGCAGCGGTGAGGCCGGAGTACGAGGTGCGCCGCCACGCAGTGTCGAGGTGCCGCGTGAAGCGCGCGACGTCGAGCGGCGGGGGCGTCGCCGTCGGGGGCTCCCATCGCGTCCCGGTCGGCACGGCGGTGACGAGCTCGTGCGTGATGGTGCCGCCCGACTCCTCGGCGATGCGCGCGAAAGCCGCCTCGACCTGGGCGTCCTTGGGCACGGTGATCGCGGGCAGCGGCTCGACGCCCGGGGTGCGCGGGCCGAGCAGCAGGCGGCTCAGCGGCCCGGTCGCGGCGTTCTTGGTCGGCGCCCACCACATGACGACCTGCGAGCTCGCGCGGGTCAGCGCGACGTAGGTGAGGCGCAGGTCCTCGCCCTGCTCCTCCGCGAGGTGCCGGTTGCGGGCGTCGGCATAGGTCGTGTCCTTGAGGCCGCCGACGTGCAGCAGCCGACGGTCGGCGTCGTCGTGGTACTTGAGCACGGGCTGGCCGGATGCGGCGTACCGGTCCCACGCGAACGGGACGTGCACCACGGGGAACTCGAGGCCCTTGCTCGAGTGGATGGTGACGACCTGCACCGCGGCCGCGTCCGTCTCGAGCCGCCGGCTGCGCTCCTCGGCGTAGTCCTGGTCGGTCTCGGCGATGCGCGTCGCGAGCCACTCGGTCAGCGCGGACGTGCCGAGCCGCTGCGTGACGACGACCTCGTGCAGCGCCTGGCCGATGTGCCGGACGTCGGTGAGCATGCGCTCGCCGCCCTCGGTGCTCAGCAGGCGTTCGGTGAGGCCGGCGGCGTCGGTGGCCTCGACGAGCGTCGCGACGCCGCGCTCCGCGAGCAGGTGGGCCCACACGCGCAGGCGGTCGGCGAGCGCGTCACGGTCGGCCTCTGGCGCGGAGGCGAGCCGCGCCGCGTCCCACCCGACGAACGGGGTGAGCGCCGCGGCGGCCGCGCGGCCGGAGCTGCCCGGCTGCGCGAGCGAGGTGAGCAGCGTGAGCCAGTGCCGCGCGGCGGTGGTGCCGAAGACGCTCGACAGCCCCGAGACGACGGCGGGCACGCCCGCGGCGGCGAGCGCGTCCCGCACCGCGACGGCGTCGGCGTTGCGGCGCGCGAGCACCGCGATGTCCCCGGGACGCAGCGGGCGCCACCCGTCGTCGTCGTGCAGCCGGTCGGCCCCCAGGGAGCGCACGACCTCCGCGACGACGTCGGCGTAGATCACCGCGCGCACCGCGCCGACGCTCGGCAGTGCGCTGCCCGGCCCGGTGGCGGCGCGCGTGACCTGACGCAGCCGGACGGGAGGCGACCCCTCGAGCCGGCGGCCCGTGTGCTGGGCGTCGACGGGTCGGACGACGATCCGCTCGTCGCCCAGCGCCGCGCCGTGCAGCACGGTGCCGAGGCCGGTCAGCACGTCCTCGTCGCTGCGCCAGTTGCGGCCGAGGGTCGCGGTGGCGTGTGCCTCGCCCTTGGCGGCGAGGTAGGTGACGACGTCGGCGCCGCGGAAGGCGTAGATGGCCTGCTTGGGGTCGCCGATGAGCACGAGGGTGCGATGGCCGTGGAACGCGGTCCGCAGGATCTCCCACTGCACCTGGTCGGTGTCCTGGAACTCGTCGACCATGACGACCCGGTACCGCGCGCGGACGCGCTCGGCAGCGGACGGCCCGGTCTGCGGGTGGGTGAGCGCGTCGCGCAGCAGCACGAGGAGGTCGTCGTAGTCGAGCACTCGTCGCGCGCGCTTGCGGCGCAGCATCTCGGCGCGGACGGCCGCGGCGAAGCGCACGCGGTGCTCGGCGGGGGAGCCGGGCTCGGGGTCGTCGGGGCGCAGGTCGGCGTCGTGGTCGCTGACTGCGGCGCGCGCGACGATCCGGGCCTCGCCGATGGTGATCGCCGGCTCGGGGTCGCCGACGTAGCGGCGCAGGTACAGGTCGTCGACCACCTCGTCGACGAGGTCGGCCTGGTCGGGCACGAGCACGGCGTCGTGGTCGACGTCGGCGGCCATGCCGAGCGCCGTGAGCATCTGCTGGCAGAAGCCGTGCGTGGTCGCGATGGTCGCGGCGTCGAACTGGGCGAGGGCGCGAGTCAGGCGCGTGCGGCGGCGCGCGAGCTCGGCGTCGTCGACGTCGGCGAGATGGCGCAACAGGGCGTCGTCCGACGCTCGGACGGCCGGGTCGCGCAGCGCCCGCTCGGTCGCGACGAGGCGCTCGCGGACGCGGTCGCGCAGCTCGGACGTCGCGGCGCGGCCGAAGGTGATGAGCATGAGCTCGGACAGCTCGGCGAGACCCTCGGCGACGTAGCGGGTGGCGAGCGCGGCGATGGTGAAGGTCTTGCCCGTGCCGGCGCTCGCCTCGAGCATGGTGGTGCCCTGGGGGAGGGGGCCGCAGACGTCGAACACGGGCTCGGCGGACGCATCGGTCGGCGACTCGCCTGCAAGCTGGGCGGCGGAACCGGCGCCGGTCGTCGCGGCTGCGGTCGAGGGCTCGGCGCTCATGCGAGCTCCGTCCGCTCCTGCTCCAGCAGGGGCTCCCAGAGCCGCCGTGCCAGCACGCCGAGGCGCGTGCCGTCCTCGGGCCACCACTGCTGCTCCTCGCGCGACGGCTCGCCCTGGAGGTCGGCGAGGGTCGCGCCCTCACCCCACACGAGCACGTGCTGCGCATCCTGGCTCTCGAAGCTGTCCTTCCACTCCTTGCGCGCGCTGTCGAGCGCCTCGACCTCGCCGTCGCCGCCGGCGCGGGTCCGTGCGTAGGCGCACGTCGTGGCGACGGGCATGGGCAGCGGCTCGCGCAGCGCCTGGTCGCGGAGTGCGACGAGCTGGTCGAGCAGCCGCCGCGCCTCCTCGGGCTCGGGCGCGGTGAGCAGCGACAGCGCGGCGGAGGGCCGCGAGCTCTTGCCGCGCCCGATCGTCACGGCGCCGCGCGGCCGGCCGGGGCCGTCGGCGGCGAGCGCGAGCAGCTGGATCCAGGCGCGCAGGCGGTGCTTGGCGGCGAGCTTGGAGAACACGCAGCGCACGACGAGCTCCCCACGGACGCCGGTCACGGTGCCGACGAGCTTGCGGCCGCTCGGCAGGGTGACGTCGACGTCGATCGTCTCCGCGGGCGGCTGGAGGTAGCGCTGGGCGGCGTCCGCGACGGGCGCGACCTGCGCGTGCACGTCCTTGAGGACGGCGGTCCCGAGGCGGCCGGGCGGCACGAGGCCACGCCGCCACTCGGCGTCGACGGCCTGCTGCAGTTCGACGCCGTCGAGCACCGCGGTGAGCAGCCGGTCGCCGACCGCCCAGCGCTGGAGCGGGTCGAGCTCGAGCGGCAGGCGGTCGTCGAGCTCGTCGACCTCGCCGGGCAGCTGGACGCCGAGCCGCTGACGCAGGAACGCGCGGACCGGGTGCTCGAGCGCGTAGACGAGGTCGTCGAGGTCGACGGTCCCCGCGGTCGCGCCGTCCTCGGCCACGGGTGGGAGCGGTGCGTCGAGGAACGCCGTGCGGCCGCTGCGCTCGCCGCGCGCGGCCTCGGCGGCGCGGTGGTGCAGCGCGTCGAAGCTGAACGGCCCGGTCCGGCCGAGCGCGCCGTCGGCGAAGTTCCGCTCGTCGGCGGTCTGCAGCGGGTGCCGCACGACGACGTGCCGCCGCACCGGGCCGCCGTCGGGTGGGGCCGCGGCGGCGTCGAGCGCGTCGAGCAGCTCGCCGACCGGGACGGCGGGCGGCCGCGTGGCGCCGGTGCGCTCGTCGGCGCCGCTGTAGAGGACGACGAGGCTCTCCTGCGCGGCGGTGATCGCGTCGAGGAAGAGCTGCCGGTCCTCGCCGCGGCGGTCGCGCTCGCCGACGAGCGAATCGCGCAGCAGCACGTCGTCGCCGTCCTGGCTGGTGCCGCGCGGGAAGGCGCCGTCGTCCATGCCGAGCAGCGCGACCACGCGGTGCGGCACCGCGCGCATGGGCTCGAGCGAGCACACGGTGAGCGCGCCGGTGCGGAAGCCGGCGCGCGTGGGCCGACCGCGCAGGCGGTGCGCGAGCAGCGCGCGGACGTCGGTGAGCCGCAGCGCCGCCGCCCCGGAGGTGTCACTGGCAGTGACACCCGCGCCGGGTGCCGATGCGCCGCCCGCGAGGGCGCCCTGCCGCGCGTCGTCGAGCACCATGCGCGCCTCGACGTCCTGCCACGTGTCGGCCGGGCCGACGTCGGCGAGCAGGTGCAGCGCGCGGTCGAGCGCGTCGAACCAGTGCGCGGGTGCGTGGACGCCGTCGAGGTCGGCGAGCACGGCGGCGAGGCGGTCGACCAGCTCGGCGAGCCGGCCCGCGAGGTCGACGTCGGTGGAGTCGACGTCGTCGAGCGGCATTGCGGTCGCGACGAAGCGGTGGTCCTCGGCCATGGCGGCGCCGAGCAGGATGCGGTCGAGGGCGGTGGCCCACGTGCCCTGCGGCGCGGGCACGCCGAACCGCTCGTGCCGCGCGGCGTCCTCGCCCCAGCGCACGCCGGCGTCGACGGCCCACTGCCGGATGCGGTCGAGGTCCTCGTCGTCGAACCGGAAGCGCCGCCGCACGGGCTCGGCGCCGGCGAGGTCGACGACGTCGGACGCCGTCACGCGGCCGTCCGCGAGCTCGAGCAGACGGCTAACCAGCGCGAGCAGCGGGTTGGTCTGGCGCAGCGAACGGTCCGCGAGCCGCACGCGCAGGGAGCGACCGGGGTGCACGTCGGGCTCCGCCTCGTCGGCCGGCGCGAGCCCGAAGGTGGCGGCGACGAGCGGCGCGAACGCCTCGATGTCCGGGCACATGACGACGACGTCGCGCGGCTCGAGCGTCGGGTCATCGGCGAAGAGGCCGAGCAGCGCCTCGCGCAGCACCTCGACCTGCCGCGCGCGGCCGTGGCACGCGTGGACACGGACCGAGCGGTCGTCGGCGGCGAGCGCGTGCGGGGGTGCGTCCGGGGCGTCGTCGCGCAGGCGGCGTTGGAGCGCACCGAGCAGCGTCGGCGCGGGCTCGGCGGAGGGGTGGTGGGTGCTCGCGACGCCGTCGAGCGCGCCGAGGCGCAGCTGGAGCTCCGTCGCGTCCCGAGCCATCGACGCGAGCAGCGGGTGCGCGGCGACCGCCGGCACCTCGCGTCGGTGCCACAGGGGTGCGTCGGCGCCGGCCGGTGTGACCGCGCGCGCCCCCTCGACCTCCGCCCACAGGGCTGGAGACGGGTGCGGCAGCCACAGGTGCACGTCGCGGTGACGGGCGAGCGCGTGCAGCACCTGCCGCTGGTCCTCGGGCAGGCGGGTCGGCCCGAACACCGACAGGCGCGACGGCAGGTCGACGGCGCCGGGCTCCGCGGTGAGCAGCCGGACGGCGTCGTCGAGCCGCTCGGCCGGGCTGGGCGACCCGACCCGCGCGCGCAGTCGTCGCCAGAGCTCGGGCTGCCAGGCGAGGTCGTCCGGGACGGGCGAGCCGCTGCCGTCGTCGTCGCGGCCGGCCGCCCACGCGCGCACCATCGCGGGCCGCTGCGCCGCGTAGGAGGAGAAGAGCCCGGCGAGGTGCTGCGCGGACTGCAGGCGCCGCCCGCGCCGCGGGCCGTCGGGCTCGCCGACGCCGAGGTGCCGTCCGAGCGCGCCGAACCGGCGCTCGTCCGCGACGTCGTCGAGCACGTCGAGCAGCGTCCAGGTGAGGCGGTCCCGCTGCCACGGGTCGTCGTCGGCCTCGATACCGAGCACCGTCGCGAGCGCCTCGCCGACGAGGCGCGCGGGGGAGGGGAACGCGACGTTCGCGCAGATCCCGGACTCGCCGTCGTCGCCCGTGCCGAGGTGGTGCGACAGCCGCTGCGCGACCCACCGCTCGACCCCGCGGGTGGGGACCGCGACGACGTCGACCGCGAACGGGTCGCCGCCCGGCTCGGCGAGCACCTGCGCGAGCGGGGCGATGAGGGCATCGGCGCGCTCCGAGCGGTGCAGGTGCAGCACAGGACCTCCTTCGCGCAGCCGGTGGGCGGTCCCGTCACCGTAACGGCAGGCACCGACAGCCACGGGGCCACGCGGCGTAGCCCGAGGCCGATGAGAACTGGCGCCGGCGGTCGTCTGAGTACCGACCCGTGAACGCGGCGCGCATCAAGGGAGAGCAGCCGGATGAGACCACTTCGATACTCGATCAACGTCACGCTCGACGGCTGCTGCCATCACGAGGCAGGGCTTCCCCCGGACGAGGAGGCGATGCGCTACTGGACCGCTGAGATGGGGCGCGCCGATGCCCTGCTCTTCGGTCGGGTGACCTACCAGATGATGGAGGCGGCGTGGCGGAAGCCGGCCACGGGGGCGTGGCCCGACTGGATGGGCGAGTGGGAGATCCCCTTCGCCGAGGCCATCGACGCGGCGAAGAAGTACGTGGTCTCAAGCACGCTGAGCGAGGTCGACTGGAATGCCGAGCTGGTGCGAGGGGACCTCGGGCACGCGGTCCAGCAGCTCAAGCAGGAGTCGGGCGAGGGCCTGTGGGTGGGCGGCGTGACTTTGCCGTCGGCGTTGGCGGACCTAGGGCTGATCGACGAGTACGAGTTCGTCGTGCAGCCCGTGGTCGCCGGGCGCGGGCCGACGTTGCTCGGCGGAGTGCGCGAGCGCATCGAGCTCGAGCTCGTGGACCGGCAGGAGTTCCGGTCGGGGGCGGTCGTCCAGCGATACCGGCCCGTGGGCGCTGCCGCTTGACGTGAGGTGCCCCCGGCACTGCGGCCGTCCTGTCGCGGCGGAACGACGGCTCGGGATCGCGTTGCGTCAGCGCTCACGAAGGCCGTGTCGGCGGGACGGGAGCGAGGCCCCGTGGAGGTAGGGGAAATCCGCCATTCCGCTCCATCGCCGCACGCACGCGCGCCGCGGCCTCGACGACTCCTGCCCATCGAGGGTCCGCGATGAAGACGGTGCTCTCCACCATGCCGATGTCTTCCACGAGAGGCACAAGGCGCGCGGCCAGGGCCGACATCGGCAGGACCTCGTCGGGAAAGAGCATGATGCCGACGAGACTCTCGGGCTCCTCGAGCGCCTGCGTGTTCTCGAGAAGCCACTCGATCGACTGCTGGGCGTCGTCGTAGTGCTCCTCGACCGGCCACTCGCGATTGACCCACACGCGGCGCTGATACTCGACATCCGAGAGTGCCGCCACCGACGACACGATCTGCAGCCGCATCATCGGATATCTCGCGGCGGGCGGCTCCCGCCGCTCAACGCCGCCCGTTCGGGTATCGTGTCGTGCGATTGCCTCGCGCGCGAGAGCCGCGCCCTCGTCCGTCAGGTCGAGCCACACGACGTCGCCCGGCCTCTCCTCACCGAAGGGGATGGCATGCCACTCGCGGAGGATTCGCTCGAACGACTCGTTGGTGGATGATCCCCAACGCGAGAAGCCCTCCCTTGTCACGTCCCCGGGGACGGCGAGGCCGCGGTACATCAGGTAGGCGACGGCGCCGATCGCCATGACGCGCCGGTCCTCCGGTCGTGCGGGTCCTGCCTGAGATGTCTCTGAGTAGATCCAGCTAGCGGCCAGCCAGTCGACGGCTCCCTCGACGAGCAGCCGCTCGATGAGGCCGGCATCGACGGTTGCCATTGCTCGTCCTCTCATGCGGATCAGGTCAGGGTGTTGCCTCCGCTCACGTCGCCGTGCCGCCGCCATGTCTACCGCCGGGAGGCTCCTCAGGGAATGGCGGGCCCGGCCAGTGGGCGATCCTGCGAAGGGCCGTTCGTCGAGGGTTGACGCGTGTGGTCGAACCGAAAAGCATCAGCGAACGGGGAACCGCGTAGGTGGGCGCCGGAGTCGATTCACCGGGCGCTGCTAACGCAGCTCGGGATCTCCCAGCCAAGGGTCGAAGACCCTCAGATCCGGCGGCAGCATGTTGCGAAGTGCCCGAGCTCCGGGTTGCCCCGGCATAGGCAGAGCCTCTACGGCACTCGCAGCGATCAGATTCTGGATGGCGTCATCGCCGCGGGCGTACGCACTTCCGAGCCATTGCCACATCGAGCTGCACAGCTGAGGTGCGGTGTCGACCTGGTGGCCCATCCACACGACGATGTCCGCGATCAGCAGATGGGGCAGCACTTCGCCGTCGTTGGCCTCGAGATGTTCAGCCAGCAGTGGTAGCAGCTCTCGATACTCGTAGACCAGGGCCCCGGTCATCGCGACGGTGCTCGGCTGTCTCACGTGCCCTCCAAGACTTGTCGAAGTTCGTTGGCGAGGCTTTGAGCGACCAGGCGATCATGAGGGTTTCCATCTCGGTTCAGCCTCAACCACTTGTCCAGCCCGCGCAGCAACTCCTCGGCCTTCTGCGCGTGGAACTTCCCATGGGTCGGCTCCCCGGTGATCCTCTCGCGGCGGAGGGCGTCCATCGTCGTGCCGTCGCCCACGCGCTTTGCGTTGTACGTGCCTCTGTACAAGTGCTCCACGATGTTGCGCAGCTTCGGGCTGGAGACGGCGGGTTCCGTGAGGTTCGTGCCTGGAGGAGAAGCGAGCGAGTGCATGGGCGGGCCGCTTGGTGCCTCGATCCCCTCGTCACCTGCCCGCGAGGTGGTTGACGTTGCCAGGCGTTGAAGTCGCTGCACCCCGGTCGCGCCCGTGCCGCCACCGACTGTCGCCGCGGTGAGGATGATGTCGGGAACCTGACGCCCGATCGCGCGCAGCGGATCGGTACGCCATGTGTCCCAGTCGACCAGGTCCTTCGCGAGGCCAACAGGGTCCTCGCGCAGTCCGGTCCACAGGGCCTGGCCCATCGCCTGCTGCTCGGCGACGTAGCCGACCGGATCGGTCGCGTAGCGGAACAGCTGGACCTGCCACGAGGACTCGACGATGCCGGCGAGAGAGTCGCCGATCCCGCCCCAGTACTGTTCCCGGGCGTAGGCCATGAAGTCCCAGATGTCCGGCATCCGCTCGATGCCCTGGGCGAGCTCGTCGAGTGTCGCGGCGGCGGCACGTGCCGAGTCGTCGACGGCTCCGCGCAGGTCCTCGAGCAGCAGGTCGGCCTCCGCCGCGGTCGCCGGCACGGCCGAGGCGAGGCGGTCGTCGGCCCACTCGACCACGGCCGCGTGCCGGTCCAGCGCCCGGGCTGCGGCCAGGGCGTCGTCGGCCGCCTTCAGGGAGCTCCGTGCGGCGTCCGCCAAGGCCTCGGCGAACGCGTCCGCCGCCTCACCGGTCCACGCGCCGACGTCGGTCCCGCGCACCGCTCGCGCCAGGCGCTCGGCGGCGTCACCACGCCGACGCAGCCGGTCGGCGTCCGCGCGCAGGGCGGTGGCGCTGCCGAACGCCCCCGCGATCGTGGTCGTCATCGCGGGCACGTCGCGGCGCCGTGCACCGCACCGCGTGCGTCGACCCCGAAGCCGTGCACCGTGTCCGCCCCTCGTCGCCCTTGCCGGAGGCATGTCTAGCGCGCGGGGCAGCTCGCGGTCTTCGGCGTCGTCGAATCTGTGGACAACTCGGCGATCAGCCCGGTGAGCTCAGGAGAGCAGGACGATCTCCACGCGCCGGTTGAGCTGCTGCGCCGCGCGATCGACGGCGCCGTCCGGCCCGGTCTCGGCTCGCGCCGGCTGCTTCTCGCCGCGGCCGACCGTCTCGAGCGAGTCGGATGCGACACCACCGGTCACGAGCAGGTCCCGCACGGACGCTGCGCGCCGCTCGGAGAGGTCCTGGTTGTAGGCCTCGTCGCCGGTGGAGTCCGTGTGGCCGACCACCTGGGCGCGCGGCGCGCCCAGCGCGACGAGCAGCTCGGCGACCCGCTCGAGGTGCTGCTGCCCCTCCGGCCGCACCTGCGCGCTGTCGACGTCGAACAGCACGTTCGCATCCAGCCGGATGACCGTCCCGCAGACCGTCCCGGTCGCCTCGACCGCGTGCACGCGCGGCACCGGCGGGAACGTGGGGAGCCCCTCGACCAGCACGTCGCGCACGACGTCGACCAGCGCGGGGTCGCCGTCGCCGAACACCTCGCCGTCGGCCGCCATGGACACCCGCAGGTTCTCGTCCTCGTACCCGCCGGCACCCGCCTCGTCGACCCAGACTCGTGTGGCGCCGTCGTCGTACGAGCCGGATCCGTCCGCGCGGACGGTGTAGCGGACGTCGCCGCGCTCGTACGTCCCCGAGCCGTCCGCGCTGATCGACACGCGCGTCTCGCCGTCCTCGTAGACGCCGGACCCGTCCGGAAGGACGGCGACGTGCAGGCCGGGGGCGTCGTACACGCCTGTGCCGTCCCCGGCCACGGTGATGCTCGTCGTCTCGTCGTCGAAGTGCTGCGCGCCGGTGGACGGCGTGGCGCCCGCGTCGGCCGCGGCGGCGCCCGCGTCGGTGCACCGCAGGTCGACGACGGCGATCCCCTGGTAGAGCCCGGCCGGGATGTCGAGGTCGCCGGAGATCTGCTGGCTCGCCGCGGTGGAGAGGAGCCCGGTCGGCACCGTGAACGACGGGATCGGCGGCAGGACCAACGTGCTCCGCAGCTCCGCCTCGAACGCCTCGGCGTCGACCTGCGGAGCGCCGTCGTCAGGGCTCGGCGACGTGGTGCTCGATCCCGTGGGGGTCGGCTCCGACGCCTCGGGCGTGCAGGCCGTCAGCCCGGCGACGACGCAGAGCGCGAGCGCGACGGGTGTGGAAGACCTGCTGGCAAGCCGCATGAGCGGAACCTATCGGCGCCGACGACCCGTGGACGTGCCGACCCGGATCGCGGATGGCGGCGTGCTCCGTGCGCGGGGTCCTGGGAATCAGGCCTCGATCGGGAACGCGACGTGCGCGACCGGCTCGTCGGGGTCGCCCGTCGACGGGTCGGCGAAGTAGCACTCGCGCGGTGCGCCGCTCTGGCGCTCGCCGTTCTGGTTGATCCACCTCTCGACGGCGTCGTAGGCGGACAGGATGTCCGGGTACCGCAGCTGTGCGCGGGTGACGGTCACGAACGCCTCCCGGTGGGCCGGCTCGACGCGGTGCGCGACGGACGACGCCTCCGCCTGTCCGGGGTCGACCGGCAGGGCGGCCTCGACCGGGCCGTCGCTGTCCTCGGAGACCTCGCCGTGGAAGATGACGAGCGAGGGCGCGACCTGCCCGCCCAGCGGGGCGGCGGCCTCGAGCTGACGCAAACCCGCCGCGACGATCCAGTTCTCGAGGTCGGCGACCTGCACGTACGCCTGCTCGGTGAGGATGGTCTGCGCGGGCACGTCCCGCGTGGTGGTCGTGTACATGGCGTGCTCTTCCTTCCCGTCGGTGACGACGCTGGTGAGGTGCTCGACGATCGAGCGCCGGTACTCGAAGTCCGCGGTGACGTCGTCCCACCACTGCTCGAGCCGCGCGCGACGGTCGTCGCACGCGGGGTCGAGCAGGTCGGTGAGATCGCGCATCGGCATCCCCGCGCGCCGCAGCAGGCGGATCCACCGGGCGTCGCGGAGCTGGTCGGCGTGGTACCGCCGGTAGCCCGAGTCGACGTCGACCCGGCGCGGGCGCAGCACGCCGTTCTCGGCGTACAGGCGCAGGGCCTTCGGGGACAGACGTGCCCGGCGGGCGAAGGCGCCCGCCGACATCCATTGACCGTCCTCGGCCGCTTCGTGGTTCTCCGCGTTCATGGTGCGAGCCTCGGGCGTGCCCCAGGGGCGAGGTCAAGCCCCCGCGGAGCTCAGCAGGTGGCTGGCGTGCAGGGCTCGGCGACGAGGGTGCTGCGCGCTTCCATCGCGGTGATCGGCGGCACTGTGCTCACGGTCGTCGCCGTGCCGTCGACGGGTGTCCACGCGCTCGTCCCCGCGAAGCGGTACTCGCCGGTCCACGTCGTCGTGAGAGTGATCGTGTAGGTGCCGGGTCGGGCGTACGAGTGGTGGACGTCGTGGTTCGGGTACGGGCGTCCGGGGCTCGTCGTGACGAGCGGCGCGCTGCCGTCCCCGTAGTCCCACGTGTACGTCGCGGCGACGGCGCGGACCTCGACCGGGAACCCGAGCAGGTCGGTCGTCAGGAGCTGCTCAGGAGCGGCAGCCATCGTGATCGTCGGGATGTTGATCAGGACGGTCGACGCCGCCGGCTGGAGAGTGACCTGCGCCGGCGCGAGCGGTAGCCGGCGGAAGTCCTCGGCGGTGAAGGTGGGGAGCGCGACCTGTGGGCACGCCCAGTCGCTCACGAACTGCCAGAGGCTCCACGGGCTGGTCGGCGTCGCGCGGTCGCGCCGCCACAGCGGCTGCAGCGGTGCCGGGCCGCCGCAGTCGGGGATGTCGGTCGGACCGATGTCCGCGGTGCAGTCGCCGTTCGCCGGCGTCGAGACCCGCACGGAGCTCGCGCCGCACGCGAAAGCTCGCTGGTACTCGGTGAGGCGGACAGCGGGGTCGACCCCCGACTGCTGCCAGTCGCTCTCAGCTGCCGCTGAGGCGCGCGCATTGAGGTCGACAGCGCTGCCCCGCGCGGCGCCGCCGACGACCGGCGCTTCCTCGCCGATCGGTGCCTTCGCGTGCGCGGCGGATGGCGCGAGGAGCGCGAGCACAAGGAGGGCGCACGGTGCGGCGCGCTTCACGATTCCTCGACTTCGGCGACGTCCAGCTCGAGCACCACCCAGCCCGCCTGCAGATGCTGCAGCGCGAAGACGGCGTCGTAGGTGATCGGAGATGGCTGCTCGGAGACGACGTTGCCGTCGGGGTCGAGCTCCCTCGAAGGGGCCTCCGTGATGACGGCATTCACGCCGAAGCGGCCAGGCGTGATCTCGGCAGCCGCGATCTCGAGGACGTCAATGAGCGATCCGCGATTCACGTTTCCAGCGGCCACCTGCGCTTCGACATTGGAGACCACGGATGCGCAGAAGGTGCACTCGGGATGGCTAAGCGCGCGCCACTCGGTCAGGTCACCGGTCGCGTAGACGTATGGGTAGAGCTGCAGGAAGTACCGCGCTGCCGCCTCCGCGCCGGCAACGCTCACCTCGGCCAGCTCCGCCGGCCTCTCGGGCGCGATCCCCTCAGGCGGCGTCGTCGGCGTGGGGGACGCGGACGGCGTGGTGGTGCCCGCCGGTGAGACAGTCGGCGTCGGCTCCGTCGCCTCGGGCGTGCACGCGGCCAGGCCCACGACGGCGCACAGCCCGGCCACGACCGCCATCGGCCCCCTGCTCAGACGCATGGCGCGCAACCTACCGGCGGTGCGGACAATCCGGACAGGGCCGTCCAGGCGCCTGTGGACAACTGCCGATCAGACGGCGTCACCGCTGACGCCCAGGAGCGCTCCGGCGAGCTCGGCGGGCGACGTGCTCGTCGGCCGATCGCTGGCCTGACCGTCGCCCAGCTCGACGACGCGCCAGGCGCCGTCGTCCCGCAGCACCATGTCGACCGTCACGAACGGGAGCCCCAGCCCGGCGACCCGCGGCGCGACGGCCGTCAGGTCCGGCGCGGGCGGCGCGTCGTCCGGGGTGTCGGGGTGCGCGGTGACCAGCCGGCAGACACCGTCGATCCACCACGTGCGCGCCTCCGCCGACACGAACCGCTCGAACCGGCGCAGCACGAGTCCGCCGGTGAGGTCGGCGCCGCGCAGCTCGAGGAAGCGTGCGGCGATCTGGCGCGCGGAGGCGACGTCGGCGACGTCGGGCACGAAGGACGCCTCGTCCCAGTGGTGCTTGAGCGACTTCGTGAAGTCCCGCAGCACCGCCGGCCCTGACCCGAGCGCGCGGCAGCACGTCTCGAACGCGTCGAGGTCGGGTCCGTCGGTCCACACGGACAGCGGGGTGACCGTCGCGAGGGCCGCGACCCACCCGGGCAGCTCGTGCGCGGTTCGGTACTGCTCGGCGGAGGTGCGGAGGCGTACCCCGCGCTCGCGGAGCACCCGCTCTAGCTCCGCGTACTGCTCCGCGCGCAGCATCCAGCCGCGGTAGACGGCGTCGTCGTCGGCCTTCGGTATGCGGAGCAGCGCTTCGCCGGCGCGACCGCGCTCGAGGGCGTCGTGGTCCACGAGCCCGACCTCGACGCCCGCGTGGTGAGCGGCGAGGGCCTCGGGGCGGAAGTGCTCGTCGGCGCGGGCGGGGTTGAGCGGATCGGCGGGGACGAGGAGGAGCACGGTCGCATCATGCCGTTCGACGGAGGGATTCGGCGTTCGTCCCCAGCCGCCCCGTCAGCCCAGCTCGCGCCGCTCCAACGGCCGGTTGGCCGGTCCCTGGATGACGGACCCGTCGACGCCGAACCGGCTGCCGTGGCACGGGCACTCCCACGCGCGCTCGGCGTCGTTGAAGTCGACGATGCAGCCCAGATGCGTGCACCGCGCGGAGACCGCGTGGACCGTGCCGTCGTCGTCCTTGAAGACGGCGCAGTGGCGTCCCTTGACGCGCATCACGGCACCCGACCCGGGCGTGAGCTCGTCCACCGAGCCGACGTCGTCGCCGGTCAGGCGGTCGCGCACGAAGTGCTTGGCGACCGTGCCCTGCAGCTTCGCCATCGCCGCGCCCTCGCGGCGGAGGTTGAACCGCCGCGGGTCGTACAGGTCCGTCCACGGCAGGCGCTCGCCGGCGATGGAGGCCGCGAGCAGCCGGCCGGTCATGACGCCCGTGCTCATGCCCCACCCGCCGAAGCCCGCCGCGACCCAGACGTGCTCGGCGCCGGGGTGGAACGGGCCGACGAACGGCACGTGGTCGGTCGTGCTGTTGTCCTGCGTCGCCCAGCGGTAGACGACCTCGGCCCGCGGGAACCGCTCGCGCGTCCACGCGGCGAGGCGCTCGAACCGCTCGGTGACGTCGTCGGCCGTGCCGGGCGTGAACACCTCGCCGGTGACGATGAGCAGCCGCCGGCCCTCGCCGTACGGGGCCGTCCGGACCGAGCGCGTGCCCTGCTCCTGGGTGATGTACATGCCGCCCGGGTCGTCGTCGGCCGGGATGACGGCGGCGACCACGAGGTCGCGCTGCGGCTCGAGTCGCGCGAAGAGCATCGCCCGGTCGAACACGGGGTAGTGCGTGGCGACGACGACGTCGCGCGCGGTCACGGTCGCACCGCCCTCGGTCGTGACACGGCACGGGTCGCCCTCGTCCAGCTCGACGGCGCGCGTCCCCTCGAAGATCTGGCCGCCGCGCCGCACCAGGTCGTCGGCGAGACCGAGCAGGTACTTGCGCGGGTGGAACTGCGCCTGGTCCTCGACCCGGATGGCGCCCGCGATCCGGAAGGGCAGGTCGGTGTCGCCGACGTATGACGCGGCAAGCCCGGCGTCGAGCGCGGCCGCGACCTCGGCGGCGATGTCCTCGAGCGGGTCGGGCGACTCGACGTAGGTGAACGCCGGCAGCCGCTCGAGGTCGCAGTCGATGCCCAGCTCGGCCGAGACGGCGGCGACGCGCTCGACGGCCTGCTGCTGGGACTGCGCGTAGAGCCACGCCGCCTCGGGCCCGAACGTCGAGGCGAGCCGCGCGTAGGTGAGCGTATGCAACGCGGACAGCTTCGCCGTCGTGTGGCCGGTGACGCCCGCGACGATGCGGTCCGCCTCCAGGAGCGCGACCGAACGCCCGGTCCGCGCCACCTCCCAGGCCGTGCACACGCCCGCGATGCCCCCGCCGACGACGACGACGTCGACCGTCAGGTCCTCGCGGAGCGATGGGTAGGTGGAACCGGGCGCGGAGTCGATCCAGTACGAGACCTCGGTTCCCGGGAGCATGGCCGCATCGTGGGCCTGGCGTGGGCGGGAGCAACCGGTGGCGATCGGTAGGCGGTCTCGTCCGTCGCTGAGCGAAGGTGCCTCCTCAGTAGCTGTTGGTGCCCCACAAGGCCTCGAGGATGCTCACACCGGTCGCTGCGAGGGCGATCGCTGCGACGAGAAGGGCCAGCGCGACACCCCCGATCACGAGACCGGCGACCGTGAATGCGTGGCCGCCGCGTTCGCCGCTGCGGGTCTCCTGCCACGCGATCCCGCACAGGATCAGAGCGAGAGGCGACAGGCCCATGAGCGCGAACACGAACCCGGCGGTCGCGTAGCCGGAGCACGGGACGACGCGCTGCTGCGGCATCTGGTAGGTCATGGTCATCCCATCGACTTCCTCGACGACCAGTTGAGGTGCGTGCCGGACGCCACTCACCGCGTCAGGCTTGGGGCTGATGACGGGTTCGAACAGAGGAAGTCGTCCGGCATGAGCTTGCGCACGCCGGCCTCGCTCGCGCGGCGGGCATCAGTCGAGAAGTGGCAGCTCGAGGTCGTAGGCCAGGACCACGGCTCGGGCTAGCTCGAGCTCTTGGGCGGCACTGAGGTAGCCGACGGTGCGCCCGAGCCGTTCCCTCGGGACGGTGACGACGTTGTCGAGCGCTACGGCGCACTCGTGATCGAGCCCGTTGTCCGGACCGACACGAACCTCGTTGGACAGTCCTTTGACGGTGCTGGTGATGGGCGCGACCGTTACCTTGGTCATCGCGCCCCGCGCCGCCTCGCGAGTGAGGATGAGGGCCGGCCGTGTCTTGTCCAGGTGGACCAGGCAGATCTCGCGCAACGATCAGTCCTCGGGCTGGGCGTGGGTCGCCGTCCACCGCACGAGGTCGTCCAGGTCGTCCGCCGAGCCCTGGCGTCGGAGGGTCTCGGCGTCGTGCTCGGCCAGGAGCCGGCGCATCTCGCGCTCCACCGCCGATGCGACGAGCGCGGCGCGGCTCGGCGCCTTGCCCTCGGCCACCGCACGGTCGAGGAAGGCGACCATCTCGTCGGGGAGTCGAACAGCGATCTGGGTGCTCATGTGTTCACCGTACCTGCATGCATCCCAGTTCGGGATGCACTCGATGCCACACCCGCTTGGCTGCACCGTCTCGACGAGGCCGGCGTCCGGGCGTCGTCCGGGGTGCCGGTCCAACTAGGGCGAGACTCCGTCGTCCCGGGCTGCGAGTGCGTCGCTTCGCGCGGGCTCGTCGGCCGCCGCACCCGCGCGGACGGTCGGCTGCGCGGGCACTGCCTCTGCGGCGTCACCCGCCGAGATCGCCGACGGCGCCGCCTCGCGGTACGTCCGCGATATCGCCGGGTAGACGGGCAGCCGGAAGGCAACGAGCGCAGCGGCCACCATGATGAGGCCAGCAACGACGAACACGAGCGCGATGCCACGCGCCTCGCCGTCGCCGAGCAGCGGGCGCAGCGCCTCCCGCCCGGCGTCGGAGCGGGCGTAGGGGATGACGACGAACTCGGCGATCGGCGCGATGAGGAACGCGGTGATCGGTGCGGCGGCCGACTCGAACGTCATCGCGAACCCGAACACGCGGCCCTGCCGCTCGAGCGGCACGACGCGCTGGATGACCGTCTGCTCGGCGGCCTCCACGACCGGGATCAGGCACATGTAGAGCCAGATGCCGAGCGCGTAGAGCACCCACCACTCGCGGATCGTGAACGTCGCGCCGAGCACGCCCATGCCGACGACGACGAGCAGCATCGTGCGCATGGGGTTGGAGCCGAGGCCGAACTTGGCGACCGCGGCGCCGCCGATGATGAAGCCGGTCGCGGTGACCCCCAGGACGAGGCCCCACGCCTCGACGGAGAACAGCTCGAGGCCGTAGGGGTCCATGAGCGCCATGTAGACGCCGCCGATGAGGTTGTTGAACGTCGCGAAGATGATGAGCGAGAAGAGGCCCGGCGCCGAGCGGATGACGCGGATCGATCCCGCCAGGTCGATCTGCGCGCGGGCACCCTCCGCGGGGGCGGCGGCGACGCGGTCCTCGGGGAAGCGGATCGTCAGCAGGTGGACGAGGGTCGCGCCCATGAGCGCGAGCGAGATCCCGAGCGTCCACCCCATCCCGAGGAGGCCGACGGACAGGCCGCTGAAGACGCTGGTGACCATGAACGCGACGCCCTGCACGGTGCCGACGAGGCCGTTGGCGTTCGCACGGCGCTCGTCCGGCACGAGGAGCGTCACGGTGGTGGACAGGGCGATGCTGCGCAGCTGCTCGACGACGGCGCCCGCGAGGATGATCACCGTGAACGCCCAGAACCACGGCTGACCGAGGTCCAGCAGCGTCGCCTCGGGCAGCAGCAGGAACATCGCGCCGGCGACGCCGAACGCGACGAGCGTCAGCACGCTCGACAGCTGCATGACGGCGAGCTTGCGATGGTGGTCGACGATCGACCCGAAGAAGATGCTGCTCACGGACACGAAGAGCATGTACGCGCCACCGATGATGCCCGTGGCCAGCACGGACCGGGTGCCGAGGTAGACCCAGAACGTCAGCGCGAACCACAGGAAGCTCGTGGTCACGTTGGCGACGGCGGTGTTGACCAGGATGTGGCCGATCGTCCGCATGGCGGTTGGAGAGCTCGGGCGGATGCTCACGATGCGGGCCTCCTGGTGTCGTCGTTCCCCGCTCATTGACGGACAGACCTCGCCAGCGATCACATCTAATCTGCCGCGACCCACGAGGCAGCTGACGTTCGAACCGGAGACAGTACCCCGAGCGCTCCACGGGACTTCTGGTTCCAACAACGAGGCGTCTACTGCGTTGCCGACAGGTCGTGACGCCCTCGGACACTCGCGCTGGAACCTAACGCGACCCTCGGGCCCGAGCTGGCTCGGTCCGCTTGCATCTTGACCCGTCGTAAGACTCCGCGGCCGGCGATGACGATGACGACGATCGCGGCGCAGGGACCGGGACTCCGGCGCAACGGTGCTTCGGTCGCCATCCGGCCGTGAAGCGAACATGCTGGACTGTGCTGAACCTGGCTAAAGACTGCCACGCCGACGTTGCGTACCGCGCTGAGACGGCCGAGCCTGACGGTTCCCAAAACCGTTTCCGCGAGCGGAGGGCCGGCTTCGCACATGCACCCACGTGCCGTATCTTTGCGGGAGGCCCCATACGGCTCTAGCGACGCGAACCCGCATGTCGTAATGCGCCGCGACACGACTCTCCAGCGATGAAGGAATCATTGTGCCCGAGACACCAAAGAAGGCGGACCTCGTTTGGCGGGAGTTTGATGCCCTCGTCGAGTTCGACCGTCCACAACCATGGCGCGGCGATCCGAACGCCGATGAACGGCGATTCGAGCCTGACCTAGATCTTCTCGGGAAGCTCCTCGAGGTACCGCTCCGGCATGGCGTTAGCACCCAGACCGGCCTGCCTGCAAAGGCGGTCGACGTATGGCTCGCCGCAGAGTTGCGGCGTGCCGGTTTTGAGCCCGACGAAGTTTGGCCCCGCCCCATGCGCCCGCGAGTGCTGCCACGGGAGGTGGCCCTCCTTTTGGCGGACCTGCCACAGGACCTTCGCGAGCGTATTGCGCAGCGCATCACCTCTGGGAGCGCTGGTGGAGCGGTGTCTGCGGACGCTTCCATACTGGGCCGCGCCTACTACAAGCAGGTCGATGTCGTCATCTCCCAGTGGGCACGGGGGCCGGAGCTCCTTGTATCGACGAAGCGGATGGACTCGTCGCTTTCCCGCAATGCGTTCAACCGCATCGAGGAGTCCTACGGCGATGCTCACAATCTTCGCGGCCGCCATCCGCTTGCCGCCATTGGCTATGTGCTTGTCCTCAGAGAAGCAGCCATGACGGAGGCCCCCAACGCAGCGGAGCGGTTGATCGATCTCGTGGCGAAGCTAGCCCAGGACGAGCGTGGCTACGACGCGACAGCGGTCGTGATTGCGGAATGGGACGCGACGCCTGGGCAGGGGTCGGTACAAGTCCGAGGCGGCGTTCAAGATAACCTGACCCTCGGTCATTTCATGAGCACGATGATCGCCGCTGTGCTGGATCGAACCCCTATCGATACCCATGTGCGAGCGCGCGAACTATGGGCGGCAACGGAACTCGCCGTGCGCGAGGACGAGAGTCGAAGCGCTCCGGGGTTCTAGCTGTCAGAACAAGGTCAGTCACCGGTGGTAGAGGCTTGCCGCGACGCGCGAGGCGCGTTCGAAGTCGCGTTCGCGGAATGCAACGGCCAACTCGGCTTTAACTTCGGCATCGATGGAGTCGGGCGCAGGAACTCGGACTCTGCGTAGATACTGGGCGCTGACTCGCAGGTAGCCACTCGACATACGGACCGAGTACGCGGACACGAAGAGGTTGGCCACGTCCGACATCAAGACGCCACCAAGGACCTCCAGGTCCCATACCTCCGACGTAATATAGTAGAGGCTGTGTGATGGGTAATACTCGCCCGTGTCCAGTACGGGGAATACCCGATCCTTAAGGTCGGGTATAAGAAGCTTCGGCTTCGACGCTACTCTGGGATCCACGCGATCAATAGTTCGCCACCAACGGCTTGGATCCCTTCTCGCGACGCTCCTTGCTCGAACGCGGGACCGTTCGCCGTCTAGGTATGCTGCCATCCCAGGAAAGTCCGCGAGGGCGACAAGGCCCGAAGGGCCCCAAGGGTTCACGAGAAACTTGCCACCCCACTTGGGCTGTCCTGTGGTGACGTCACGCGCGGTGATGATCTTCAGCAATCTGTCACGTTCGGTGCCCCCGGGCTCTCTTGCGATATAGACGTCGTCCGCGCCGGTCGCGACACCAACGGAAACGCGCGCACCGGTTGCTTCGAGTGTGGGCATCTCGCTTTCCAACCGCGCAATAAGTGCCAGATCGTCGGGCGAGCCAGAGGGCCAACTGCCATTGGAGTCGAACCAGCGGCGCATCCAAGAGGCCGTGAAGGATCCATCCACGGGCGCGCTGCCGTAGCCAGCGCGCCAGATGCGGAGTAGCCGGTTCGCCGCCTCGGCGTCGAACGTGTCGTGCGCTTCGCACACCAACGCAGCGCCCTGAGACTGAGCGCTAACGCGAATGATCGCCGGATACGCTGCAACGCGCTCCTCAAACGCGTCAACAGAATGGACTTGGATGCACGCGTCAAGCGAGTACGACTTCTCGACCAGGTGCCGCAGGCGTGTTCCGTACTGGTTACGCATCCAGCGGTCCGCGCATATGTAGGTTAGCGACCCACCGGGGACGAGGCGGTCAAGTCCTGCTTCTATGAAGCCTACATACAGGTCGGCACGCCCGGTCATCGTCGTCCAGCGCGATCGATAGCCCAACATCTTCGCCCCACCAACATCCTCGAGACGAACGTAGGGCGGATTGCCGACGACCCAACGAACCTTTTGAAGACTCTCCGCAAGCGTGAGGAAGTCGCCTTGTCTAACCCACACGCGGGAGAGCATCGTCGCTGTCTCTTGTGATTCTCCTCCAGCGATCAGGACGCCTTCGACCGCGGCGCGGCTTTGCGCCACTGCCCGGTGGTCGATGTCGACGGCGACAATCGCACCTGTGGCCGCACGGATGTCATCACCGAAAACTCGGCAGGAATCAAGTAGCCGTTGAGCCATCGCCGCTACGAAGGCGCCCGAGCCGCATGCCGGTTCAAGGGCGGTGTGGCGGGCCAGCGGTAGTGTAGCGGTGTAGCCCGCAATGTCTAGCACCATGTCGACTATCCAGCGGCGAGTAAAGACGGCGCCTAGCTTGTCGTGAGCCGACGCGGCCTCAGCCCGCTGGTCGGTTGCGTTGGCCGAGTGCGTGGAAGTCTGCGTCATGGGAGACCAAGCCTAGCGTCGGCCTCCGACACGGCGCCTAGCGGGGCGGGATCACTCGAGCGGGCGGTCCGGCCGAGGCTCGCCCTACGGCTGCGCACCTCTAGGGCTATCCGTGCTGCGCTGACGACCGGATCGTCGTGCTCCCAAATGACGATCACCATCCAGCCGGCCGAAGTGAGAGCGCCTTCAGTTGTACGATCGCGCTCTACGTTCCGCGCAAGCTTATCGGCCCACCGTTCGGCATTCGCGCGCGGCCGCGTACCGTGCTCCCGACATGAATGCCAGAAGCAACCCCGTACGTCGACGGCCACCTTTGCCCCGATAAACACGATGTCCAGTCTTGCCCGCAAGTTGGGTAGCGGTCGAACCTGAAGGCGGTAGCCGAGCCCGAGGCGCCGGAGCTCGCGCCTGAGCGCCACTTCCGGCTTGGTGTCTCGGCTCCGCTGCGTCTTCATCCGCCGGCGTGCGGCATCGCTAGATGGCCACGGATCGGGGTACTTCCGGGTGAGAGGGGGACGCGTGCGTTGCTGATGATCCTCAAGGTCTCGATAGAACGCTGTCGGCACCTTCATGCCAGATTCGTCGAGGCGGGACAGAAAACCGTTCGTCGCCCGATGTGAGAGGGGCGTCGCCCGGTCAATGTCAACGACCTCACCAAGCGTCAGCCCGGGAATCAGCATTGGCCACATCGAGGTATCTGAAGCCCACGCAGAGCCATCACTTCCGAAGCCTGCAGCCGGCCAGCGAGATTGACGGTTAAGTTCGGGTAGAGGCGGGACGGGACGCAGGCCAGGGCGCGCGCGCTCTGTCAGTTCTCGAGTACCCTCAGCCGCTACGATGCAACGCCCAACCCAATGGCCGACACCGACCGTGACGGCGTTGCCGACCAGTTTCCACCTAAGGTCCGGCTCATCAGGGACGACGGCCGCGCGCGTCCAACCGCGAGGAAGGCCTTGTAGAGCTTCGCCGTCCTCGAGTCGGGGTAGTACGAACCTTCGCCCCCGGGGGCCTGCAGGGAACCAGACAGCGGGCGCGGAGGGCAGTCCGAGCGTCGAGCCGCCCTTAAGAGTCGGCACTGCACCGTCCACCAGTCCTAGACCACTCCTGCCCTCCGTCCAGTAGAAGCCGTAAGACTCGCCCATCGACGCGTTCGGCGCAGTGGCGCTGCCGACGAGAAGCGTCGCTTCCGGGTGGTGTGTCAACGAGGCGAGGATTATGACCCTCGGGCGACGCTGCGGCACTCCGGTTGCACGCGAATCAACAGTTCGGTAAGCCCAGCGATACCCGAGGGACTCCAGTTCTTCGATGATGTACCGCATCCCGACCCCGCGATGGAGCGCCAACAAGTTTGGGACGTTCTCAAGAACGATCCAGTTGGGACGTGCCTCGGCGGCGATTCTGAACGCATGCGACACGAGGCCGGAACTCGCACCGAAGATCCCTGTTTTACGTCCGGCATGGGAAAGGTCGGTGCACGGGAAGCCCGCTGCCAGCACTTCGAAGCGACTTCTCGGAGTGTATGTGGAGACGTCCCCGGCCAGGGCGACTGCCGAGAATCGGTCACGGAGCACGCGCCGCGCCGGCTCCCACGACTCAGCCATCTCAACCGTAGCCAGCCCCGCGCGCTCAAGCCCGAGGTCTAGACCACCCACCCCCGCGAACAAGGACACGACACGCAAGGGTCTAGTGGGCTCGGCGTGGGTCACAGGTACACCGTACGCGGCCGAGACCGCTCGTCAGGTCACATCACCAGGCTCTGGACCGGCAAGAGCGACTGCGGCGCCCCCGTCCCCGACGCATGACGGGAGCCGCTTTGAGACGAGTGGTCGCGACTCAATCAGCGGAGAAGGTGCCGGACCCGTCCAACCCGAGGATGTGGTCAATGTCCTCGGTCACCTCCGGGGGACAGCCCGCCGGCGTTAACTGATTCTGGGTGTCGAGAATCGTCCGGGCAAGAGGCGCGCCATACACGCCAGCCAACGCGGCAACAGCAAGCCCGGGTAGGGTTCGGCACCGCAGGGGAAGCGCTGGCTTGTGACCGTTGAAGTAGTCGGTCGCGACCCGCCTTCCGTTTTCGGATTCCACTTCGCATTCCCAGCAGGCCGGGGTCTCGGCGTCTTGCTCACTATCGGGATGGAGAAGGCAGGCCCCGGCCATGGTCCACGACCTGCATGGCTGGGTGTGCGGGAAGGTGTGCGGTTTACGCATGCCGCCATCATCGTCAGCAACCTCCGCGCTCTCGAAGCGGTACCCGTTGGCGCGGATGATATTGTCTCCCGCAATAAGTAGCGCGAGTCGAACGGTCCCCATAATAGCGCGTCCTTCGATCTTCACCGCTCCGGAGGCGACCGGGAACAAGTTGCCCTCGTCGGTCTCTATTGGCCGACCAACCACCCACTTGTGCGCATCGACCATGTCGACGGGCGGCTTCTTCGTGAGCACCCCAAGGATCCCGTGGCCGTCCTCGAAGTTCTCAAGGTAGGGCGACAGTAGCCCACGGCGACCCGCATTGTCTTGCCCGTCTGCCGCCCATGCGTGGAGTACTCGAGCAAAAAGCTGTTGATGCGCGCTCGCCCGACTCGTGGCGCTATTCCTCGGCATCGGCAAATAACCTGATCTCGGGCCAGTAGTCAACATCGAATCCGCCGCTTCGGACTCCGTCGCGTAGAACGAACCGCTGCTTGAAGGGTCCCGGAACGCTGGACACGTACTCGGTCGCGGCGTGGATCGGGTGGAATGCTGAGACGTCCTCGCAGAAGACATGGGGTTCTCGAGGCACCGGCCCTCGGCTGCGGGGACATAAGTGCCAAAGCCAGACAGGGCGCGAGAGCCAGCGCTGTACCGGAGCGCACCAAGCCGGAGAAACCAAGTCTGAGTCGAAGGCTGCCGCGGCAGCTTCCGGCTGTGACAGGTCGGAGAGCTGCCCCCATGACGAGGGGCGCGGGTCAACGAGTAATCCCGGCCGGCGATGGGCGAGATGCGGCGCATCGATAAGAACATTTTGCCCAGGGAGGACAACCCGTTCGAGCCAATGCGCAACGGAGGCCACAGCGACCATCGGCAGCAGTGAGTCGGGGATCGTTTCGTCAAAGCTGAGCCGATTCATTGCCCGCGTAAGTCGCTCCGCGGCTGCGCGAAAAGTGAGTTCTCTCGGAGCTTCCCCGAAGAGTTCAAGTTGCTCTTTGGCGAACTGAGCGTACGTCTCATCGTCGTCGAGCCCTAGGGTCTCTAGGACAGGCGCCTCAAGATCGACTTCGTTCGCGAGACGTGCGAGGCGGTCGGGTGCGTCCAGCAGCCGAGGCCAATGCCACGGTCGATACGCTATGCCGTCTGACTGCCCGGTCCAGAGTTCGGCGCGCCGCAGATCGTCATGAGCAATGTTCAGATCCGCACTCGATAGTGCGAAGTTCTGGTGGGTGAGGTCAAAAGTCGTCTTCGAGAAGTCCTGGTTGACAAGGACAATAAATCGGGCCGTGGCGTAGCAGCGTGTCAAAAAGGCAAGGTTGTCCCCGAAGGATCCACTGAGCGTGTCCAGGGTCGTGTCGTCAAGGTCGCCGGACCCATTGGTGGGTGTGAGGTCAAAGTCCATCACAACAATTGAAGCCTTGTCGATCGCCTCGGCTTCACCACCGAAGTCCGACAGCTCGCCTGCGCGAGCTTGGCGCTGTCGCTTCTTTAGTTCTCTATAGGCCGCCGCGAACTGTTCGGGCCTCAGGGGCCGCGTCTCGTACCGTTTGCGAACCGCGGGGATGGCGCGGATGTGCCCTGCCCACGTCTCAACTCGCCGCGAGTCGTCGTCACAAACCACTATCGTGGGAAGTTCAATTGTCGCACTGGCGTCAGAGTTTGTCATCTCAGTCATTTCGTTGTCGCCTCCCACGAGAGTAGCACCGACGTAGCGTACTCCGCGTCGGGCTCAACGAACCGCACGTCGACGCCGAGCGGCTCGGTAATCATCCGAACGATCGTCAGGCCTAGTCCCGATCCGCCAAGTCCTAGCGAGGAGCGCCGCGGATCGTCCTGCATGCCCCGCACGAACGGTGCAAAGTAGGTCGGTGCCTTCTTGAGGTCGATCCCGATACCCGTGTCCTGCACCCTGATCCAATGCTTCTGACCGTCGATGCCACCGTCGATCTCAACGTGCCGTCTCGGCTGCTCTAGCACCGCGTTGAATGCGTTCACAACGAGGTTCTGTACTACCGCCGACCAAGCCGCGACGGGCGCAGCCGGAAGGGTTAGACCGTCCGGGATGGCAACGTTCACGGTTGCTCCGCGACCGAGTACAAGGAGCTTCCTCACGGTGGCTTGGATGAACGGCTTTGCGCGAATACGAGCAACGGTTTCTCGGCTTGCTCTAGTCACAACTGGCTTGAATAGCGAGGCTATGTCGTCCATGCCTTTTGCGCTCGCCGATAGTTCGTCGGCGATTCCCGCGAGGAGCATCATTGTGCCGGGTTCGCACGGCCCCTGGCATATTTCGCGAAGTCGTAAAGAAGTGTCCATGACGATGTGTCGTTGCTTACTCGCTTCGTGGTCCCACGCCAATGTCGTCATTCCGACCGTCGCCAGCGAGCCAAGCAGGGTCGTGAGTTGATCGCTTCTGCGCTCTAGTTCTTGCGCCGAGATCGCCGCATCTTCGATGTTGTCGGTGAGTGTTTGATATACCCTGTCGTCCAGCTGGTCACGAGCGGCTTCCAAGGTCGCGCGCGCCTCTTCGAAGCGCGCCGATGGTTTGCGCCTTGCCGAACCGCTTCCGGTTGACGCAAGCTTCGGGGCGCGATGTACCCCGTCCGCGTAGAGGTCGAGGCCGATCCGTATGAGCCGCCGGAGGGTGCGATATGCCCCGTTGTCGACGAGGCGGTCGCGCGTGACTTGGATTGCGAGAACGCTCTGCGGGTCCAGACCATGGCGCGTGGCTGCCTGCGCTTCGTGTGCGGTCGAAATGCGCGCCGTTCCGAAGACTCGCCTTGCGGAAGGCAGGTCATGTAGTTGTCGCGCGGCTTGCAATTCCGTTGGTAGAAGGTACGAACGACTGAGGCGACGCGCATGGTCACGCTCGAGATCGAGCCAATCCTGCGGCCCGTAGTAGGGCAGGCGGAAGCCGCCGTCGTAGATGTGCACACCGCCGAACTGCGCCATGTACTGGCGCGAGTCTTCGACCCGAACGTTGTTCGCCTGTCGGTAGGACAGATTGAATACGCGGATCTCGCACTCGAATTGGTCCAGGAGGCATCCGACTACCCGTACCTTGAAGCGGGCTGGCGTGGTCTCGCGATCGCGCGAAAGGATGGAGATGTCGAGCAGCTTGCTTGGCGCCAGACTATGCTGAGGTATGGTTCCGGCAACGGAGTGCTGGTCCTCGTCGACGACCACCAACGGGTCGATCTCAAAGAGCACGTCAGAATCAGGCTGGTCTGGCTCGAGGCGATACATGATCACGGAACGCCAGTTATCAAAGATGGCTTGCATCTGCGCGCCGAATTCGTCGACCACGTTTCCATATGGGCTCACGAGTTGAACTTGGAAGGCGGCACGGTCGTCGTCGCTGACGTCGAATGGTGGCTGGAGCGCCCAGATCTCCTGCGCTAGCCCGCGAAAGCTCGACTCGTCCCATGTGTCGGTAAGGCCGGTCATTGTCAGCCGCGTACCGACAGGTGAGTTGTTCGCGAAGCGTTCCGGCCGTGAGTCGCGGGAGACGGGAACCGTCACGCTCGTTAGTTCGTCCTCCGTAACGGCGCGATCCCAGTCAACTCTCGCTGTGATTCGTTGATGCACAGCTGAACCCGACGCGGTTTGCCGCGACGCGTAGCCACTGGTGGCCTTGTCCCTCAGTGCGACACTTGTAACCTCCAGCTTAGTCGCGAGGAGCTGGGCGGCAAGACGCCCTACACCCTTGGAGCCCGTGTATGCCCGTGCGAGCTCGGGGCTGCGTTGTTCTAAGCGCTTGTGCGTGGTGCCGACTCGCATCCAATACTGGACGAAGTCGTCGAATGACATACCATGACCATCGTCTTCCAGGACGATCGAGTGGCCGTCGAAGGTGATCGTTACGTGTCGAGCGTCGGCGTCGTATGAGTTCTTGATTAATTCGGCGAGTGCGATGTGCGGTTGTCCGACGAGGCGCGCGCCGAGCTCTCTGAGCAGGGCAGCGTCGACGGTGAAACTAACTGCGCTTGCAGCTTGCTGGTCGCTCGTCACAACCCACATCATGCCGTTCTCCGGCGGCAAAAGGGGCACGGCGCACGGAGGTCGGCCGAACTGACCGACGCCGTGGACTCCGGCGTCGGTGCGCCTATGGGTTACCCCGCCGGACACGGTCGACGGGTGCTGCCATCAAGGCGAGGCGCCGGTGTGCTGCCAGCGTCCGGCCATATCCTGCCCGGAGCCAGTCACCCAGGAGCCGCGCACGCATGTCGACCCTCGACACCACGCTGACGGATGCCGAGCGCCTCGGCCGCGGCCTCGCCGCGCTCGGCGCCGCGCTGCACCCGTGGGTCGACCGCGAGATGCGCGAGGAGGTCCCCGAGGACCAGGACTGGGTGTCCCTTTATGAGGCCGCCGAGTCCGCTCGCCGCGGTCACCCGTTCGAGCTCGACTCGCGCGACCCGCGCGCGCTCATGCGGATCGTCCGCCACACGCGCGCCGTCTTCCCGGTCGAGCAGGCGCAGCGCGCCTGGCTCGACGAGCTCATCGCCGCGGGCAACCGCTGGGCGCACGTGCCGGACCTCGACCGCGCCGAGGCGGACCGCGCTCTCGAGACCATGGCCCTCCTCCTCGACTCCCTCGCGATGGACGAGGCCGCCGAGGAGGTCCGCGCCCTCCGCCCCGCCGGCCCCGCGCTCGACCCCGCAGAGCCGCCCGCCGACGGCACCGACACACCAATCACCCACGAGACCCCGACCACCCGCGACCAAGACCCACCCAGCCCCGGCTTCTGCCTC
Organism: Actinotalea ferrariae; assembly: GCF_019733465.1. Taxonomy (GTDB): domain Bacteria; phylum Actinomycetota; class Actinomycetes; order Actinomycetales; family Cellulomonadaceae; genus Actinotalea; species Actinotalea ferrariae_A. Next base: position 3,368 of record NZ_JACVQL010000147.1, on the reverse strand, counting down.
CTCACCGTCGAGGTCGGCGACCTGGACGTCGTCGTCATCTACCGCGAGGCGCTCAACTACGCGCTCGTCACCAACCGCGTCTCGCCCGTGCTCCACATCCGCCTCGTCAACAACGGCCCCACCGCGGTGGACCCCGGCCGCCTTGTCCTCGCCATCGAGCCGTGGGGCGACGCCCACGTCGCCGAGCCGCTCGTCGTCGAGCCCGGTCCGGTCCCGCCCGGCGAGACGCTCGAGGTGCCCACCCACCTCACCGCCTGGCAGCTGAGCCCATCGGCGTTCGTCCACCTCGACGAGTCGATCACCACACGCCTGAGCCTCACCGTCACCGACGGCACGCAGGCCGCCACCACCGCCGAGCTCATCCGCCTTCTTCCGCCCGACGAGTGGTGGGCGCTCTCCATCCCCGAGGCGCTCGCCGCCCACATCCGCCCCAACGACGTCGCCGTCGCCGCGCTCCTGGCGGACGCCACCGAGCGCCTCAAGGCGAGCACCGGCCGCGGCGACCTCGACGGTTACCAGGGCGGCGAGGAGCGCGCCGTCGCCATCGCCCAGGCCGTCTACGAGGCGATGTCCGCGCGCGAGATCCGCTACATCGAGGCGCCCGCGTCGTTCGAGGGCACCGGCCAGCGCATCCGCTCCCACGCCGAGGTGCTCGACGGCCGCTGGGGCAACTGCCTCGACCTCGCGTGCGCCTACGCGGCCGCGCTCGAGTCGGCCGGCCTGCACCCCGTCGTCGTCGTCACGCGCAACCACGCCTTCGCCGGCTACCTCGTCAACGACAGCCAGCTCCCGCTCATCTCCGTCCGCGACGGCGGCACCATCGGCCTGCTCATCGATGCGGGCCTCGTCGAGACGGTCGAGCTCACCGGCACGACGTCGGCCATGGCGTTCGACGCCGCCGTCGCCGCCACCTCGCCGTGGTGGACGCGCCGGCTCGACGAGGTCAGCCACATGCTCGACGTCACCGCGGCCCACCGTCGCGTGCGGCCGCTGCCGACCATGCGGCGCGAGGGCGACACCGTCGTCGTCGAGGTGGAGGTCGAGCGCGCCGAGGTGCGCCGGCGCATCCGCGGCGACGTCACGCACGCGATGCCCGTCGAGGACCGGCCCGCCCGCATCGAGGCGTGGCGGCGCTCGCTGCTCGACCTCACGCTGCGCAACCCGCTGCTCAACCTTGGTGCTGCGCGCAGCGGCGCGCCCGTGCACGTGCCGCACGGCGCGCTCGGCACGCTCGAGGACCTGGTCGCGGGCGGCCAGACGATCACCCTCATCCCGCACGACCAGATCAGCGAGCTGCACGTGCAGCAGGGCGCGCGCTCGGCGCAGGACATCGACGCCGACGTCGTGCGCCGCATCCTCACCGAGGAGTCGTGCGCCTTCGTCGGGCTCCCGACCACCACCTACACCTCGCGCATGCTCGGGCTTGCCCGCAAGGCGAAGACGGCGATCGAGGAGACGGGCGCCAACAACCTCTACCTCGCCCTCGGCGCGCTGACGTGGACCGAGCGCAACAAGACCGTCCGCGCGCCGCTGTTCCTCGTGCCCGTCACGCTCAGCGGCGGCCGCGGCGCGCTGTGGCGCCTGCGGATGGACGACACGGGCACGATCGTCCCCAACCACTGCCTCATCGAGAAGCTGCGCGTCAGCCGCGGCATCGTCATCCCCGAGCTGCTCGACCCCGGCCAGGACGGCTCGGGCATCGACCTGCCGCGCGCGCTCCAGGCGGTGCGCGGCGCGATCCTCTCGGGCGGCCACGGCGGCTTCGCGCTCGAGGAGACCGCGGCCGTCGGCATGTTCGCGTTCTCGACGCTCGAGATGTGGAAGGACCTGTCCGAGAGCTGGCGGTCCTTCGTCCAGCGGCCCGTGGTGCAGCACCTCGTCGAGACGCCCGGCCTGCCGTTCCTCGACGAGGCGCCCGAGCCCGAGCCTGATCCGACCGCCGAGGCCACGACGTTCCTGCCCGTCGCCGCCGACGGCTCGCAGATCGAGGCCGTGCGCTGGGCGCGGGCCGGCCGGTCGTTCGTGCTCGAGGGGCCACCCGGTACGGGCAAGTCGCAGACCATCACCAACCTCGTCGCCGACTGCCTCGCGCACGGGCGCAGCGTGCTGTTCGTCGCCGAGAAGCAGGCCGCGCTCGACGTCGTGAAGCGGCGCCTGGACGACGTCGGCCTCGGCGTCTTCTCCCTCGACCTGCACGGCCGCAACCAGACGATCAACGCGGTGCGCAGCCAGCTGCTGCGCGCCATTGAGCACGACTCCGACCGCTCGCCCGCGTGGGAGACGCTGCGCGACTCCTACCGCTCGCTCACCGAGAACCTCAGCCGCTACCCGCGCCAGCTCCACGACGAAGGACCGGCCGGGCTGTCCGCGTGGGACGCGCGGCAGGTCGCGCTGAGCCTGCGCGAGCGCGGCGACGTGCCCGACGACGCCCTGCCGCAGCTCCCGACGACGCTCGTGCTCGGCACGGTCCCGCCGGCCGACGTGTACGACGCCGCCCGCGACATCGCCCACGCGCTGCACGACCTGGGCGGTGCGCCGGCGACGAGCCCGTGGCGGCTGGCCGGGCTGAGCGGGCCCGAGGCGATCGTGCCGCAGCGCGTCGCGGCCGCGGTCGACGAGGTGCTCGCCGCCGACGCCGCACTCGCGGACATTCCGCTGCGACCGGTGCTCGACCTCGCGACCGCGCCCGAGCACCTCGACCAGGTGGCCGAGTGGCTCGACGCGAGCGCGGGCCAGCGGCTCGCGCCGACGTCGGAGGCACGGCGCATCGTCGGGCCGCAGTGGGCCGAGCAGGCCGCGCAGGTGCGGCAGGCGCTCGACCAGCACCGCGCCACGTACGCCTCGCGCCTCGGGCCGTTCACGCCCGACGCCATGGCGCTCGACCTGGACGCCGCGCTCGCCGCGTCCACGGCAGCCGACGCGTCGTTCTTCCTCGGCCGCAAGAAGCGTCGCCGCGCCGTGCTCGCGCAGGTCGCCGCGACGGTGCGGCCCGACGCCGAGGTGCCGCTCGACCAGCTGACGCCGCTGCTCACGGGCCTGGTCGGCGCGCGGGCGGCGGGCATGCAGCTCGCGCAGTACGTCGGCGCGCTGCCGGGGCTGTTCCTGCCGTTCGGCTGGAACCCGCTCGACGTCGAGGCCGCCGTGCCGGTCGACCAGGCGATCCGCCGCTGGCAGGCGACGTCGGCGCTCGCCGCGATGGGTGACGCCCGCATCGACGGCGCGACCGAGGCGCTCGTCGACGGCGGGCAGGACCTGCCGTGGGGCACGGTCGAGGGCGTCCGGCGCCTGGCGGCCGCCTGGCACGAGGTGCTGAGCGCGCTCCGCGCAACGCCCGACGACGTCGCCTTCTGGCGCGCGGGGCGCGGGCT
>NZ_JACVQL010000146.1:821-1424 GCF_019733465.1 Actinotalea ferrariae | reverse complement strand
TGCTCGAGAGCAGGCCGGCCAGCCAGGTGTCCTGGTCCATGAGCTCGGGCGCGCAGGCCATCATCGTGCTGGCGAGCGTCGGGGCCTCGAGCACGCCGCCGGTCCACCTCGCGGAGCCGAACAGCGTGTTGCAGCCGGCGCGGGCGCTGAGGTGGCCCTTGTCGAAGGCGATCCGGACGGTCGACCCTTCGACGAGCTGGTGCCCGGGCGTCGTCGTGGCGAGGAACGTCCGGCCGACGAGGTCAGGCGTGCGATCCGTGCCGTCCGTCGCGGAGGTGCCCATGACGACGAGTATGGCGACGCGGCGCGGCGGTCACGAGGGCCCGGCGGGGATCGGTCAGAACGAGATCGCGCCGGTCGCGAGCAGCACGACGCCGACCGCCGCGCCCACGACGGCGACTGCGAACACCACGCGCTCGCGCCCGGAGAACACCGGACGCCCCTGCTCGCGCCGCGCCATCGCGAACAGGACGGTCGCGGGCGCGTAGACGATGAACGAGACGAGCAGGAACGCGAGGCCCGCGGCCCACAGCAGGAACGCCGCGTAGAGCGTCGCGACGCCCGAGACGACGAGCTCGCGCGTGCGGGTCGACGTCGTGCCCG
>NZ_JACVQL010000146.1:0-785 GCF_019733465.1 Actinotalea ferrariae | reverse complement strand
CGAGCGCGCTGGTGAGGTTGAGCGCGAACGTGAACGCGTCCTCGGAGAAGAACGTCACGACGAGCAGCACCTGCGTGGTGATGGTCGACATGAGCAGCGCCGGCCCGGGTGCGTCGGCGGCGTTGGTGCGCGCGAGGAAGCGGGGGAGGTCGCGGCCCTCGGCGGCGACGAGCAGCACCTCGGCGGCCATGAGCGTCCACGCGAGGTAGGCGCCGAGCACGGAGATGACGAGCCCGACGCTGACCAGCCCAACGCCGAACGGTCCGACGGCGGCCTCGAGCACGCCGGCCATCGACGGCTGCCGCAACTCGGCGATGTCGGCGAGCGGCAGGACGCCGTAGGAGACGATCGTCACCGACGCGAAGATCGCCAGGACGGCGAGGAAGCCGAGCACGGTCGCGCGGCCGACGTCGGCCCGGCGGCGCGCGTGGCGGGAGTAGACGTTGGCGCCCTCGACGCCGATGAACACGAAGACCGTGATGAGGACGGTGCCGCGGACCTGGTCGAGCAGCGGCCCGGCGCTCGCGCCGCCCCGGAGGTTGGCGGCGAAGACGGCGGGGTCGAAGACGGTCAGCGCGAGGCCGATGAAGACGAGGATCGGCACGACCTTGGCGATCGTCACGATGCGGTTGACGTTCGCGGCCGCGCGCACGCCGCGGCGCACGAGCAGGTAGAAGGTCCAGACGCCGAGCGTCGCGAGGGCGAACGCGAGCGGGGTGTCGCCGGCGCCGAGCGCGGGCAGCACGGCGCCCACGGTGGACAGGATGAGCACCCAGTACGTGACG
>NZ_JACVQL010000145.1 GCF_019733465.1 Actinotalea ferrariae | reverse complement strand
TCGCTCAGCCGTGCGGCGTCGTTCCCGCCGCCCTGCGCGACGTCGTCCTTGCCGCCCCCGCCACCGCCGAGCACGCCGGCCGCGATCTTCGCGAGCACGCCCGCGCGCAGGCCGGCCTCGCGCGCGGCGGCGTTCGTCGCGACGAGCACGACGGGGCGCTCCTTGGCCACGCCGCCGACGGCGACCAGAGCCGCCTCCTCGCCCAGCCGGCCGCGCACGTCGAGCGCGAGCGTGCGCAGGTCGTCGGCCGAGGAGACCTCGCCCGCCTCGTGCGTCACGACGCGCACGCCGCCGACGACCGTGGCCCCCTCGGCCAGGCCGCCCGCCGCGGCGAGCAGGCGCGCCTGACGCAGGCTCGCGAGCTCCTTCTCGGCCTCGCGGAGACGCGCGACCACGCCTGCCACCCGCTCCGGCAGGTCCTCGGGGCGCACCTTGAGCGTGTCGGTCAGGGTCGAGACGAGAGCGCGCTCGCGGGCGAGGGCGTGGAACGCCTCGATGCCGACGAGCGCCTCGACGCGTCGCGAGCCGGAGCCGACGGACGACTCCCCCGTGAGCGCGATGAGCCCGATCTGGCTCGAGTGGTCGACGTGCGTGCCGCCGCAGAGCTCACGCGACCACGGGCCGCCGATCTCCACGACGCGCACCTGCTCGTCGTACGTCTCGCCGAACAGCGCGATCGCACCCCACGCCTTGGCCTCGGGCAGGGTCATGTACTGCCACGACACCCCGAGGTCCCTGCGGATCGCGCGGTTGGCGACCTCCTCGACCTCGCTGCGCGCCATGGCGGAGAGCGCCTGGTTCCAGGAGAAGTCGAGCCGCAGGTAGCCCGGCTTGTTGTACGAGCCGGACTGGAGCGCGTCAGGCCCGAGCACCTCGCGCAGCGCGGCGTGCACCACGTGCGTGCCCGAGTGCGCCTGGCGCGCGCCGAGCCGCCACTCGGGGTCGACCTGGGCGAGCACCTCGGTGCCCGGACCGACCTCGCCCTCGGCGACGCGCACGGTGTGCACCACGAGACCCTTGATGGGCCGCTGGACGTCGAGCACCTCGAGGCGCGCACCGTCGGCGGTGATGACGCCCGCGTCGGACTCCTGACCGCCGGACTCGGCGTAGAACGGGGTGCGCTCGAGGACGACCTCGACCGTCTCGCCCTCCTCGGCGCGCGGCACGACGGCACCGTCGCGCAGCAGGCCGCGCACCGTCGACGGCGTCGTGAGCTCGGTGTAGCCCGTGAACTCGGTCGCACCCGCCTCGCGCAGCTCGCGGTAGGCGGTCGACGTCGTCGCCCCGCCCTTCTTGGACTTCGCGTCGGCGCGCGCGCGGTCGCGCTGCGCCTTCATGAGGTCGCGGAAGCCCTGCTCGTCGACCGTGAGCCCCTGCTCCTGCGCCATCTCGAGCGTGAGGTCGATCGGGAAGCCGTAGGTGTCGTGCAGCGCGAACGCCTGCTCCCCGCCGAGACGCGTGCCGCCCGCGGACTTCACCTGCGACACCGCGGTGTCGAGGATCGTCGTGCCCGCCACGAGCGTGCGGCGGAAGGCCTCCTCCTCCGCGTACGCGATGCGCGAGATGCGCGCGAAGTCCGTCTCGAGCTCGGGGTACGACAGGCTCATCGCCTTCATCGACGTCGGCAGCAGCGCGGGCATCGACGGCTCGTCGACGCCCAGCAGGCGCATCGCGCGGACCGAGCGGCGCAGCAGGCGGCGCAGCACGTAGCCGCGGCCCTCGTTGGACGGCGTGATGCCGTCGCCGATGAGCATGAGCGCCGAGCGCACGTGGTCGGCGACGACGCGCATCCGGACGTCGTCGTCCCGGTCCTTGCCGTAGCTCCGGCCCGAGATCTCGGACGCGACGTCGATGACCGGACGCACCTCGTCGATCTCGTACAGGTTGTCGACCCCCTGGAGGAGGTACGCGACGCGCTCGAGGCCCATGCCGGTGTCGATGTTGCGCTGGGCGAGGTCGCCGACGATGTCGAAGTCGTCCTTGGCGCGCACGTTCTCGAGCGCGTACTGCATGAACACGAGGTTCCAGATCTCGAGGAACCGGTCCTCGTCCACGACCGGACCGCCGTCGGGGCCGTACTGCGGGCCGCGGTCGACGTAGATCTCCGAGCAGGGACCGCCCGGGCCCGGCTGGCCCGTGTGCCAGTAGTTGTCCTTCTTGCCCCGGCGCTGGATGCGCTCGTCCGGGAGGCCCGCGACCTTGCGCCAGAGCGCGGCCGCCTCGTCGTCGTCGTGGTAGACGGTGACCCAGATCTTGTCCGGGTCGAACCCGAGGAAGCCGTCCGCCTGCGACCCGGTGACGAGCTCCCACGCGTAGGAGATCGCCCCCTCCTTGAAGTAGTCGCCGAAGGAGAAGTTGCCGTTCATCTGGAAGAACGTGCCGTGCCGCGTGGTCTTGCCGACCTCCTCGATGTCGAGGGTGCGCACGCACTTCTGGACGCTCGTCGCGCGCTGCCACGGCGGCGTCTGCTGGCCGAGCATGTACGGGATGAACGGGACCATGCCGGCGATGACGAAGAGCGTCGACGGGTCGGGCGAGATGAGCGACGAGCTCGGCACGACGGCGTGGTCGCGCTGCTCGAAGTAGTCGAGCCAACGGCGTCGGATCTCGGCGGTCCGCATGGTGTCCTCACGTCTGCGGCCGGGCCTGCGCCCGGCCGGGTGGTACGGCCGACGACGTCGGCGCTCCGGCAGGTGGTGGGCGGCGCAGGTCACGCCGCGGTGGGTCAGAAGTCGGCCAGGCCGTCCTCGTCGTCGACGCGCCCGGGCGGGCGAGCGCTGCCGGCGGCCGCGCGGGCGCTCGCCCCGCGGTCGGACGGCACGTCGCGCGGGCCGGCAAGGTAGCCGTCGTCGTCGTGGTCCTCGTCGTGCCGACGACGCAGCGCGGCGCGGGCGTCACCGCCCTCGGGCTGGACGAGCAGGGTCGAGACGAGGTCCTTCTCGCGCGTCTCGAAGGCGGTTCGGAACGTCGTCAGCGCGCCCTGGACGGCGCTCCCCGCGCGCTGGCCCGCTGCCTCGACCTGCTCGGTCACGCCAGCGGGCGTGTACCGGTGGGCGACGCGCCGGGCGCGCTCGGCGAGCAGCACGGCGCCCGCGGCGCCGAGGCCCATCCAGACGAGGCGACGCATCACTTGAACCGGGCGGTCAGGTCGGACAGCGCCTGGCGCACGCCGTAGGAGAACGCGGCGACCTTGATGAGCGGGCCGCCCACCGTCGCGGCGACGAGCGCCGTGAGCGCGGAGACGTTCTGGCTGATCTCGGCGGCCGACGTCGTCATGGTGTCGACCTTGACGAGCTGCGCGTTGGCCGAGGCGACGGTCGTGGCCGTCTCGTCGAGGACGGGGACCGTGTGGTCCGTGAGGTCCTTGACCGACTGCGTGGCCGCGTCGAACGTGCGCCCGAGCTTCCACAGCGGCACGGCGAGGAACCCCACGAGCAGCACGAAGGCGATCGCGGCGATGAGCCCTGCGACGTCACCGAGGGACATGCGGAGTCCTTCCTTGCCAGGCCCCGCGCGGGGGCCGCCGGGGTCGGGACGACACTACCGGCCGTCCGCTGCACCGACGACGACGCCCCGCACCCGGCGGGTGCCGGGGTACGGGGCGTCGTGTGCGGCTGGGATCAGCGCGAGTAGTACTCGACGACCAGCTGGACCTCGCACGTCACGGGGACCTCGGCGCGCTTCGGGCGGCGCGTCAGCTGCGAGGACAGCTTCTCGAGCTGCACGTCGAGGTAGCCCGGGACGGCCGGCAGGACGTCGCGGTGCGCACCGGCGGCGGCGACGCGGAACTGGTCGCTCGTCTGGCTGCGGGGCTTGATCTGGAGCGTCTGACCCGGCTTCACCTGGAAGGAGGGGCGGTCGACGATCTTGCCGTCGACGAGCACGTGGCGGTGCACGACGACCTGGCGGGCCTGGAGGATCGTCCGGGCGAAGCCCGAGCGGAGCACCAGGGCGTCGAGGCGCTGCTCGAGGTTCTCGACCATGGCCTCACCGGTCAGGCCGGGGGTCTTCTTGGCGTCCTCGAACGCGCGGGCCATCTGCTTCTCGCGCAGGCCGTACTGCGCACGCAGACGCTGCTTCTCACGGAGACGGACGGCGTAGTCCGACTCGGTGCGGCGGCGGGCGCGGCCGTGCTCGCCGGGCGGGTAGGGACGCTTCTCGAAGTGCTTGACTGCCTTCGGCGTGAGGGCCAGGCCGAGGGCCCGGGAGAGGCGCACCTGGCGGCGCGCGCGGGTCACAGAGGACACGTGGAACTTCCTGTCGTTGTCGTGGCACATCCCGCAGCGGAGGGTCTCCGGCGGGTGTGGGACCAACCTTCGTGATGCGGCTGAGGTCCCCAGGGTGGCTGCCCGCGACGGGCAACCGGACAAGCCTACCGCACCCTGCCCGCCCTCACTCTCGCCCTCCCCCGACCCTCCGCTCGCCCGACGAGTTCTGGAACGTAGGCGACGCCCCTGCGTCGCCTACGTTCCGAAAGCGGCCGGACGCGACGATTCACAGGGCGCGACCGTCCACAGGTGCGGCGGTCCGATCGACCAGGGGCCCGACCGAGCGACGAGCCTCGAGAGGTGACTCGACTACCGCGCGGCTGGGTGCCGGCCGTCGCCGTGCACCAGCAGGGCCTGTTCACACCAGCACAGGCGTGGGCCGCCGGTGCCACGCGCCGGCAGGTCCAGCTGCGCACCAGCTCGGGCGAGTGGTCGGCCTACCTCGGGAAGGCCCTCGCTCTACCCGGGCTGCCGCAGACGCCGGCGCGTCACGTCACCGCGATCGGCCTCACGTGGTCCGGAGCGGTGGCGTGCCTGACGACGGCGGCCGCACTCCACGGGTTGCCCGTACCGTCCGACCCCGAGGCCCACGCCATCGTGGACCGCCGGACCCGCAGCCGTGCCGGGGTGCGCCTGCACGTCCGTCCGCTGCTGCCGGGCGACGCCGTCGCCGTCGGCCGCGGTCTCGTGACGAGCCGGCGGCGCACCATCCTCGACTGCGTCGGGTTCCTCCCTGACGCCGCATCGGAGTCGCTCGTCGCATGGTGCGTCACGCGTGCTCTGATCGACGCTGCGGACATCGACCGGGCACTCGCCGACGCGCCGGGCCGCTGGGGCAATCGACGCCTGCGACAGGCGTCGGAGGACGCGCGCGCCGGCACGCTGAGCGCTGCCGAGCGCCGCCTCCGATCGATCCTGCGCCGCTCCGGGCTGTCGGGGTACGCGTTCGACCAACGCATCAGCGACGGCGCCGGGATCATCGGCCGGGCCGACGCGCTGTTCGCCGCCGAGCGGCTCGTGATCGAGATCGACGGCTACGCCTACCACTCGGTGGGTCATTTCCAGGCGGACCGCGACAAGCAGAACCGTCTGATGCTCGCGGGGTACACGGTGCTCCGCTTCACGTGGGCGGACCTGACGCGACGCCCACACCACGTCATCGACCAGATCTCCCGCACCCTCGCCGCCCTTCGTGCCCGCTGAGCCGCGCTTTCGGAACGCAGGCGACGCCCACGCGTCGTTCTCGTTCCAAAAGTCGGGGCCGGTGAGGGGCCGGTCAGCGGTCGTGGAGGATCTGGCGGACCCGGGCGAGGCGGGTCGCGACGTCGCGCTCGTAGCCGCGGTCGCTGGGCTCGTAGTAGCGGGCGTCGTCGAGCTCGTCGGGCGCGTACTGCTGGCTCGCGACGGCGTGCGGCTCGTCGTGCGCGTACCGGTAGCCCTGGCCGTGGCCGATCTTCTGCGCGCCGGCGTAGTGCGCGTCGCGCAGGTGGGGCGGCACCGTGCCCACCTTGCCCGCGCGCACGTCGGCGATCGCGGCGTCGATCGCCTTGTACGAGGCGTTCGACTTCGGCGCGGTCGCGACGTGCACCACCGCCTCCGCGAGGATGATCCGCGCCTCGGGCATCCCGATGAGCGCGACCGCCTGCGCCGCGGCGACGGCCGTCTGGAGGGCCGACGGGTCCGCCATGCCGACCTCCTCGGCCGCGGCGATGACGATGCGGCGTGCGATGAACCGCGGGTCCTCCCCCGCGACGACCATCCGTGCGAGGTAGTGCAGCGCGGCGTCGACGTCGGACCCGCGCATGGACTTGATGAACGCGCTGATGACGTCGTAGTGCTGGTCCCCCGCCCGGTCGTAGCGGACGGCGGCGACGTCGATCGCGCGCTCGACCGTGGGCAGGTCCACGACGGGCACCGTCCCGTCTGCCGTCGCCCCGTCACCGCCCGCTCCCGCAGCACCCGCGTCCAGCGCCGCCCCGGCCGCGGCCTCGAGGATGGTCAGGGCCTTGCGAGCGTCGCCGCCGGCGAGCCGCAGCAGGTGCTCCTCGGCGTCCTCGGCGAGCGTCACGCTGCCGCCCAGCCCGCGCTCGTCCTCCACCGCGCGTCGCACTAGGTCCCGCACGTCGGACGTGTCGAGCGGGCGCAGCGTGAGCAGCAGCGAGCGGGACAGCAGCGGCGAGTTCACCGAGAAGCTCGGGTTCTCCGTGGTCGCGGCGACGAGCGTGACCCAGCGGTTCTCGACGCTCGGGAGCAGCGCGTCCTGCTGCGTGGTCGAGAACCGGTGCACCTCGTCGATGAAGAGGACGGTCTCGGCCCCGCCGGTCGCGAGCCGGCGCCGGGCCTCGTCGACGACGGCCCGGACGTCCTTGACGCCCGACGTCACGCCGGACAGCTCGACGAACCGCCGGCCGGAGGTCGCCGCGATGAGGTAGGCGAGGGTCGTCTTGCCCGTGCCCGGCGGCCCCCAGAGCACCACGGAGGACGGCGCCGCCCGGCGCGAGGCGTCGTCGGCCGGCTCGACGAGACGGCGCAACGGCGAGCCGGGCGCCAGCAGGTGCTGCTGCCCCGCGACCTCGGCGAGGGTGCGCGGACGCATGCGCACGGCCAGCGGCGTGCTGCTGCCAACGCCGGGCAGCCCCTGGCCCGTGCTGGTCACGGCGTCGAACAGGTCCATGGCGGGAGCCTACGCACGTGCGCCGACGGCACCCGACGGCGACCCGACGGCCCGCGCGTGCGGTGCCGAGCGGCCACGCTGGCGCGGCAGGGCCGCGCGGTAGCCTGCGGGCCACCACGCGCGAGGGGGACGTCCCGTGATCGAGCTCGACTGGCGGCGCGACGCCGCGACCCTCGACTGCCTCGTCTGCCGGTTCACCGGCGAGGCGGTCCAGGTGGCCGAGGTCAACGCGCTCGGACGGGTCGGCATCGAGGTCGTGCGCTGCCCGGACTGCGGCTCGGTGCGCATGAGCGGTGAGGTCGGCGACGTCACGCCCGACGACGCCTCGGTGGACGCGTACGTCGAGGCCGGTGCGGGGATCGACGCCATCGCCTCGGGCCTCGACGTCCCGGACCCGCGCGCGGTGCGCCGGATGCTCGACGTCGGCTGCAACTACGGCTTCGGCATGGACGTGGGGCGCTTCCTGCATGGCTGGGAGGTCGTCGGCGCCGAGCCCTCGCTCGCCGGCCGGCGGGGCGCCGCGGAGCTCGGGCTGGACATCCGCGACGGCTACGTCACCTCCTCGACGACGTTCGAGGCGCCGTTCGACCTCGTCCTCGCCTCCGAGGTGGTCGAGCACGTGCCCGACCCGCTCGAGTTCCTGCGCGTGCTCGCGCGACAGCTCACGCCGCAGGGCGTGCTTGTGCTCACCACGCCTGCGGCCGAGGCGGTGTCGCCCGACGCTCCCTCGGAGCACGTCCTCATCGCCCTGTCCCCCGGCTTCCACTCCTTCCTCGCGAGCTCCGCCGGGCTCGATGCGATGCTGCGCGAGGTCGGATTCCGGTCGGTGAGCGTGCGGCGCGACGGCGGCACGCTGCGCGCCCGCGCGAGCCTCGACCCCGACGTGACGCTCGAGCGCGCCTCGGGGGCACCGCTCGACCGCGTCGCCCTCGAGCGCTACTACGACGAGCGCGCACGTGGCGCCGCGACCGGCAGCGCCCTCGCGAACGGCATGGCGACGCGGCACCTGCGCTCCGCCGTGAACCGGGGCGACTGGGCGGTCGCCCGCAGCAGCGCCCCCCGCGCCGTCGCCGCCCTGCGCGAGCGCCACGGCTTCGACCTCGACGAGCCGTCCGGCGTCCTCGCCGCCCTCCGGGACGGCGCCACGCCGGCGTGGAACCTCACGGGCCTCGCGTACGCCCTCGGGATGCTCAAGCTCCTCGCGGAGGACCGGCCCGACCGGGCCGCCGACCTCATGGACGTGGCGCTCACCTCGATCGACGCCTGGCGCGCCCACGCCGGGCTGCTCGACGGCGACTCGGCGGACCTGCGGACCCACGCGGCGCGGCACCGCGCACTCGCCGCGGTGCGTGCACGGCCCGACGACGTCGCGGCGGCGCTCGGGGCGGCTGCCGCCTACCTCGACGCCCCCGCCCGCGACCGGTTGGTGCTGGACCTCTTCGTCGACCTCGTCTCCCGCGGTCGGCACGGACCTGCGGGCACGCTGTCCGCCGACGCCGCGACGCTCGCACGGGCAGCCGTCGGCTCGGTCGACGCCGGCGTGCGTCGTGCCGGGCTCGACGCCCTCTACTGCCTCGCGACGCACCGTGCCGCGAGCGGCGACCTGGACGGCTCGCAGGAGTGGACCCGCGAGGCCCGCGCCGCGCTCGCGGCGGAGCCCGAGCCGGTCCCCGTCCTCGAGGCCGGCCTCGCCGCGCACGAGGCCACGCTCGTGGCGCTGCGCGCGGCGCCCGCGCACCCCGGGACCCCTGCGCTGCCCGGGACCTCCATGCACCCCAGGGCCGCCGTGCGCCCGGCGCACGCCGTCGACGTCTACTGGGTCGACGCGGCGGGCACCTACGTGAGCGGCTGGGCGCACCACGGGGACGAGCCCGTGGTGACGATCGCGCTGCAGCGCCGGGAGGTCTCCGTGTCCCAGGCGCCGACGCTGCGGCCGGACCTCGTGGCGTTCTGGCCCGAGGTGCCGCAGGTTGCGGAGGCCGGGTTCGCGCTCTACCTGCCCGGGCCGCCGGACGGCCCCGTCGACCTCGTGCTCACCACCGCGACGGGGTCCCTGCGTACCCGGCTCGACCTCCCGCGCCACCCGCTGCCGCCGCCCGTGCTCGACGCGTCGGGCGCGGGCCAGGACGCGTTCACGAACAGGTTCCGCGACCTCGTCACGAGCGCCCCGCCCGGTCCGGTGCTGGCGATCGGGCTGCGCGGCGAGGACCTCGTGCAGCGCGATGCGCTGCAGGCGGTGCTCGGCGACCGGGAGCTCGTCGTCGTCGACATCCATCCCGGTGCGGGGGTCGACGTCGTGGCGGACGCGCACGACCTCGAGGCGAGCCTGGACCGGCAGTTCGCGATGGTGTACTCCGCGATGCTGCTCGAGCACGTCGTCGCCCCGTGGATGCTCGCGGGCCAGGTCAACCGGGTGCTGCTCCCGGGCGGCCTCAGCGCCCACGTCGCCCCCACGGCGTGGCCGGAGCACGCCCAGCCGAACGACTTCTGGCGGTTCACGACCGCGGGCCTCGCCGAGCTCTTCGGTCCGCGGACCGGCTTCGAGGTGCTGGCGACCGGCTCGTACGGCGAGCTGCGCCTGCAGCCGGTCGGCCCGTGGCTCCGCGAGCACCTGACGATGCCGACGCTCGCCACACCCGGCTCGAGCTGGGTCGTGGCCCGCAAGACCCGGCACCTGGCCGACGACGAGGTCCGGTGGCCGTACGACGTCGAGGAGGGCCGGCGCGTCGCCCGGCTCTACCCGGTCGGGGGCCTGGCGCCCACGGGGACCGGCGAGCTGCTCGCGCTGACCTCGACGGACTCCGAGCGCGTCTGCTCCCCGGGTGTCACGTCGGGGACCACCGCGCCCCCCGAGCCCGCGCCCGCGGCCGCCGCCGCGGGCCCGGAGCCCGAGCCGGACGACCGCCTCACGGTGAGCGTCGTGCTGCCCCTCTACGACGGCGAGGCGTACCTCGCGACCGCGCTCCGCTCCCTGACCACGCAGACGCGGCTCCCCGACGAGCTCGTCGTCGTCGACGACGGCTCGACGGACGGCGGGCTGCAGATCGTGCTCGACGCGGACCTCCCCTTCCCGCTGACGGTCGTGCGGCAGGCGAACCAGGGCCAGTCCGCGGCCCGCAATGCCGGGATCCGGGTCGCCCGCGGCGACGCGGTCGCGTTCATCGACCAGGACGACGAGTGGCGGCGCACCCACCTCGCCCAGCTCGTTCCGATCCTCGAGCGCGACCCGGACCTGGGCTGGGTGTACTCCGACTTCGAGGAGCTCGACGGGCTGGGGCGCACGGTCACGCGCTCCTTCATCGAGGAGGCGCGGATCCCGCACCCGAAGACGACGCTCACGGCCTGCCTCTCGGGCGACCTCATGGTGCTGCCCTCGGCGAGCGTCCTGCGCACGGAGGCGGTCCGTGCGGTCGGCGGGTTCGACCCGCGCCTGCGCGGCTACGAGGACGACGACCTCTTCGTGCGCATGTTCGCCGCCGGCTGGGGGCACGAGTACCTGCCGTTGCCCACCATCCGCTACCGCGTGCACGTGGGCGGCTCGAGCTCCGGCATGTCGTTCCTGCGCAGCCGGATGATCTACCTGAGCAAGCTGACGGGTGAGCTCGAGCCCGACCACCGGCGCAACCGTGACTTCGTCCACGACGTGGTGCTGCCCCGGTTCTTCCAGACGACGCTCAACGACTACAGCCAGGCGATCGCGCTGCGCGAGTACCCGGCCGCCATCGAGCTGGCGGCCGCGCTCGGGACGATCACCGACCTCGCGCAGCAGCACGGGTGGCGGCGCCGGCTCGAGCTGTGGTTCCTGCGCCACCCGCGCCGGATGCGGTTCCTGCTCCTGCGCGTCGAGCGCCTGCCGAGCGCGTTGCGTCCGACCCTCAACCGCGACCTGAGGATCCTCAACCGCACCTCGGTGCGGGCGGAGCTCCGCGCGCGCTGACGGCGCCAGCCGCCGTCGGGCGGGTGCACACCACGCGGTCCGTCGTGCGGAGCGCTCCCGGCGCCTGGGATGCTGACCCTCGTGTTCGACTCCCTGGGCCGCACCGTGGCGCGTCACCCCCGCCGCACCATCGTCGTCTGGGCGGTCGTGACGGCGGCCTGCTTCGCGCTCGCCCTGGTCGGCGTCGGCGGCGAGACGCTCTTCGAGCGCCTCTCGACGGGGGCGCCGCAGGTGCCCGGCTCGGAGAGCGCCGAGGCCGACGCGATCCTCGAGGAGCAGAGCACGTCCGGCTCGAGCCTCTCGCTCGCCGTGCAGGGCGTCGACCCGCTCGACCCCGGGCTCGCCGAGCCCCTCGGGGAGGCGCGTGAGCGGCTGACGGGCGTCGACGGCGTCGTCTCGGTGATCGACCCGTACATGCTCCCGGAGGGCCCGCAGAGCCCCGCCGCCGCACCGCTGCTGGCGGCGGACGGCGACGGCTTCCTCGTGGTCGTCGAGCTGGACCCCGAGCTGGGCGAGGCCGCCGAGGAGTCGGCGCTCGAGGAGGTCCAGGCCGAGCTGGAGGTCCTCGCGGCCACGCTCGACGACGTCGCCCCCGGGGCGACGGGTCAGGTCGGTGGCACCTCGCTCATCGTCGAGGCGATCACCGGGCAGGTCGAGCGGGACCTCGCGACGGGCGAGGCCGTGGCCCTGCCCATCGCCCTCGTCGTCATGGTCCTCGTGTTCGGCGGCTTCATGTCCGCCGCGATGCCCATGGCCGGCGCGCTCGCCTCGATCGCCGGCGGCCTGGGTGCGGTGTACCTGCTCTCGCACTGGCTCGACATGGACTCCTCGGTCGTCAACGTGGTCACCCTCCTGGGGCTGGGCCTGTCGATCGACTACGGGCTGCTGATCGTGTCGCGCTTCCGCGAGGAGCTGCACGCCGCTCCCCCGCCCGACGGCACCACGGGCGGCCGACGTCGTCGCGGCGACCCGGGCGTCGAGCGCGCGCTGCGCCGGACGATGCAGACGGCCGGCCGCACGGTCGCGTTCTCGGCCCTCACGGTCGCCATCGCCATCCTCGGCCTCGTCGTCTTCGAGCCCGCGATCCTCCGGGCCTTCGGGTCCGCGGGCGTCGCCGTCATCCTCGTCGCGGTGGCCACGGCGCTCAGCCTGGTCCCCGCGCTGCTCGCGCTCGCGGGGCGCCGCCTCGCCCGCCCCGGCCTGATCAGCCGCGTCCCGGGCCTGCGCGCGGTCCTCGCGCGCACGGGCGACGTCGTCTCCGAGGAGGGCGTGTTCTCGCGGCTCGCGGCCCGCGTGCAGCGTCGCCCGTGGTGGGTCCTCGCGGGCAGCCTCGTGGTGCTCGGGTTCCTCGCGGCCCCCGCGGCCCACATGGAGCTGCGGAACTCGACCGTCGAGCTGCTGCCGCGCGGGTCGGACCAGCGCGACTACGTCGAGACGATCGCCGACCAGTACCCCGCCTCGGCCGCACCGGCCGTGCGGGTGGTCGCCGAGGGCTCGCTCGAGGAGGTCGCCGCCTGGGCCGAGGAGCTCGCCGACCTGCCCGACGTCGAGTCGGTCGACCCGCCGGCACCGGTCGGCCCGTACGTCGTCGTCGGCGTGCGGCCCGACACGGACGACGCGGGCGGGCCGGTCGCTCGGGCCGTGGTGCACGACGCGCGCGCGCTCGACGCGCCGTTCCCCGTGTGGGTGACCGGGCCGGCCGCCAACCAGATCGACTTCACCCAGGCGCTCGTGGACCGCGCACCGTGGGCGGCGGGCATCGTCGTGCTCGCCACGTTCGTCCTGCTGTTCCTCATGACGGGCTCGGTCGTCATCCCGATCAAGGCGCTCCTCACGAACGCCCTCTCGCTCGGCGCCGCGCTGGGCGTCCTGGTGTGGGTGTTCCAGGACGGCAACCTCGCGGACCTGCTGCAGTTCACGCCGACCGGCGGGATCGAGACCTACGTCGTCGCCCTCATCATCGCGTTCGGCTTCGGGCTCGCGATGGACTACGAGGTGTTCCTGCTCTCGCGGATCAAGGAGCTGTGGGACGCCGGCCACACGAACGACGACGCCGTGCGGCTCGGGCTGCAGCGGTCGGGCCGCATCATCACGTCGGCCGCACTCATCATCATCGTGGTCTTCGCGGGCTTCGTGGTCGGCAAGCTGCTCGTCATCAAGGAGGTCGGGTTCTCGCTCGCGGTCGCCGTGCTCATCGACGCGACGCTCGTCCGGATGCTGCTGGTCCCGGCGACGATGACGCTGCTCGGCCGGTACAACTGGTGGGCACCCGCGCCGATGCGCCGGCTGCAGAAGCGGTTCGACCTCGGCCACTGACGCCCCCAGGGGGCCGTGCCGGGCCGTGCCGGGCCGCGCCCTCTCGGGAGGCGCTCGCCTCAGGTGGGCGGGCGGCGCGCGCCGGGCGGGCCGTAGGACGCGAACTCGCCCTCGGTGACGTAGCCGAGGCGCTCGTAGATGCGCCGGGCACGGTCGTTGTCGGCGTACATGCCCAGCGAGACCCACGCCGCACCCGCGCGCAGCCCCGCGCGGGTCGCCGCCGCCGTCAGCGCCTTGCCGAGGCCGCGGCCGCGCGCCTCCGGGCGGACACCGAGGCCGTGCAGGTGCCACGACCACGCGTCGTCGCCCGGACCGCCACGCAGGGACACGCCGGCGACGCCGAGCAGGCGGTCGCCGTCGCGCACGCCGAACCACGCGGCCTGGTCGGAGGCGGTCGGGTCGGCGGTGGTCCCCGGGTTCGCCTCGGCGAGGCACGCGCGGACCTCCACGGACTCGGCGACCGGGTCGATGCGCACGACCTCGTCCTCCGCGCGGACGTCGGGCGGCTCGACGTCCGTGGCCATCCAGTCCCAGCTCGAGTAGCGCGCGAGCCCGAGCGTCCCGAGGAGCGCGTCGTCGACCGCGGCGCCACGCGGGACGCTCATCCATCCGACGGCCGTCGGGCGACCCTCGGCACGGAGGCGCGCGACCCGCTCCTCGACGAGCGCGACCGCGGCGGACGCGTCCCCGCGGGCGAGCAGCGTGGTGCGCTGCTCGCGCAGCACCGCGACGAGGACGGCGACGTCACCGGGCGACGTCGCCACCTCGACGCGCTGCCAGCGCACGCGGTCGCCCAGCAGCATCCGGTCGGTCCGCCAGGCCCCGAACACCTCGGGCCGGACGGCGGTGGAGGTCAGGCGTCCTCCGGCGACGCGGCCGGTCCGCCACCGGCCGGCGACGGACGGCCGCCGACGGGCGCGTTCTGCGCCGCCTTGCCCTCGGGCCGGGCATCGACGCCGGCCTCCTTGCGCTGCTCGGCCGTGATCGGCGCCGGGGCGCCCGTCAGCGGGTCGTAGCCGCCACCGGACTTGGGGAACGCGATGACGTCGCGGATCGACTCCGAGCCGGTGAGCAGCGTGAGGATGCGGTCCCAGCCGAACGCGATGCCGCCGTGCGGCGGCGCGCCGAAGGCGAAGGCGTCGAGCAGGAAGCCGAACTTCTCCTGCGCCTCCTCCTCGCCGATGCCCATGACCTCGAACACGCGCTGCTGCACGTCGCGGCGGTGGATACGGATGGAGCCGCCGCCGATCTCGTTGCCGTTGCAGACGATGTCGTAGGCGTAGGCGAGCGCCTCGCCCGGGTCCTCCTCGAACCGGTCGATCCACTCGGGCGTGGGCGACGTGAACGCGTGGTGCACCGCGGTCCACGAACCCCCGCCGACGGCGACGTCGTCGTCCTCGCCCGTGGGCTTGAACAGGGGCGCGTCGACCACCCAGACGAAGGACCACTGCGACTCGTCGACGAGGCCGACGCGCCGGCCGATCTCGAGGCGCGCGGCGCCGAGCAGCGCACGCGCCTCCGAGACCTTGCCCGCGGCGAAGAAGACGCAGTCGCCCGGTGCGGCGCCGACGGCCTCGACCAGGCCGGCCCGCTCGGCGTCGGACAGGTTCTTGGCGACGGGGCCGCCGAGCTCGCCGTCCTCACCGACCGTGACGTACGCGAGGCCCTTGGCGCCGCGCTGCTTGGCCCACTCCTGCCACGCGTCGAACGTGCGCCGCGGCTGCGAGCCGCCGCCCGGCATGACGACGGCGCCGACGTAGGGCGCCTGGAAGACGCGGAACGGCGTCTCGCGGAAGTAGTCGGTGAGCTCGACGAGCTCGAGCCCGAAGCGCAGGTCCGGCTTGTCGCTCCCGTAGCGGGCCATCGCGTCGGCGAACGTCATGCGCGGGATCGGCGTCGGGATCGTGTAGCCGATGAGCTCCCAGAGCGCGACGAGGACCTCCTCACCCAGGGCGATGACGTCGTCCTGCTCGACGAAGCTCATCTCGACGTCGAGCTGCGTGAACTCGGGCTGCCGGTCGGCGCGGAAGTCCTCGTCCCGGTAGCAGCGGGCGATCTGGTAGTAGCGCTCCATGCCGGCGACCATGAGCAGCTGCTTGAAGAGCTGCGGCGACTGCGGCAGCGCGTACCAGGAGCCGGGCGAGAGCCGCGCGGGCACGACGAAGTCGCGCGCGCCCTCGGGCGTCGAGCGGGTGAGCGTGGGCGTCTCGACCTCGACGAAGTCCTGGGCGTCGAGGACGCGGCGCGCGGCGGCGTTGGCCTTCGCCCGCAGGCGCAGCGCCCGTGCCGGGGCGGGCCGGCGCAGGTCGAGGTAGCGGTGCTTGAGGCGTGCCTCCTCACCGACCGTCTCGTCGAGGGCCGAGGACACCTGGAACGGCAGCGGCGCGGACTCGTTGAGGACGACGACGTCCTGGGCCGTGACCTCGACCTCACCGGTCGCGAGGTTGGTGTTCTCGTTGCCCTCCGGACGGCGCCCGACCTCGCCCGTCACCTGCAGGACGTACTCGTTGCGCAGGCCGTGCGCCACGGCCTCGTCCCGGATGACGACCTGGGCGATGCCGGACGCGTCCCGCAGGTCGATGAACGCCACCCCACCGTGATCGCGCCGCCGGTCGACCCATCCCGTGAGGGTGACGGACTGACCGATGTGCTCGGCTCGCAGGGAGCCGGCGGTGTGGGTGCGGAGCACGAGCGTCCTTCCAGACGGGTGGGTTCTTGCCGGTGTGCCCGGTGTCGCACCGGGCCCGGTCGAGTCTAGTGGCGGGCCGCACGGCAGACTGGGGCTTTCCCGTCGCCCGCCAGGAGGACCCGATGGCCCGCCGCATCGCCACCGCCGACCGCGTCGACCGCGAGGGGCTGCTCGAGTTCCTCCGGACGCGGCACAAGGCCGTGCTCCTCACGCGCCGCCGGGACGGGAGCCCGCAGATGTCACCGGTGACGTGCGGCCTGGACGACGCCGGCCGCGTCGTCGTCTCCACCTACCCCGAGCGGGCCAAGACCGTGAACGTCCGGCGGGACCCGGCCGTGAGCCTGTGCGTCGTCTCGGACGACTGGGACCCGTGGGTCCAGGTCGACGGCACGGCCGAGGTGCTCGACCTCCCGGACTCGGTCGAGCCGCTCGTCGAGTACTACCGGAACATCGCGGGCGAGCACCCCGACTGGGACGAGTACCGCTCCGCCATGGTGGCGCAGGGCAAGTCGATCATCCGCGTCACGATCGACCGCTGGGGCCCGGTGGCCACCGGCGGGTTCCCGGCCCGGCTCGCCGACTGAGGTGGTCGCTGCGCGGTGCCGAGCCCCGTTGGCCTGACGCCGGCGCTGGTGCAGGACGCCACTCAGCGCCCGACGGCGGCACGCAGGGCCGCGGGGGCACCCGCCGGGACCGCGGGCGCCCGCGGCGGGACGGGCGGCAGCCGGAC
>NZ_JACVQL010000144.1 GCF_019733465.1 Actinotalea ferrariae | reverse complement strand
GCTGGGGCTCGCCTCGGGCCGCGGGCGGGCCGCGTCGGGTCGGCCCCGGCGTCCCGCCGCCTCCCGCGGGCCCGCGCGCGCGGCGGGCGCGAACGGCACGACGCTCGCCTCCCCCATGCAGGGCACGATCGTCAAGGTCGCCGTCGAGGAGGGCGCGCAGGTCGCTGAGGGCGACCTCGTCGTCGTGCTCGAGGCGATGAAGATGGAGCAGCCGCTCGTCGCGCACCGCGCGGGCACCGTCCAGCGGCTCACGGCAGGGGTCGGCTCGAGCGTGAGCGCCGGCACCGCGATCTGCGAGATCGTCGGCTGAGCACGGTCCCGCCGGGTCCGGCCGACCCGCGCCACCCGCACGGCCGCGACAGCGGCGACGCGTGGGTCGAGTGCGCGTGCGGCCGCCGGCACTGGGGCGCGCACGGCGCGGCCGGGCTGCTGCTGCACCGCGCCCACGAGGGCCGGCACGAGGTCGTGCTCCAGCACCGCGCGCTGTGGTCCGACCAGGGCGGCACGTAGGGGCTGCCCGGCGGCGCCCTCGCCCCCGGCGAGAGCCCCGAGCAGGGCGCCGTCCGCGAGGCGGCGGAGGAGGCGGGCATCGACCCGGCCGCGCTCGAGGTGCACGACGCCGTCGTCCTCGACCACGGGCCGTGGCGCTACACGACGGTCGTCGCCCGGGCGACGGGGCCCCAGCACGTGCGTCCGACGGACGCCGAGAGCCTCGAGATCGCATGGGTCGACGTCGAGGCGGTCACCGCGCGCGAGCTGCTCCCCGCCTTCGGTGCGGCCTGGCCCGCGCTGCGGCGGCTGCTCGGCTGAGCGGCGTCTGCTCGGCTGAGCGGTCGGCGCCGGTTCCGCCGGGCGGCCTCCGCGCCGGGCCGGGCGCTCACTCCGCGCGCGTGTGCAGGACGCGCGCGACCTCAGCGATCGAGCCCGACAGCGACGGGTAGACCGTGAACGAGTCGGCGATCTGGTCGACCGTGAGCCGGTGGTTCACCGCGAGGGTCAGCGGGAAGATCAGCTCGCCCGCGCGCGGGGCGACGACCACACCGCCGATGACGATGCCCGTCGTGCTGTGCGCGAAGACCTTCACGAACCCGTCGCGGATGCCCAGCATCTTCGCGCGCGGGTTGCGCCGCAGGGGCAGCGTGCTGACGACGAACCGCGCGCCCATCTCCTCGAGCTCCTTCTGCGAGCGCCCGACCGTCGCGATCTCCGGCGCCGTGAAGATGTTGGCCGCGACCTCGCCGATGTCGAGCGGCGTCACGGCGTCGCCGAGGGCATGGGCCATCGCGATCCGGCCCTGCATGGCGGCGACCGACGCGAGCGGCAGCACGCCCGTGCAGTCACCCGCCGCGTAGACGCCCCGGGCGCTCGTCCGCGACACCTTGTCGACCTGGATGTACCCGCCCTTGGCGAGGTCGACGCCCGCCTCGGCCAGCCCGAGCCCCTCGGTGCTGGGGATCGCACCGACGGCCATGAGGCAGTGCGAGCCCTCGACCACGCGTCCGTCGGCGAGGGTCACCGCGACGCCCTGGTCGGTGCGGACCACACCGGCGGCACGGGACCGGCTCATGACCGTCATGCCGCGCGAGGTGAAGACGTCCTCGATCAGCTCAGCCGCGTCGGCGTCCTCACCCGGCAGCACGCGGTCGCGCGACGACACGAGGACGACGTCGGCGCCGAGCGCGTTGTAGGCCCCCGCGAACTCGGCGCCCGTGACGCCCGAGCCGACGACGATCAGCCGCTCGGGCAGCTCGGTCAGCGTGTAGAGCTGGGTCCAGGTGAGGATGCGCTCACCGTCGGGCTCGGCCTCGGGCAGCCGGCGCGGCGTCGCACCGGTCGCGAGCAGCACGACGTCGGCGTCGAAGGACTCCCCCGCCTGCGTCACGACGCGCTGCGGACCGTCGAGCCGCCCGGTGCCCTCGACGACCTCGACGCCCTCGGTCTCGAGCCGCGTGCGGATGTCGGCCGACTGCGCCGCGGCGAGCTCGACGACGCGCGCGTTGACCTTGCCGAGGTCCACCTCGTGCCCGCGCACCGGGGTGTCCGTGGGGAGGCCGACCATGCGGATGCCGAGGTCGGTCGCGCGGTCGGCGATGGTCATCCACTCGGCGGTCGCGATGAGCGTCTTCGACGGCACGACGTCGGTCAGGACCGCGGCCCCGCCGACGCCCTGCCGCTCGATCAGCGTCACGTGCGCACCCGAGCGCCGGGCGACGAGCGCGGCCTCGTACCCGCCGGGCCCGCCGCCGACGACGACGACGCGGGGCGGCTTGCGGCCGGGCGGCCGCTCGACGTCGGGTGCGGGCGTGGCGAGGCCGGGCGTGGAGGCAGTCACCCGGGCATTCTGCCGTCCGCGCCCACCCCACCGCCTCCTCGCGCGCGCCGGCGCACCGGCGCACCGGCTCACCCGGCAGCGGCGGCATCACGGCGCCGCTAGCCTCGGCACCATGAGTGCGAGCACCAGCGCCGGAGCCGTCACCACCCTCGACGACCCGGCCACCGACCCGTTCGAGGTGGCCCGCGCGGCCGCCGCCGTCCTCGCCGAGCGCACGGGGGTGGCGCGGCACGACGTCGCGCTCGTCCTCGGCTCGGGCTGGGGCGGTGCCGCCGACCTGCTGGGCGAGACCGTCGCGGAGGTGCCGAGCCACGAGCTGCCCGGCTTCAGCGCTCCGGCCGTCGTCGGGCACGTCGGGACCACGCGGTCCATCCGGCTCGCGAACGGCGGGCACGCGCTCGTCCTGGGCTCGCGCACCCACCTGTACGAGGGCCGCGGCGTGCGGCGCGTCGTCCACGGCGTCCGGACGGCGGCGGCCGCGGGCGCCCGCTCGGTCGTCCTGACCAACGGCTGCGGCGGCCTGAACCCCGAGTGGTCGGCCGGCACGCCGGTCCTCATCCGCGACCACCTCAACCTCACGGCGACGTCGCCGCTCGAGGGCGCGACCTTCGTCGACCTCACGGACCTGTACTCGCAGCGGCTGCGCGACCTCGCGCACGAGGTCGACGCGTCGTTGCCCGAGGGCGTCTACGCGCAGTTCCGCGGGCCGCACTACGAGACGCCCGCCGAGGTCCGCATGGCCGGTGTCATGGGCGCGGACCTGGTCGGCATGTCGACGACGCTCGAGGCGATCGCGGCCCGGCACGCCGGCCTCGAGGTGCTCGGGCTCTCGCTCGTGACGAACCTCGCGGCGGGCATCAGCCCCGTGCCCCTCTCGCACGCCGAGGTGATCGAGGCCGGCCAGGCCGCGGCTCCCCGGATCAGCCGGCTGCTCGCCGACGTCGTCGGGAAGCTGTGATGGCGCCCGAGGGGACGAGCGACGTCCCGGTGACCGGCGCGGGTGTCGAGGTGGACGGCGACGGCGGGGCGGACACCACGGCCGCCGGCGCGGACCGCACCGGCTCGCGGGCCGACGAGCCGGCGCTCGACCCGGCCCTCGTGGCGCAGGTCGAGGCGTGGATCGACGACGACCCCGACCCGCAGACCGCCGAGCACCTGCGCGTCCTGCTCACGACCGCGCAGGACGACGAGGCGGACGCCGAGCTCCAGGGTGTCGCGCGCGCCGAGCTCACCGACCGCTTCCGCGGGTCGCTCCAGTTCGGCACGGCCGGCCTCCGCGGTGCGATGGGCGGCGGGCCCAACCGGATGAACCGCGCGGTCGTCATCCGCGCGGCCGCGGGCCTGACGCGCTACCTCGTGGACGCGCTCGAGGCCCGGCGCGGCGAGGGCGGCGGCGTCGTCGTCGAGGGACCGCGCGTGGTGATCGGCTACGACGCGCGCTTCAGCTCCGACGTCTTCGCGCGGGACACCGCGGCCGTCGTGACGGCGGCGGGCGGTCACGCGCTCCTGCTCCCGGAGCCGCTGCCGACGCCGGTGCTCGCCTACGCGGTGCGCCAGCTGGGCGCGGACGCGGGCGTCATGGTCACCGCGAGCCACAACCCGCCCGCGGACAACGGCTACAAGGTGTACCTCGGCGGACGCGTGGTCACGGACAGCGGGCAGGGCTCGCAGATCGTGCCGCCGTACGACGAGGAGATCGCCGCACGGATCGCGGCCGTGCCGTCGGTCGCGTCGGTGCGCCGCACCGAGGGCGGCTGGACGGTGCTCGGCGAGGAGGTCGTCGAGGGCTACCTCACCGCCGTCGGCGCGCTCGCGGACCCGGGATCGCCGCGCGACCTGCGGATCGTCCTCACGCCGCTGCACGGAGTCGGCGGGCACACCGCCGAGCGCCTGCTGCGGGCGGCGGGGTTCGCGGACCTGCACATCGTCCCCGAGCAGGCGCTGCCCGACCCGCGCTTCCCCACGGTCGCGTTCCCCAACCCCGAGGAGCCGGGGGCGATCGACCTCGCCCTCGCGCTCGCCGAGGTGCTCGACGCGGACATCGTGCTGGCCAACGACCCGGACGCCGACCGGTGCGCCGTCGCGGTCCGGGACCCGCGCGCCGGCCACGCGAGCTCGGTCAGCGGCCGGGACTCCCTCGCGGCCTCGGGTTGGCGCATGCTCCACGGCGACGAGGTCGGTGCGCTGCTCGGCATGGACCGCGCGTCGCGGTGGCGGCAGGCCCACCCCGCGGCCGACGACGGCGTCCTGGCGAGCTCGATCGTCTCCTCACGGCTCCTCGGGCGCATCGCTGAGGCGCACGGCATGACGCACCGGTCGACGCTCACGGGCTTCAAGTGGATCTCGCGCGTCGAGGGGCTCGTGTTCGGCTACGAGGAGGCGCTCGGCTACTGCGTCGACCCGGCGCGCGTCCGGGACAAGGACGGGCTCTCCGCGGCCCTCCTGCTCGCGCAGCTCGCGGCGACCACGCGGGCGCAGGGACGGACCCTGATCGACCTGCTCGACGACCTCGCGGTCACCCACGGGCTGCACCTCACCGACCAGCTCTCGGTGCGGTTCACCGACCTCGACGAGATCCCGGCGACCATGGCACGGGTGCGCCAGGCGCCGCCCGCGACGCTCGCCGGCTCGCCGGTGGTCGAGCTCGTCGACCTCTCGCTCGGCAGCACGGACGGCGAGCACGACCTGCCGCCGACCGACGGACTGCGGCTGCTCGCGGCGGACGGCACGCGCGTCGTCGTCCGGCCGAGCGGGACCGAGCCCAAGGTGAAGTGCTACCTCGAGGTGGTCGTGCCGGTGGACGCGGGCACGGGCACGGGCACGGGCACAGACGCGCAGGACGACCCGGTCGGCGCTGCGCGGAGCACGGCCCGCGCGCGGCTCGACGCCGTGCGCGCGGACGTGGCGGCGGCGCTCGGCGTCTGACGCTCGGGCTGCGGACCTGCGAGGTGCCTGTGAGGCTGGGCCCTCGGAACCAGGTACGGAGGTGGGACGGTGGCGGACGACCCGCGCGTGTGCGTGCTCGCGCTGACGTCGTTGCTCACGGTGACCGTCGAGGACGCGGTCGAGGGCGACGGACCCGAGATCCACGTGCACCCGGGCGGGCAGGGCCTGTGGCTCGGCCGCATGGCCGCCGTGCTCGGCGCGGACGTCGTCGTCTGCGGGCCGTTCGGCGGCGAGACCGGCCGCGTCGCCCAGCACCTCGCGAGCGCGGAGGGCATGGTGCTGCGCGCCACGCGGTACGACGGAGCGAACGGCGCGTACGTGCACGACCGGCGCGAGGGCGACCGCGAGGCGGCCGAGGCCGGCGAGCGCCGCGAGGTCGCGACGATGGACCCGACGCCGCTCGGACGTCATGAGCTCGACGACCTCTTCGGCACCCTCCTGGTCGAGGCGCTCGACGCCGACGTCGTCGCGCTCACGGGCGCCGACCCGCCGAGCACCGTCCCGCCGGAGTTCCTGGCCCGTGTGGCTCGTGACCTGCGGCGCAACGGTCGCCGGGTGGTCGCGGACCTCTCGGGCGACGCCGCGCTCGCCGTCGTCGCCGAGGGCCTGGACGTGCTCAAGATGAGCCACACCGAGATGCTCGACTGCGGGCTGGCGGACGGCGAGGACCTCGCCCAGCTGCTCGCGGGCGCGCGGGCGGTGCTCGCGGGCGCGCACGCCGACGACGCCGGCTCCGACGCCGCGGAGGGCGACGACGACGAGGGCCGCGGCGAGGTCGGCGCGATGGTCGTCTCGCGGGCCGCCGAGGGCACGCTCGTGGTGACCCGCGACGGGGCGTGGCAGGTCACGGCTCCCCCGGTGTCCACCGTGGACCACCGCGGGGCGGGCGACTCCCTGACGGCCGGCGTGGCTGTGGGGCTCGCGCGCGGTCTCGACCTGCTCGAGTCCGTGCGGCTCGGTGCGGCCGCCGGCGCGCTCAACGTGACGCGGCGCGGGCTCGCGACCGGCCACCAGGACCAGATCGAGCGCTTCGTGGAGCGCGTGACCGCCGAACCGGTGGACGAGTGAGGGCCAGCAGAGTGGAGGCCATGAGAGTGGGGGCAGCACAGTGAGGGCACTGATCACCAACGACGACGGCATCGACTCCCCGGGCCTCGCGGTCCTGGCGCGCGTCGCGCTCGACGCCGGGTACGACGTCGTCGTCGCGGCGCCGGCGACCGAGTACTCGGGCGCGTCCGCGTCGCTCTTCGGCCTCGAGCACGACGGCCGCGTCGTCGTGGAGCCGAAGGCGGCACCCGGGCTCCCGGACGGCGTCGAGTCCTACGCGGTCGCCGCCGCCCCGGCCCTGATCGTGTTCCTCGCCGCGTACGAAGGCTTCGGGCCTCGGCCCGACCTCGTGCTCTCGGGGGTCAACCGCGGTCCCAACACCGGCTACGCCGTGATCCACTCCGGGACGGTGGGCGCGGCGACGTCCGCGATGACGCAGGGCATCCGCGGCATGGCCGTCTCGATCGTCACCGCGAACCCTGAGCACTGGGCCACGGCGGGCGTCGTCGCCGCGCACGGGCTGCGCTGGCTCGAGGACCGCTCGCCGCAGGACGGCGTGCTCAACCTCAACGTGCCGGACCTGCCCGCCGCGGACCTGCGCGGTATCCGCGTCGCGCCGCTCGCGGCGTTCGGCGCCGTCGAGGCCCGGATCGACCGCACCGAGGGCGAGGGCGCCGTCCGCGTCCGCTACGCCGAGATCGACCCCACGGCCGACGCCGACTCCGACGCCGGGCTCGCGGCCGCGGGCTGGGCGACCGCGACGATGCTGCAGGCGCCGTGGGCGGTCGACGCGCCCGGCTTCCCCGAGACCGAGGGCCCGCTCGGCTGACCGCGGCAGCCGGCCCTCACCCCCACTGCCCGCGCTCGACGAGCACGTCGCGCAGCAGGTCGGCGCGGTCGGTGACGAGGCCGTCGACGCCGAGGTCGAGGAGGCGGCGCATGTCCGCCGGGTCGTTCACCGTCCACACGTGCACGGGGACGCCGTGCGCGTGCGCAGCGGCGACCGACGCGGACGTGACGACCGGGATGCCGCGGTGGCGCTCGGGGAGCTGGAGGCAGTCGACGTCGTGCAGGGCGCGGCGCGCCGCTCGGCGGGAGCGCACCGCCGCCGCGCCGCGGAAGGCGGCCGCCGAGGCGTTGCCCGCCGACGTCGTCACGGGCCGTGAGAGCCCGCGCAGCACGGCGCGACGTCGTGCGTCGGAGAACGAGGCGACGCACACGCGGTCGTGCGCACGCGTGCGCTCGAGCACGTCGACCACGGGTCCCACGGCGGCGTCGGCCTTGACGTCCACGTTGACGTGGAGGTCGGGCCAGGCGCCGAGCAGGTCCTCGAGCAGCGGCACCGGCTCGACCCCGCCGATGCGCGCGCGGCGCACCGTCGCCCACGGCAGCTCCGCGACGCGACCCGAGCCGTCCGTGACCCGGTCGAGCGTCGCGTCGTGGAACGCGACCAGCACGCCGTCGGCGGTCGCGTGGACGTCGGTCTCGACGTACCGGAAGCCCAGGTCCACGGCGGCCGCGAACGCGGCCATGGAGTTCTCCAGCCCCGCGGGCGAGAACCCACGGTGCGCGAACGGGATCGGGCCCGGGTGGTCGAGGTAGGCGGTCGCGCGCGAGGTCACGGGGACAGCCTGGGGCATCGGCGGCCTCGGCTCCAGGCCGGTTACCGATGGGTAGGATCGTGTGATGAGCACCACGGCAACGGCGCCGTCCCACGGTCGCGCACCCGACGGTCCAGCGGCCGATGCGCAGGCACCGGACGGTCACGCACCCGAGGTCGGCGCGCGGCAGGGTCACGCGCCCGAGCGGTCCGCGTCCGAGATCGCCGATCTGGCCCGCCGCGTCGTCGGCACGTCCTCGCTCGACGAGGCGTCGCTGCGCAGGTACCTGCACGGCCTCCCGGGCGTCGACCAGGTGGGCGCGGAGGGCCGCGCGGGGATGCTGGCCACGCGGTCCATCAAGACGACGTCGAAGGCGTGGGCGCTCGACCTCATCATCCGGATGATCGACCTCACGACGCTCGAGGGTGCGGACACCCCGGGCAAGGTCCGCGGCCTGTGCGCGAAGGCGGTCCAGCCCGAGCCGGGCGACCCGACGTGCCCCCGCGTCGCGGCGGTCTGCGTCTACAACGACCTGGTGCCCGTGGCCGTCGACGCGCTCGGCGACTCGGGCGTGCACGTCGCCGCCGTCGCGACCGCGTTCCCCTCAGGACGCGCGAGCCGGCACGTGCGGCTCACCGACACGCGCGAGGCCGTGCAGGCCGGCGCGCACGAGATCGACATGGTGATCGACCGCGGCGCGTTCCTCTCGGGCCGCTACGAGCGGGTGTTCGAGGACGTCGTCGCCGTGCGCGAGGTGTGCCGCGAGAACGGCGCGACCGCGCACCTCAAGGTGATCCTCGAGACGGGCGAGCTCGCGACGTACGACAACGTGCGCCGGGCGTCGTGGCTCGCGATGCTCGCGGGCGCCGACTTCATCAAGACGAGCACGGGCAAGATCAGCCCGGCCGCGACGCTCCCCGTCACGAACCTCATGCTCGAGGCGGTCCGGGACTTCCGCCGCGAGACGGGCGTGCAGGTCGGGGTGAAGCCGGCCGGCGGCATCCGCACGTCGAAGGACGCGATCAAGCACCTCGTCGCGGTCAAGGAGACGGCCGGCGAGGACTGGCTCGACCCGGACTGGTACCGATTCGGCGCGTCGTCGCTGCTCAACGACGTGCTCCAGCAGCGGCAGAAGCTGCGGACCGGCTGGTACTCCGGCCCCGACTACGTCACCGTCGACTGAGAGGCCGGCATGAGCCCCTTCGAGTACGCCCCCGCACCGGAGTCCCGGTCGGTCGTCGACATCGCCTCGTCGTACGGCCTGTTCATCGACGGCGAGTTCGTCGACCCGGCCGACGGGACGATGTTCAAGACGGTCAACCCCGCGACCGAGGAGGTGCTCGCCGACGTCGCCGAGGCCGGCGAGACGGACATCGACCGCGCGGTCCGCGCCGCCCGGCGCGCGCAGGAGACGGTGTGGGGCCCGATGCCGGGCTCCGAGCGCGCGAAGTACCTGTTCCGGATCGCACGGCTCCTCGCCGAGCGGTCCCGCGAGTTCGCCGTGCTCGAGACCCTCGACAACGGCAAGCCGATCCGCGAGTCGCGCGACGTCGACGTGCCCACGGCGGCCGCGCACTTCTTCTACTACGCCGGCTGGGCGGACAAGCTCGACCACGCCGGGTTCGGCGTCGCGCCCCGGCCGCACGGCGTCGCGGCCCAGGTCATCCCGTGGAACTTCCCCCTGCTCATGCTCGCGTGGAAGATCGCGCCCGCGCTCGCCACGGGGAACACCGTGGTGCTCAAGCCGGCCGAGACGACGCCGCTCTCGGCCCTGCTGTTCGCCGACCTGCTCCGCCAGGCGGAGCTGCCGCCCGGCGTCGTCAACATCGTCACGGGCGCGCGCGAGACGGGCGCGATGCTCGTGGCGCATCCCGGCATCGACAAGATCGCCTTCACGGGCTCGACGGCGGTCGGCAAGCGCATCGCCCGCGAGATCGCGGGCACGCGCAAGACCGTGACGCTCGAGCTCGGCGGCAAGGCGGCGAACATCCTCTTCGACGACGCCCCGATCGACCAGGCCGTCGAGGGCATCGTCAACGGCATCTACTTCAACCAGGGTCAGGTGTGCTGCGCGGGGTCGCGGCTCCTCGTCCAGGAGTCCGTGGCCGACGAGGTGGTCGACCGGCTCAAGGAGCGCCTCGCGACCCTGCGCGTCGGCGACCCGATGGACAAGAACACCGACGTCGGCGCCATCAACTCGGCCGCGCAGCTCGAGCGGATCACGCGCCTCGCGGAGGCCGGCACGGCCGAGGGCGCGACGCGGTGGAGCCCCGCGTGCGACCTGCCCGAGCAGGGCTACTGGTTCCCGCCGACGGTCTTCACCGACGTCAGCGCCGCGCACACGATCGCGCGCGAGGAGATCTTCGGCCCCGTGCTGTCGGTGCTGACGTTCCGCACGCCCGACGAGGCCGTCGCGAAGGCCAACAACACGCCCTACGGGCTCTCGGCCGGCGTCTGGACCGAGAAGGGCTCGCGCATCCTGTGGATGGCGGACCGGCTCAAGGCCGGCGTCGTCTGGGCCAACACGTTCAACCGGTTCGACCCGACCAGCCCGTTCGGCGGGTACAAGGAGTCCGGACACGGCCGTGAGGGCGGCCGGCACGGCCTCGCGCCGTACCTCGTCGACGGGAGCACCGACTGATGGCGACCACACCCACCACGTCGACCGGCACGCGCGTCGACGTCCGCAAGACGTACAAGCTCTTCATCGGCGGCGCGTTCCCGCGCAGCGAGTCCGGGCGCACCTACGAGGTCACGGCGGCCGACGGGCGCTTCCTCGCCAACGCGGCGCTCGGCTCGCGCAAGGACGCGCGCGACGCCGTCGTCGCGGCGCGCGCGGCGCAGAAGGGCT
The DNA here is from genome assembly GCF_019733465.1 of Actinotalea ferrariae. Lineage (GTDB taxonomy): Bacteria > Actinomycetota > Actinomycetes > Actinomycetales > Cellulomonadaceae > Actinotalea > Actinotalea ferrariae_A. Next base: position 2,650 of record NZ_JACVQL010000144.1, on the reverse strand, counting down.
GGGCCGGCGCGACGGCGTACAACCGCGGTCAGGTGCTCTACCGCGTGGCCGAGCTGCTCGAGGGGCGTCGGGCGCAGTTCGTCGAGGAGGTGTCGGCCGGCGAGGGGATCTCGCGCGGCGACGCGGACGACGTCGTCTCGGCCGCGGTCGATCGCTGGGTCTGGTACGCGGGCTGGGCGGACAAGGTGGCGCAGGTCGCCGGCTCGGCGAACCCCGTGGCCGGGCCGTACTTCAACCTGTCGGTGCCCGAGCCGACGGGCGTGGTCGCGGTGCTCGCGCCGCAGCGCTCGTCGCTCCTCGGGCTCGTCAGCGTGCTCGCGCCCGTGCTCGTGACGGGCAACACGGCAGTGCTCGTCAGCAGCGAGCGGCGGCCCCTGCCGGCGATCACGCTGAGCGAGGTCCTCGCGACGTCGGACGTGCCGAAGGGCGTCGTCAACGTCCTCACGGGGCGGACGGCCGAGATCGCGCCGCACCTCGCGGGGCACCTGGACGTCAACGCGATCGACCTCGCGGGCGCGGCGCTCGCCGACGGCGTCACGTGGGGCGCGCTCGAGGCGGAGGCGGCCGGCAGCATCAAGCGCGTGCGGCGTCCCGCGCTCGACGACGCCGAGCCGGACTGGACCGCCGTGCCCGACGGCCCGCGGCGGATCCTCGCGTTCACCGAGACCAAGACGGTCTGGCACCCCAAGGGCGTCTGAAGGTCCCACCCGCTGACGTGGAAGGTCCGTACCGCCTCGCGGTACGGACCTTCCGCGTCGTGAGCGATGGGCCGCCCGGCTCTCAGGCGCGGTGGCGGCCGCCGGTGCCGAGGGCGAAGCCGGGCTCGATCACCTCGTCGACGAGCGCCTGACGCTCGTCGTGGTGGATGAAGCCGTTCCAGGCCGCGGTGAGCGTCGCGTCGCGCAGGTCCGCGAGCGTCCAGCCCGCCTCCTCCACGAGCAGCTGCATCTCCCGCGTCATCGACGTGCCGGACATCAGGCGGTTGTCGGTGTTGACCGTCACCGCGAACCCGAGCGCCGCGAGCGCCGTGATCGGGTGCTCGGCGACCGACGTGGCCGCCCCCGTCTGGACGTTCGACGTCGGGCACAGCTCGAGCGGCACCTGCTGGTCCCGCACCCAGTGGGCGAGGTAGCCGAGCGACGCGACGGCGAGGCCCGACGGGTCCGCCTCCGTGCGCTCGCCGAACGTGACGTCGTCGGCGATGCGGACGCCGTGACCGAGCCGCAGCGCACCCCCGACGTGCAGGGCCTCCGAGATGGAGTCCAGCCCGGCCGCCTCGCCCGCGTGGATCGTCACCGGGAAGTGCGCCTGGCGCAGGGTCCGGAACGCGGCCACGTGGCGCGAGGGCGGGAAGCCGTCCTCGGCGCCGGCGATGTCGAACCCGACGACGCCGCGCTCCCGGTTCGCCAGGGCCAGGTCGGCGATCTCCTGGCCGCGGTCCTCGTGCCGCATCGCGGTGACGAGCTGTCCGACGCGGATCCGGCGCCCGGCCGCGGCGGCCTCGGCGACGCCCTCCTCGAGGCCCTGCTGCACCGCGTCGACGACGTCCTGCAGGCTGAGGCCGGCACGGAGGTGCTGCTCGGGCGCGTACCGCTGCTCGGCGTACACGACGCCGTCGGACGCGAGGTCCACGACCGCCTCGCGCGCGACCCGGCGCAGGTCCTCGGCCCGCTGCATGACGGCGATCGTGTGGTCGAACGTCTCCAGGTACCGCGGCAGCGAGCCCGAGCTCGCCGCCTCGACGAACCAGCGTCCGAGCGCCTCGGGGTCGGTGGTCGGCAGCTCGTGCCCGACCTCGGCGGCGATCTCGACGATCGTCGCGGGGCGCAGGCCGCCGTCGAGGTGGTCGTGGAGGACGACCTTCGGCAGCGCGGCGATCGCCTCGGTCGTCAGGGGCTCAGCGGAACGGCTCATGGCGTCACGTTATCGGGACGCCGACCGCCCGCGCGCACCGGGCCCGGCGCCCGTCCCTCACTGCTCCTCGGGGTACTCGTCCGTCCCGTCGTCGGGCACCTCCTGGGCCTGCTCGACGACGTCGGGCTCCGCCGCCTCGTCGCGCAGGTCCGGCCGGGGGGCCCGCGGCTGGTGCTCCGGCTCGACGGGGACGGTCGACCGCTCGGAGCCGGGGACCTCGCTGCTGTCCGGCGGGACGAGTCCCGCGTCGGCCCACGTGTCGTCACCAGGGACCGTGCTCATCGCATCCTCCTCGCTGTCGGTGCGGCCCACCGCACGGCGGGCATCCCCATCGTGGTCACAAGCCCGAGCGGCTGCCAACCGGGCGCCGCTGCGCGGCGAGCCAGGCCGCGGGACGGCCGACCGGGCCGCAGCACCGCGAACCGGATCGCCGCGCGGCCAACCGGGCCGCCGTACGACCGACATGGCCGGACGGCGCGCGCGGGGGTCAGCGACCGGAGGTCAGACCGGGCAGGCGCGGCGCCAGGACCCACGCGAGATGGCTCCACTGCCCGAGGGCGGGGTGGGGCCGGCCCGCGGTCAGCTCGGTGCGGTCGGCGACCACGACCCTCCCCGCTCCCGGCTCCCACACGTGGAGCGCGCTCGGGAGGGCGTCGGGCTGCGCGACCGACTCCGGCTCGCCGCGCTCGTCGACCCGCCCGCCGGGACCCACGCCACGCGGCGCGCCGCGCTGCCC
>NZ_JACVQL010000143.1 GCF_019733465.1 Actinotalea ferrariae | reverse complement strand
CAGAACCCGGCCGCGTTCGCCCAGTCCTGCCATGACCTGGTCGAGGACCCGCGGTGGGCGGACGTGTTCGACGGGATCGACATCGACTGGGAGTACCCCAACGCGTGCGGGCTCAGCTGTGATGCCAGCGGGCGTGAGGCGTTCCCGAACCTGATGCGCGCGCTGCGCACCGAGTTCGGCTCCGACGCGCTGGTCACGGCCGCGATCACCGCGGACGGCACCAGCGGGGGGAAGATCGAGGCCGCGAACTACGCCGGTGCGGCGCAGTACGTGGACTTCTACATGCCGATGACCTACGACTTCTTCGGTGCGTTCGCCGCGCAGGGCCCCACCGCCCCGCACTCACCGCTGCGCTCCTACCCGGGGATCCCGACCCCCGGCTTCGACTCGGCCACGGCGATCGACAAGCTGCAGAGCCTGGGCATCCCGTCGAACAAGCTGCTGCTGGGCATCGGGTTCTACGGTCGCGGCTGGAGCGGGGTGACCCAGTCCGCACCCGGTGGCAGCGCCACCGGACCGGCACCAGGCACCTACGAGCAGGGCATCGAGGACTACAAGGTCCTCAAGAACACCTGCCCCGCCACCGGCACCGTCGGCGGCACCGCCTACGCCCACTGCGGCACCACCTGGTGGAGCTACGACACCCCCCAGACCATCGCCGGGAAGATGGACTACGCCCAGAACGAGGGCCTCGCCGGCGCCTTCTTCTGGGAGCTGTCGGGTGACACCACCAACGGCGAGCTGATCCGCGCGATCGGTGACGGGCTGCGCTGATCACCACCGTCCGACCACGAGGGGCCGGGCCCACGCGCCCGGCTCCTCGTGCCGTCCCCTGACCGAGGAGCGTCCATGAGAAGAACCCTGTCATCCCTGCTTGCTGCCGGCACGGCCGCCCTGATGGCCCTGGGTGGCCTCGCCACGGCGACGACGGCCCAGGCCGCCGAGCCGGCCGCCGCTACGGGCCACCAGTGGCTCACCGGGTACTGGCACAACTTCGACAACGGCTCGACCGTCCTGCGGCTCGACGAGATCCCGTCCGCCTACAACCTCGTCGCGGTCGCCTTCGCCGACAACCTGGCGGGGACGCCGGGCGGCATCACGTTCAACCTCGCCACCGCCGAGCTCGACGGCTACACGGTCGCGGAGTTCACGGCCGACGTCGCCGAGATCCGGGCCGACGACCGCAAGGTCGTCATCTCCGTCGGCGGCGAGAAGGGCAACGTCGTCGTCAACAGCCCGACGGCGGCTGAGAACTTCGCGCGCACGACCTACGGGCTCATGCAGCAGTACGGGTTCGACGGCGTGGACATCGACCTCGAGCACGGCATCGACGCCGTGCACATGGCCGACGCCCTGCGCCGGCTGCGTGCGCTGGCCGGGCCGGACCTGATCATCTCGATGGCACCGCAGACCATCGACTACCAGGCCACCACCATGGGCTACTACCAGCTGACGAAGAGCATCAGCGACATCCTCACCATCGTGAACGTCCAGTACTACAACTCGGGCTCGATGCTCGGCTGCGACAGCCAGGTGTACTCGCAGGGGACGCCGGACTTCCTCGCCGCCCTCGCGTGCATCCAGCTCGAGATGGGCCTCGAGCCCCGGCAGGTGGGACTGGGCGTCCCGGCGGTGCGGTCCGCCGCCGGCGGCGGGTACCAGCCGATGTCGAACGTCATCCAGGCGCTCGACTGCCTCGAGCTCGGCACGCGCTGCGGGCGGTTCACGCCGGCGCAGCCGTACGGGCCGATCGGCGGCGTGATGACGTGGTCGATCAACTGGGACGCGACGAACAACTTCGACGTGGCGCGCACGATGGCGGCCCGGCTCGACGTCGGCGGCCCGTACGTGCCGCCGGACCCGACGGACCCGACGGACCCGACGGACCCCGGCGACTGCGTCGCGGCGCCGTACTCGCCGACGACCGTCTACACCGGGGGCAACCGCGCCTCGTACGCGGGCCGGGACTGGGAGGCCCGCTGGTGGACGCAGGGCGAGGCGCCGAGCACGGGCGGGTCGGGCGTGTGGCGCGACCTCGGCGCGTGCGCCGCGGACCCGACGGAGCCGACCGACCCGACGGATCCGACCGACCCCACCGACCCGACCGATCCCGGTGACTGCGCCGCCGCCCCGTGGGTGCGCGGCACCGTCTACACGGGCGGTGACGTCGTGACGTTCGCCGGCCGGCAGTGGACCGCCAAGTGGTGGACGAGCTCCGACGTCCCGGGCGCGGACCCGTGGGGTCCGTGGGGCACGGGGGTGGTCTGCGGCTGAGAACCCCTCGGCACGCTGCGTGCCGCCTCACCGGCCGGACGTGGCCCGGGACCCGAGGGGTCCCGGGCCATCGCCCGGCCGGTCTGCTGTGCCCATGACCGACACCTCGGGGGCTGCCCCGCCGTAGCCTGCAGCCCTCACCAGCACCAGGAGATCCCCGTGTCCGAGCTCGAGCGCCTCGTCAACGCCTGCCTCATGCCGGCGTTCCTCGGGCCGACCGTGCCCCCGTGGGTGCACGACGCCCTGGAGGACGGCCTCGCGGGCGTGTGCCTGTACGGCCACAACCTCACCGCACCAGGCGACGACCTCCCGACGCGCGACCGCGTCCGCGCGATCGGCGACGCGCTGCGCTCGACGCGTCCCGACGTGCTGCTCGCGCTCGACGAGGAGGGTGGGGACGTCACGCGCCTCGACTACCTCGTGGGCAGCGCCTACCCCGGCAACCTGGCCCTCGGGGTCGTGGACGACGTGCGCCTCACGGAGGCCGTGGCCGGCGCCATCGGGGCCGACCTCGCGGCCGCCGGCGTGAACCTCAACCTCGCGCCATCGGTCGACGTGAACAGCGACCCGCGCAACCCCGTGATCGGCGTGCGCTCGTTCGGCGACGACCCCGCACTCGCGTCGCGCCACGGCGCGGCGTACGTCCGCGGGCTCCAGGACGCGGGCGTCGCCGCCGTCGTCAAGCACTTCCCCGGCCACGGCGCCACGACGGTGGACTCCCACCTGGGTCTGCCCGTGGTCGACGTCGACGAGGTGACCTTCCGCGGGCGCGAGCTGCCGCCGTTCACGGCGGCGATCGAGGCCGGCGTCGCGGCCGTGATGACCTCGCACGTGGTGTTCCCCGCGCTCGACGACGAGCCGGCCACGCTCAGCCGGCGACTGCTCGTGGACCTGCTCCGGAGGGAGCTCGGCTTCACCGGCGTCGTGGTGACCGATGCACTCGACATGGCGGGCGTCCGCGCCCTGCACGGGCTCGTGGGAGGCGCGGTCCGGTCGCTCGCGGCGGGCGCCGACCTGCTCCTCCTCGGCGCCGAGGACGGGCGGGACCAGCTCGGCCGGATCCACGCCGCGGTGGCCGAGCGCCTCGCGGCCGGCACGCTCACCGAGGAGCGCCTGCACGAGGCGGCCGGGCGCGTCGCGGCGCTGAGGGCGCGGCT
>NZ_JACVQL010000142.1 GCF_019733465.1 Actinotalea ferrariae | reverse complement strand
GCGTGGTCCCGGCGCGCCCTGCTGCCCCTCGCGGCCCTCGGCGGCCTGGCCGCGTGCGGGGCGTTCGTCGAGGACGCGGGCAGCTCGTGGGGCGCGCTGTACATGCGCGGCGAGGTCGGGGCCGACGCCGCGACGGCGGGCCTCGCGTTCGTCGCGCTCTCCGTCGCGATGACGGTCGGCCGGCTCACCGGCGACCGCTTCGTGGACCGGTTCGGGCAGCGCCGGGTGGCCCTCGTCGGCGGTGTCGGCATCGCGGCGGGGATGGGCCTCGCGCTCGCCGTCCCCTCCGTCGCCACCACGCTCGGCGGGTTCGCCCTCGCCGGGCTCGGCGTCGCGACCCTCGTCCCCGCCGTGATGCACACGGCCGACGAGCTGCCCGGACTCCCGCACGGCGTCGGGCTGACCGTCGTCAGCTGGCTCCTGCGGGTGGGCTTCCTCGTCTCGCCGACCGTCGTCGGGCTCGTCGCCGACGCCGCGAGCCTGCGGGTCGCGCTGCTCGGGGTCGTGCTCGCCGGCCTGGTCGTGCTCACCCTGGGCTCCGTCCTCGTCGACGCGCCGCCCGCGCACGGCGCCTCCCCGGACGAGGGGCTCCCCGCGACCGCCGGGCCCGCTGCGGCGCCCCCCACCCCGCGATGACGAACGCCCGGGCCCACATGACGTGGGTCCGGGCGTTCGTCGATGTCCTGCGACATCGAAAGGCGGAGACGGTGGGATTTGAACCCACGGAAGGCTTGCGCCTTCACGACCTTAGCAGGGTCGCGCACTAGACCTGACTATGCGACGTCTCCAGTGTGCAGGTCAGGGTACCCGGGCAACCGAAGCAGGGGCAAAGCGTGTGCTGACCTGCGCGGGAGCACGCGCCGCGGTCGTCCCGGCCGCCCGGGCGGACCGCTCGGTCATCGCTCGAAGGCCCACGCGCGGTCGGTGAGCATGCGTCCGACGGCGAGTCCGATCGCGATCGAGACGACGACGAACATCGCCTGCACCCCGGCGCCGAACGCCGCGTCGACGTCGCCGTCGTTGAGGCCGACGACGGCCCGGTAGGCCGCCGCGCCGGGCACCATGATGACGACCGCGGGCACCGACACGGTGATCCGCGGGACCCGGAGCGCGGGCGCGACCCACGCCGCGAGCAGCCCGACCACGAGCGTCGCGAGCATCGTCGCGGCCTGCATCGCCACACCGACGTCGGCGAGCTCGAGGCGCAGGACGTTCGCGACGGTGCCGATCGCCGTCGCGCCCAGCGCCATCCGCAGGGGCGAGTTGAACAGCAGGGCGAACCCCAGGACCCCGAGCGCGCTCGCGAGGGCGCGGAGCGCGAGCTCGACGAGCGGCGCGAGGTCGGCGCCGGGGGCCGCGACGGTCTCGAGCCCCGAGACCCACGACACCGCCCAGACGCTCACGCCCGCGGAGACGAGGACGAGCAGCGCGTACGTGGTGCGCGCGACGCCCGCCGAGAAGTCGAGCTTGGCGAGGTCCAGGGCACCCGTGACGAGGGCGAAGCCGGGCACGAGGAACAGGACCGCCGAGATGACGCCCGCGTCGTGACCGGCGCCCGCGCCGCCCGCCCACGCGTCGAGCGCGAGGACGAAGCCGAGGTAGACGAGGCACGCGACGGCGGCCGCGAGCATCGTGACGCCGAACTGGTTGGCCCGGCGGTGCAGCAGCGCCCGGCGGACCGCCTGCCCGAGGCCTGCCGCGAGGAACACGCCGGCGATCTCGACCGGGCCGCCGTCGTTGAGATAGGCGAACGCGCCGCAGGCTGTGGCGGCGAAGAGCGCGTTCGCGACGGCCGGGTAGAGCGGTCGGAGCGCCTCGATCCGGTCGAGCTCGCGGTCCACGTCGGCCACCGTGGCGCCCGGGCTCAGGCCGTTCGCGAGGTCCGTGAGCTGCGCGAGACGGTGGGCGTTCACGCCCACCGTCCGCACCTCCGCGACCTCCGTGCGGAAGATCGAGCCGCGGTGCGAGGTCGCGGTGATCTCGGTGAGCGTCACGTGGGCCTCGTGGCGGTCGATGCCCAGCGCACGGGCGACCTGCTGCATCGCGGTCTTGACCCGATAGCTCCCCGTGCCCGCCGCGAGCATCGCCCTGCCCATCCGCAGCACGGTCCCGGACCTGCGGATGAGCTCGACCGGTTCGAGGGCGTCCTCGTCGGGCGTCGTCATGGGGACCATCCTGGCGGCACGCCCGGACGGGGGCGCGGGACCAGCGGACCTCAGGGACGTGGCTCCCCGGCCGAGTGGCGGGCGGCCGGCATGAGGTCGCGCCGGTCGACGACGTGCCACAGCTCCGCGGTCTGGACGAGCCAGAACGCCGCGAACTCCGCGACGAGCAGCGCCTCCACGACGATCACGGCGTGGTCCCACGCCGGCACGACGACGAAGCGCAGCAGACCGATGACGACGAGCGTCACGCCCATCGCGACGGCGATGGTCCGGTACGTCGTCGCGTAGGCCGCGCGCTCGCGCGCTCTGCGAGCCTGACGCGCGTTGATCCAGACGACGAGGATCACGCCCACGAACATGGTCGGTGCCGCCGCGTTGTGCCCCGAGGTGATGAGGCGCTGCGGGTCGGTGAAGAACACCACGGCGCCGACGGCGACGACGAGCCAGCCGACGGCGCGCGCCCACCGTGCCGCTGCGTCGGGCGCGGGGCGCGCGCGTCCGCGGGCCGCGACGACCAGGTGGACCGCCTGCGCCACGGCTCCCGCGACGAGCACGGCGAGCACGTTGTTCCGGACGCCGTCGGCGGCGACGTACTCCGGCGGGAGGCTCGGTCCGCCGCAGATCCGCTCGCGCCCGGTCGGCACCATGGCGACGACGAACGCGAGGAAGCCCGAGAAGTCGAGCACCGCGTCCTCGACGGGTGAGCTGCCCTTGTAGACGAGGAGGCACATGCCGATCCCGCACAGCACGGCGACGAAGACGCTGTGGGCCGCGGTCCAGTAGTAGGCGCTGAGCGACGTCTGCCAGCACCCGGCGGCGACCGCCTGGGCGACGACCGCGGCGGCGAGCAGCACGACGAGCAGCACGATCGCGAGGCGGATCGACCGGTAGGTGTCGAGCACCGCCCGCCGCTGACCCAGCGGCGCCTGCCCCGAGCCGACGTCGTCGTCGTCGTCCACCCTCGCAGTCTGCACCCGCGCAGGGCGCCAGGGACATGGCACGACGGGGTGCGGCCCGGTCGACCCGGACCGCACCCCGCGCTCGTGCGGCGTCAGCCGCCGATCACTCCAGGCCGCGGCCGATCGCGCGGATCAGCTCGCCGTTGGTGGTGTCACCCGACAGCTCCCAGAAGAAGGCGCCGGCGAGGCCCTCGCCCTGGGCGTAGTCCATCTTCCCGGCGATGGTCTGGGGGGTGTCGTAGCTCCACCAGGTGGTGCCGCAGTGGGCGTAGGCGGTGCCGCCGACGGTGCCGGTGGCGGGGCAGGTGTTCTTGAGGACCTTGTAGTCCTCGATGCCCTGCTCGTAGGTGCCCGGTGCCGGTCCGGTGGCGCTGCCACCGGGGGCGGACTGGGTCACCCCGCTCCAGCCGCGACCGTAGAACCCGATGCCCAGGAGCAGCTTGTTCGACGGGATGCCCAGGCTCTGCAGCTTGTCGATCGCCGTGGCCGAGTCGAAGCCGGGGGTCGGGATCCCCGGGTAGGACCGCAGCGGTGAGTGCGGGGCGGTGGGGCCCTGCGCGGCGAACGCACCGAAGAAGTCGTAGGTCATCGGCATGTAGAAGTCCACGTACTGCGCCGCACCGGCGTAGTTCGCGGCCTCGATCTTCCCGCCGCTGGTGCCGTCCGCGGTGATCGCGGCCGTGACCAGCGCGTCGGAGCCGAACTCGGTGCGCAGCGCGCGCATCAGGTTCGGGAACGCCTCACGCCCGGACGCATCGCAGCTGAGCCCGCACGCGTTGGGGTACTCCCAGTCGATGTCGATCCCGTCGAACACGTCCGCCCACCGCGGGTCCTCGACCAGGTCGTGGCAGGACTGGGCGAACGCGGCCGGGTTCTG
>NZ_JACVQL010000141.1 GCF_019733465.1 Actinotalea ferrariae | reverse complement strand
AGATGCGTTTCCTATGTCCTGACGCAGAACACCACCGCTACCGCTCTGTCCTGAGGACACGGGAAGCCCTCGAACCCTCGGGTTCGGGGGCTTCCCCCGTTCCGGGTCCGAGCCGGGCCGCATCGCCACGGGCAACATCGCCACCCGCGGCGCCCGACGCCGTCAGGCCCGCGCGCGCTGCGCCGCCGCGACGGCGTCGGCGGCCCGGATGAGCCCGAGGTGGCTGAAGGCCTGCGGGAAGTTGCCGATGAGGCGGCCGGACACGGGGTCGTACTCCTCGCTCAGCAGGCCCAGGTCGTTCGCGTAGCCCACGAGCTGCGCCATGAGCCGCTCGGCATCGTCGAGCCGGCCGCCGAGCGCGTACTGCTCGACGAGCCAGAAGGTGCAGATGAGGAACGGGTGCTCGTTGCCCTCGAGGCCGTCGAGCCCCGCGTCGGTGCGATAGCGGTGCAGCAGGCCGTGGTCGTCACGCAGGTCCTGCTCGATCCGCTCGACCGTGCCGAGCATGCGCGGGTCGTCGTAGGTCAGGTACCCGGTGTGGGGCAGCTGGAGCAGCGACGCGTCCACCTCGGTGCCGCCGTACGTCTGCGTGAAGGTGTTCCGCTCGGCGTCGAAGCCGCGCGCGTCGATCTCCTCGCGCAGCGCGTCGCGCAGCTCGCGCCACCGCTCCACGGGCCCGTCGAGCCCGTGCTGCTCGACCGCACGGACGCCCTGGTCGAACGCCGCCCACATCATCGCCCGGCCGTGCGTGAAGTAGTGCACCTCTCCGCGCATCTCCCAGATGCCGTGGTCCTTGCGGTCGAGGTTCGCCTCGCAGAACCGGAGCAGGCTCTTCTGCAGCTCCCACGTGTACGGGTCCTCGCCCACGCCCGCGTCGCGCAGCTGGCCGAGCGCGAGCATGACCTCGCCGACGACGTCGGCCTGGTACTGGTCCGCCGCGCCGTTGCCGATACGCACGGGGCGGGAGCCCTCGTACCCGGCGAGGTGGTCGAGCTCGACCTCGGTGAGCTCCCGCTCGCCCGCGACGCCGTACATGATCCGGACGTCGTGCGCGTCGCCCGCGACGGCGCGCAGCAGCCAGTCGCGCCACAGCCGCGCGCCGCGCGTCAGGCCGTGCGCGATGGCGACCTCGATGGTCAGGGCCGCATCACGCAGCCACACGTACCGGTAGTCCCAGTTGCGGCTGCCCCCGAGCTCCTCGGGCAGGGACGCGGTGGGCGCGGCGACGATGCCGCCGGTCTGCGAGTGCGTCAGCGCGCGCAGCACCAGCAGCGACCGCAGGACGATCGGGTCGTGGTCGGTGTGGACCGTCAGCTGCGCGGACCAGTCCGTCCAGAAGCGCACCCCCTCGGCGAGCGCGTGGTCGGGGTCGACGGGCGGGGGCGTGTGCTCGTAGGACGGGAACCACGTGAGGTCCCAGGTGGCGACGTCGCCCGCCGCGAGCCGAAAGGTGCCGGTCAGGCGCCGGGCGCGGGCGCCGCCCTCCTCCTCCGCCCCGGGCCGGCGGGCGCCCGGCTGCCCGGACGCCGTGCGCGTGTCGGCGCCGTCGTCGTCGTCCTCCTCGTCCTCCTCCGGCCACGCGAGCAGCGGCCCGCTCATGAGCAGGCCGTCGGGTCCGGCGAGCGAGAGCAGCGCGGGGGCGCCGTCGTGGCCGTCGTCGTCCTCGTCCACCACGCGGACCCAGGGCGTCGCGCGTGCGTAGTCGAACCGCAGGCGCAGGTCGTGCTCGACGTCGACCTCGCCCTCGAGGCACTCGACCCGGCGCACCAGGTCGGCCCGCTCGGTGCTCGGCGGGAGGAAGTCCGTCACGCGCGCCCTGCCGGTCGGCGACTGCCACGTGGTCTCGAGCACGAACGTCTGCGGCAGGTACCGGCGCTCGACCACCTCGCCGTCGGCGACCGACAGCCTCCAGCGGCCGTCGTCGGGGTCACCGAGGATCGCCGAGAACACCGCGGGCGAGTCGAACCGCGGCAGGCACAGCCAGTCGATGCTCCCGTCCCGCGACACCAGGGGGCCGGTGTGCAGGTCGGACAGGAGGGCGTAGTCCTCGAGGGGGGTGCTCACCTCCTCTCTTATACGCATGCGCGACCCGCACCGCGACCGGCCCGACGGTTCGCGGTCGTGGTGACCACTGCCACACCGCCGACCCGGAAGACGTGGGACGACCCGCCCGTTGCCGCCTGCGTGACCACGCTCGAGACCGATGTCAGCAGCTCCACCCTCGAGGACGTCTTCGTCCGACGCCGGACGGCGCGGGCCTGGGCCGACCGGCCGGTCACGGACGCCCACCTCGCCGCGGTGCACGACGCCGTCCGCTGGGGCCCCACGGCGTTCAACGCCTCGCCCCTGCGCCTCGTCCTCGTGCGCTCGGCCGCGGCTCGCGAGCGGCTCGCGGCCCACATGTCCGGGGGCAACCGGGACCGCGTGCTGGCTGCGCCGCTGAGCGTCGTCGTCGCGGCCGACGTCGACTTCCACGAGACGCTCGCCCACCTCGCGCCCCACATGACGGGCGCTCGCGAGCGCTTCGAGGCGGACGCGGACGGGCGCGAACGCCTCGCGCGCGACAACGCGTGGCTGCAGGCCGGCTACCTCGTCGTGGCGCTGCGCGCGTCGGGTCTCGAGGTCGGCCCGATGTCGGGCATGGACGCCGCGGGCATCGACGCCGACCTGCTCGCGGGGACCGGCCGGCGCTCCCTCATGGTGCTCAACGTCGGCTGGCCGGCCGACGAGGTGCCGGCCCACCCGCGCGCCCCGCGCCTCGAGTTCGAGGACGTCGCCGAGATCCTCTGACGACCGCTCGGCGCGGGCGCCTCGTTGGCGCGTGCGGCCGGGGTCTGGAACCGTGGCGCCCTGCGAGCCGTTGAGCGCTCGACAGAGCTCGACCGACGACAGGACATGATGGACGCCGACAGTACGAACCCCCCGGAGCCGCCCGCCGAGGCGCCGACGACGGGGGGATGCTCGTGACCTGGGTGCTGTCCCTGCTGGTGGGCGTCGTCGTGGTGCTGGCCATCACCGCCGTGACGGGCTACTTCGTCGCGCAGGAGTTCGCCTACATGGCGGTCGACCGGTCCCGCCTGGGCGCCCGCAGCGCCGCGGGGGACGCGGCGGCCAACCGCGCGCTGTCCGTCACGCGCCGCACGAGCTTCATGCTCTCGGGCGCGCAGCTCGGCATCACCGTGACCGGGCTGCTCGTCGGCTACGTCGCGGAGCCGCTCATCGGTGAGTCGCTCGGCGAGGCCCTCGGTGGCGTCGGCGTGCCCGACGGCGTCGGCATCGCCGTGGGCACGGTGCTCGCGCTGCTGTTCTCGACGGTGGTGCAGATGATCTTCGGGGAGCTGTTCCCCAAGAACCTCGCCATCGCGCGGCCCGAGCCCGTCGCGCTGCGCCTCGCGACGTCGACCACCTGGTACCTGCGCCTGTTCGGCTGGCTCATCCGCATCTTCGACGCCGCGTCGAACGCGCTGCTGCGCGCACTGCGCATCGAGCCGGTGCACGACGTCGAGCACTCGGCCACCGTGCGCGACCTCGAGCACATCGTGGCGGACTCGCGCGAGAGCGGTGACCTGCCCGCCGAGCTCTCCGTGCTGCTCGACCGCATCCTCGACTTCCCCGACCAGGACGTCGAGCACGCGATGATCCCGCGGGCGCGCGTCGACGTCGTCCGTGCCGGCCAGTCCGTGCAGGACGTGCGCGAGCAGATGACCACCGGGCACTCGCGCTACCCCGTGCTCGACGAGGACGACCTGGTCGTCGGCGTCGTGCACCTGCAGGACGTGCTCGCCCTGCTCCCCGGCAGCGCGCAGCCCGTCGAGTCGATCATGCGGCCCGCGCTGATGGTGCCGACGGCCATGACGCTGCCCGACGCGCTGCGCCTGCTGAGCGGCACCGCGAACCAGATGGCCTGCGTCGTCGACGAGTACGGCGGCTTCGCCGGCGTCGTGACGCTCGAGGACCTGGCCGAGGAGCTCGTGGGCGAGATCACCGACGAGCACGACCCCGAGATCCCGACCGCCGTCCTCGGCGGGGAGGACGGCATGTGGGTCATGCCCGGCGACGTCCACGTCGACGAGGTCGAGCGCGCGCTCGGCCGCGACCTGCCGCTGGGCGACTACGAGACCATCGCCGGCCTCGTGATCGCCGAGCACGGCGCGCTGCCCGAGGTGGGCGCCAGCGTCGACGTCGAGCTCCCCGGTGACCCTGCGGACCTCGCGCTCGCCGAACCGCCGCCACCCGTCGTCATGCGGGTCGACGTCCTCGAGGTCGAGCGGCACGTGCCCTCGCTCGTGCGGGTCGTCCTGCCGGTCGCCGACGACGCCGAGGCCGACGCCGACGCCGAGGAGGAGGACCGATGAGCGCGCCCGTCGTGGTGGTCGTCACGATCGCCCTCATCGCACTCAGCGCGTTCTTCGTCGCGGTCGAGTTCGCCCTGCTCGCCGCGAAGCGCCACCGGCTCGAGGACGCCGCGTCGTCGAGCCGCTCGGCCCGTGCCGCGCTCCGCAGCTCGAGCGAGCTCACCGTGCTGCTGGCCGGCTCGCAGCTGGGCATCACCGCCTGCACGCTCGCGCTCGGCGCGATCACGAAGCCCGCGGTGCACCACTGGATCACGCCCGTGGTCGAGACGTGGGGTGCCCCGCTGTGGGCGGCCGACGTCGTGGGCTTCGTGCTCGCGCTCGTCATCGTCACCTTCCTGCACCTCGTTGTCGGTGAGATGGCGCCGAAGTCCTGGGCGATCGCCCACCCGGAGACGTCGGCGACCCTGCTGGCCATCCCCATGCGCGGCTTCATGTGGCTCACGCGGCCCGTGCTGCGCGCGCTCAACGAGATGGCGAACTGGTGCCTGCGCCGGGTGGGCGTCGAGCCGACCGACCAGGTCGCGTCGGGGCAGAACCCGGAGGACCTGCGGCACCTCGTCGAGCACTCGGCGAACGTCGGCGCGCTCGACGCGAGCTTCGGCGACCAGCTCGGCGGCGCGCTCGAGCTGCAGACGCTCACGGTGGCCGACCTGCTGACCGCGACGTCGACGCCGACCGCCGTCCCGGCCGGGGCGAGCGTGGGTGACGTCCGGGCCGCGACCCTCGGGACCGGGCACCTGCGCGTGCTCGTCGGCATGCCGCCCGCGGTCTCGGGCGTGGTGCACGTCCGCGACACGCTGGTCGCGCCGGACGGACGCCCTGCGGCGGACTTCGAGCGTCCGGTGCTGGGCCTGGCGCACGACACGCCCGTCTACGCGGCGCTCGCGACGATGCGCGAGACGAGGAACCACCTCGCCGTCGTGCGCGACGGCGACCGGGTGGTCGGCGTGATCACCATGGCGGACGTCATGCGCCGGCTGTTCCCGAGCCCCGACGCCGCGACCGCGTAGTCGACCGGTCGAGCCCCGGGGCCGCGACGTCGCGAGCCCCGGGCGCCGCGGTCAGTGGCCGGCGCCGAGGTTCCCGGCGAGGCGGTCGTGGCGCGCGGCGCTGTCGTCGTCCATCCCGACGATCGTGACCCGCTTGCCCTTGGTCGCGTACCTCGTCGTGATCGCGTCGAGCGTCGCGACGGTCGACGCGTCCCACACGTGCGCGTCGGACATGTCGATGACGACGTCGGCCGGGTCCCCCGCGTAGTCGAACTGGTAGACGAGGTCGTTGGACGACGCGAAGAACAGCTCGCCGCGCACCGCGTACACGCGCCGCGCGTCGTCGTCGGACGCGTCGAGGCGCGTGACCGTCGTGAAGTGCGCGACGCGGCGCGCGAACAGCACCATCGCGACCAGCACGCCGACGAGCACGCCGTAGGCGAGGTTGTGCGTCGCGACCGTGACGACGACGGTCGCGAGCATCACGCCCGTCTCCGACTTCGGCATCCGGCGCAGCGTCGCGGGCCGGACGGAGTGCCAGTCGAACGTCCCCACCGACACCATGATCATGACGGCGACGAGCGCCGCCATCGGCATGATCGCGACGACGTCGCCGAGGCCGACGACGAGCACGAGCAGGAAGACGCCGGCCAGGAAGGTCGAGATCCGGGTGCGCGCCCCGGACACCTTCACGTTGATCATCGTCTGGCCGATCATCGCGCAGCCGCCCATGCCGCCGAAGAGTCCCGTGACGAGGTTGGCGACGCCCTGACCCCATGTCTCGCGCGTCTTGTTCGAGTGCGTGTCGGTGACGTCGTCGACCAGCTTGGCCGTGAGCAGCGACTCGAGGATGCCCACGAGCGCCATGGCGAACGCGTACGGCGCGATGATCCGGAGCGTCTCGAGCTCGAGCGGCACGTCCGGGAGCAGCAGGCCGGGCAGCGAGTCCGGCAGCTCGCCCTGGTCGCCGACGGTGGGCACCGCGACGGCCGCGACGACCGTCACGACGGTGAGCAGGACGATCGCGACGAGGGGCGCGGGCACGACCGTCGTCAGCCGCGGGAGGAGCACGATGATCGCGATGCCGACGGCGACCATGAGGTAGACCGCGACGGGCACGTCGACCAGGTGCGGCAGCTGGGCGACGAGGATGAGGATCGCGAGCGCGTTGACGAAGCCGACCATCACGGACCGTGGGATGAAGCGCATGAGCTTCGCGACGCCGAGCACGCCGAGCACGACCTGCAGCACGCCGGCGAGCAGCACCGTGGCGATGAGGTGGTCGAGCCCGTGGTCGCGGACGACGGGTGCGACGACGAGCGCGACCGCGCCGGTGGCCGCGGAGATCATCGCGGGGCGTCCGCCGACGAAGGCGATGGTCACGGCCATGGTGAACGAGGCGAACAGGCCGACGCGCGGGTCGACGCCCGCGATGATCGAGAACGAGATCGCCTCGGGGATGAGGGCGAGCGCGACGACGAGCCCGCCGAGCACCTCCGTACGCAGGCGCCGCGGCGAGCGCAGCGCCGCGAGGACCGAGTGCGCCTCGTCCGCCTCGGGTGCCCCGGCGGCAGGGAGCTCCTCGGCGGCCGGATCGGGCAGGGCGGGCCGGGGTGCTGCGGGCATCGGGGAACTTCCGTTCGGTGGGGCGGCCGTGCGCGGGCACGACGGCGACCGGCGATGCCGGTCGGGAGGCGTGGACGGCGTGCGACGTCGCACGGGAGCCGGGCGCACGGCGCACCGGTCGGCCCCCAGGGTACGCGCCGCTTCGGACGGGCCGCGGGGCGGTTCACCCGCCGAACGGGCCGGGTCCCGCCCCCGGACGGGGGACGATGGGTCCGTGACGACCGAGGAGCTCGACCAGTTCGGACCGTGGGTGCTGCCCGTGCGCGGGCCTTCCGACGTGCCCCGTCTCTACGCGGACGAGCGGGTCGACTGGGACTCGGTCGAGCTCGCGCTCAAGGTGCCGCGGCCCCTCCAGCGACGTGACGCGACGCCCGGGATGGACCTCTACGACGCGCTGCTGCTCGTCGACGCGCACGCCCTGACCGTGCTCCGCCGGCGGACGCACGACGCCGGCTACGACCGGCTCCAGGCGCGCCACCGCGACGTCCTCGCGCTCGAGAGCAGCACGTCGATGCTCGACGGACGGCTCACGCTGCACACCCTGTCGGGCACGGTCGAGGTGCCGTACAACGGCTCGCAGGCCGGAGTGATCGAGGACCTGCTCGACGTGCTGCGGTTCCACGCGTTCGGCGTCCGCACCGGCGAGCCGCGCGACGCCCCGGCACTCGAGCGTGAGGCCGCGGGGCGGGAGGACCTCGCGCTCGTCACCGCCTACCGCGAGCTCGTCGCGGCGGGCGTCGCGGCCGACGCGGTCGCCGTCGCGCCGCGCGGGCGCGTCGCACGTCGGGGCGGAGTGCTCTCGCGCGCCGCGGACCTGCTGCTCCCGGTCACGCGGCACGCGGCCGTGGTCGTCGTCGGGCCGGCGGAGGTGCACGTGCTGCACCGGCGGGCGTGGCTCACCACCGTCCGGGCGCCCGTGCACTCGCTCGCTCACCTCGTGCTGCCGCGCGACCGGCGCGCGGCCCTGTGGGGCGAGCCGCACGCCCGGCTCGAGGGTGTGCTCGTCGTGCGTGGCGAGGGCGTGCCGACGCTCGCGCTGCCCGACGTCGGCGAGGCGGGCGGCCTGCTCCTCTCCGCCGTCGGGTCCGAGGGTGTCCGCCGTCCCTGACGTCAGGCGATCGCGGCCATGAGGCCGACGCCGAGCGCGGCCGCGCCGAGCGTCACCAGGAGCGAGCCCACGGCGGTGCCGACCGCCCGACCGACGTCCCCCGCCTGCACGAGGCGCACGGTCTCGACCATGGCGGTCGAGAAGGTCGTGTAGCCGCCGCAGAAGCCGACAGCCGCCACGGCGTACACGTCCGTCGGCAGCGCGTGGAACGCCACGGCGCCGCTGAGCACGCCGATGAGCAGCGAGCCCGAGACGTTGACGAGGAAGGTGCCGAGCGGGAACGGGCCGGGCCTGCGCTCACGCACCCAGCCGTCGAGGAGGAAGCGCGTGGCCGCGCCGAGCCCGCCGCCGACGACGACCAGGACCGCGATCATGTCGTCGCCCGACGGCGCGTCCGGCCGGAGCGTGCGCCGAGCGCGACCCCCGCGAGGCAGGCGAGGAGCCCGAGCGCGAGCGACGCAGCCGCGTAGGCGCCCGCGACGGCGAACGCGCCGTCGGCGAGCAGGCGCTGGAGCTCGATCGCCAGGCTGCTGAACGTCGTGAACCCGCCGAGCGCGCCGGTTCCGAGGCCGAGCCGGACGAGCCGTCCCCGGGCATCCTCCTCGCCGCGCCGGAGCAGCACCTCGAGCAGCAGCCCGAGCAGGAACGCGCCGACGAGGTTCTCGACGAGCGTGGCCGTCGGGAACCCGTTCGCCGCGGTCGGGACGAGGCCGGAGACGACCAGGCGGGCGCCGGTCCCCAGCGCACCGCCGACGGCGACCATGACGAGGGGCGGCGGGCCGGAGCGGTCAGCCGTCATGCGAGCGGGGCCGTCATGCGAGCGGGGCCGTCATGCGAGCGAAGCCCTCATGCGAACGGGCGGCCGCCCGCGCGCCTGCGCTGCCCATCGCACCTCCAGGATCCGGCCGCGAGTCTATGCGCCCGACCCGCCGCCGGGCCCGCGCGCGGTCCGACCGCACTGACTGGTGACTTCGCGTCGCCATGTGACGCGAAGTCACCAGCCAAGCCGCTGGCCGGACGAGCCCGTCGGACAGCCGCGCCGCCGGACAGCCACGCCCGCCGGCCAGCCACGCCGGCCGATCAGCGGTGCGGGTGCTCGTGGCCCTCGAAGACGTCCGGCACGCCGTCCGCGTCGGCGTCGGTCGTCTCCTCGACCTCGAGCCTGCGGTAGTGCCGGTTGCGCGACCGGAGGATGGCCGCGGCCACGAGCGCCGCGAGCAGGGAGCCCACGAGGACGCCGACCTTCACGTGGGCCGTGCCCTCGGACGTCTCGAACGCGAGCTCGCCGATCAGCAGGGACACCGTGAAGCCGATGCCACCGAGGACCGCGACGCCCAGCACGTCGAGCCAGCGCAGGGACGCGTCGAGCGTCGCGTGGGTGAAGCGCGCGACGAGCCACGTCGTGCCGAAGATGCCCACGGCCTTGCCGACGACGAGACCGGCGACGATGCCGAGCGCGATCGGGTCGGCCAGGGAGTCGGTGAGCCCGTCGAGTCCGCCGATCGACACCCCGGCGGCGAAGAACGCGAAGACGGGCACCGCGACGCCCGCCGAGATCGGGCGGAACCGGTGCTCGAAGTGCTCGGCGAGCCCCGGGCCGGCGTCGGGTCCGCCGGCGCGCGCGCTCCGGACGACGGGGACCGTGAACCCGAGGAGCACGCCCGCGACGGTCGCATGGACGCCGGACGCGTGCATGAGCGCCCAGGCGACGACGGCGAGCGGGAGCAGCAGCCACCACGAGCGGATGCGGCGCTGCACGGCGACGGCGAAGAGCCCGATGACCAGCACGGCGCCGCCGAGCGCGAGCCAGGTGACCTCGTCCGTGTAGAACACCGCGATCACGGTCACGGCAAGGAGGTCGTCGACGACGGCGAGCGTGAGCAGGAAGGTGCGCAGCGCGGCGGGCAGGTGCGTGCCGATGACGGCCAGCACCGCGAGCGCGAAGGCGATGTCGGTCGCGGTGGGGATCGCCCAGCCGCTGACCGCGTCGCCGCCCGCGCGCGAGGCGATGGCGACGTACACGAGCGCGGGGACGACCATGCCCCCGACGGCGGCGAGGATCGGCAGGGCCGCGCGGCGCGGGTCGCGGAGGTCGCCCGCGACGAACTCGCGCTTGAGCTCGAGCCCGACGACGAAGAAGAAGATCGCGAGGAGCCCGTCGGCAGCCCACGTGCCGATCGACAGGTGGAGGTGGAGGCTCTCGGGCCCGACCTCGAGGTCGCGCAGGGCGGCGTACGAGTCCGCTGCCGGCGAGTTCGCCCAGACGAGGGCGGCGACCGTGGCCACGAGCAGGAGCGCGCCGCCCACGGTCTCCTTGCGCAGGATCTCGCTGATGCGGCGCGTCTCGGTCCACGAACGGCGCTCGAGGAGCGTGGGGGACGGGCGCGGGGTGGTGCTCATGGGACCTCCGGGGTCGACGACGTCGTTGCCGACCAGGCTTCCCGGCTCACCTGCGGGTGACGGTAGCAACCGGCGGCCGGCGACGTCGTCCGCGTCCGCGACCCGGTCGGGCGCAGGGCGTCGCACGCCGTCACGTCGACGGCGGTCGGCTCAGCGGATGCCGGCGCCCGTCACGTCGTCCTCCTCGTCGGGGTCGATCTGCGGCCCCCCACCCGGGTTCACGGCGTGCGCCGCGTCGACGGGCGAGACCTGCTCGCCGCGGACGTCGTCCGTCATCGTGAGCGACGGGCCGGTGCCTGCCTCGGGATCCGACGTCAGGCGCGTGCGGTCCTCCGCCGACGAGCCCGCGGCGTCCTGCGCGTCGGTGCTCTGCCCCTGGGCGGTGCCCTGCTGGCTCGCCTGGTCGTCCGCCGCGTCGTTCGGCTGCTGCGTCATCCGGTCCTCCTCGTCGGTCGTCGTGGCCGCTCCACGTGCGCGGTCCCGCCTGCCTCCCGACGCTACGTGCGGCGTCCCGAGCGGGCGACCGCGCCGACCTCCGGTCCACGACTCGGACACCATTGACGCGCCATGTGAGACGCCCTAGTTTCTCCACCAGGTCATGAGCGCCAGCGCGAAGCCCCGGCTCGCTGGCCGGCAACCCTCCTCGTCGTGGGGTGCTCCGGGTGAGGACCGGACCGGTGCGACCGCGCCGGTAAGGACGATCAGGAGGAACCCCCGTGCGAATGTGCTGCTGTCGCCCCTGACGGCGCACCACCGGTGCGCGCCGTCCGCGCACCCGCACGCAGGTCTCCTGCACCCCTGAGCTCGCGACGCGAGCACCGGAGCGGCTCTGCGCAGCCCCATCCCGCCCCGCCGGGAGCGTGCTGCCACACGCCTCGGCCCGCTCTTCGGAGACCCCATGATCGAGCTCCGCCGGCTCACCAAGACCTACGGGGAGGGCGCGCACCGCACCACGGTGCTCGACCGCCTCGACCTCACCGTCGCCGACCGCGAGATCGCGGCCGTCGTCGGCCCCAGCGGCGCGGGCAAGAGCACGCTCGCCGCCTGCGTGACGCTGCTCGAGCCCCCGACGTCGGGCACCGTCGTCGTCGGCGGCCGCGAGCTGTCGCGGCTCGACGCGCGCAGCCTGCGCGACGCGCGCCGCCAGATCGGCACCATCTTCCAGTCCGACGGGCTGCTGTCGCGGCGGACCGCGGCGGAGAACGTCGAGCTGCCCCTGCGCTACCTCGGCGTCACGCCCGCCGACCGGCGGCGCCGCGTCGCGGAGCTGCTCGACCGCGTCGGCCTCGCGGACCGGGCGCGGCACCACCCGCACCAGCTGTCGGGCGGGCAGCGTCAGCGCGTCGGCATCGCCCGCGCGCTCGCGCTGCGGCCGCGCGTGCTGCTCTCCGACGAGGCGACCTCCGGCCTCGACCCGGACGCGACGGCGTCGGTCGTCCGGCTCCTCAAGGACCTGCGCGACGACCTCGGCCTGTCGATCCTCTTCATCACGCACGAGATGGAGACGGTGCTCGAGCTCGCGGACTCGGTCGCCCGCCTGGACCACGGCCGGATCGTCGAGCAGGGACCCGTCGTCGACCTGCTGCGCGACCCGTCGTCGGCGCTCGGCCGTGCGCTGCTGCCCCGCCGAGCGCACGGCACCGCGCACGACGGCGCCGCGTGGTCGGTCGGGTACGCGAGCGCGACGGTCCCCGCGGACTGGCTCGCGCGCGCCGGAGCGGCGCTGGGCGTCGACCTGGCCCTGCTCGGGGCGTCGATCGGCGCGGTGGACGGCCACGTCGTCGGCCACGCGACCGTCGCGGTGCCCGAGGG
>NZ_JACVQL010000140.1 GCF_019733465.1 Actinotalea ferrariae | reverse complement strand
GCCCCGTCCCACGCGCGCCGTCGGCGGACGGGCCGGCGGAGGTGCGCGCCGCCGGGGCGCCGTCGCCCGCGGGGGTCGACGCGGGCCCGTTCGACCCGGACCTCGTCGCGGCGGGCTCGTCGGACGTCGGCGCGTCACCCTCCGACGTCGCGCCGCCCTCGCCGCGTGGGCGGTAGTCCTCGAAGAAGTCCCACCACGCCGGGTCGACGGCGCTCTTGTCCGTCAGGTACTGCTCGTAGAGCTCGTCCACGAGCCATTGGTTGGCACCGAAGGCCGCTCGTACGGCATCGGACTCCGCCTTCTGGGACACGCCAGGATCGCCCACTTCCACCACGGGACCTCGGACCGTTGACACCGGTCTGCTCACCGTCCACCCTAGGCGATTTCTCACGTGCCCACGTTCGCTGGGCCGGTGCGCCGCCGCGCCGCGTGACCCGTCGCCCGCCCGGCGCCGGGTCACGCGGCGCGACGGGTCAGCTGATGTCGCGCCGCAGCGACGTCGCCCTGCCGAGCGCCGCGAGCAGCAGCCCGTAGCCGACGAGCGCGAGCAGCCCCTGCCACCACGGCAGCAGGTTCCCGATCCCGCTGGAGGCGTAGAAGCTCGCGCCCGTGACGGCCTCTCCCGCAGCGCCGGGCAGCCACCGCACGATGCCCTCCGTCGGCTCGAACGCGCCGAGGAAGAGCCGGAGCAGCGGCTCGACGAACTGGGTGAACGCGAGGAGCACGACGATCGCGGCGACCTGGTTCGGCATCGCGGCGCCGAACCCGACGCCGACCATCGCCCAGACGGCGAGCACGAGGACCGACCGGGCGAGCGTGAGCAGCACGTCCGGGTCGTCCAGCAGCACGGGCTCGCCGCGCACGGCCAGCACGAGCGCGCCGGTCGCGACGGTGGCGAGGGTCCCGACGACGCCGAACAGCGCGCCCAGCGGCAGGCTCGCGACGAGCTTGGCGCCGAGCACGAGCGACCGGCGGGGCTCCGCGAGCAGGGTCGGGGTGATCGTCATGTGCCGGAACTCGTTGGTCACGGCGAGCGCGCCGACGATGACCGGGAAGACGTACCCCAGGGCGGGCGCGAGCGTGTAGACCGTGCGCACGAGGTCCTCGGGCGGCAGCGGCGGCATCTCGTCGGCCCCTCCGCCGAACCCGCCGGTCATCGCGCCGCCGCCACCCTCCTGCGTGAGGACGAACGCCATGACGCCGCCGAGGAACGCCATGTAGAGCGCCATGCACAGGAGCAGCACCCACCACAGGCGCGTGGTGACGAGCTTGCGGTACTCCGCCCGCAGCGCCGGGATCATGCCGCACCCCGCTCGGTCGCGGCGTCGGCGACGGGACGCGTGCCCGGGCCGTCCGGCTCCGGTGGTGCCCCGGACGCGGCGCGCTCACCCGTCAGCTGGAGGAAGAGGTCCTCGAGGCCGACGTCGCGCGACGCCAGCTCGTGCAGCTCGACGCCCGCGGCGAAGGCCGCGGCGCCGACGGCGGCCGCCTCGACCCCCTCGAGGACGGCCACGCCCGGCTCGGGCAGCGAGACGGCGGCACCGGGCGTGCTGCCGCCGGCGACGCGCTCGACGAGGCGGCGCAGGCCGTCCTGGTCGGGGGAGGCGACCCGGACGGTGCGGCGCGCGAGCCGGGCGAGCTCGGCGAGCGAGGAGGCGTGGACGAGCCTGCCGCGGGCGATGATGACGACGTCGTCGACCGTCTGCTGGACCTCGGAGAGCACGTGGCTCGAGACGAGCACCGTCCGGCCCTCGGCGGCGAGGTGGCGCAGGAAGGCCCGGAGCCACGCGATGCCCTCCGGGTCGAGGCCGTTGGCGGGCTCGTCGAGCACGAGGACCCGCGGGTCGCCGAGCAGCGTCGTCGCGAGCCCGAGCCGCTGGCGCATGCCGAGGGAGAAGCCGCCGACCCGGCGGTCCGCCGCGTCGGTGAGGCCGACGAGGGCGAGCACCTCGTCGCACCGGCTGTCGGGCACCCCGACCTGCGGCGCGAGGACCCGCAGGTGGTCGCGGGCGCTGCGTCCCGGGTGGAAGCTCGCGGCCTCGAGCGCGGCGCCGACGACGTGGGCGGGCCGCGGGATGTCGGTGTAGCGCCGGCCCGAGACCGTCGCGGTGCCGGACGTCGGGCTCACGAGCCCGAGCAGCATCCGGAGGGTCGTGGTCTTGCCTGCGCCGTTGGGGCCCAGGAAGCCGGTGACGCGGCCGGGCCGCACCTCGAAGCTGAGGTCGTCGACGGCCAGGACCGCACCGAACCGCTTGGACAGGTGATCGACGACGACGTGGCCGTCCGTTGTAGTCATGGCCTCACCCTATTGTTTGCATCGATCTAGAACAAGTGCTCACTTCGCGAGCGTCCGGTGGGGAGCGAGACGCGCATGACGCAGCCCTTCGCCGAGTCCGCGACGTGCACCGTCCCACCGTGCAGCTGCACCGCCCACCGGACGATCGCGAGACCCAGCCCCGTGCCGCCCGTGCTCTCCTGCCCGGTGCGAGCCGGGGCGTTGCCGCGGCTGAACCGCTCGAAGACCTGGTTGCGGTCCGACCGCGGGATGCCGGGTCCCTCGTCGATCACGTCGATGACCACCTGGCTCCCCGCGCGCCGCGCCTCGACCCGGATCTCGCCGCCGGCGGGGGAGTGCCGGACGGCGTTGTGGAGCAGGTTCGCGACCACCTGGTGCAGCCGCTCGGCGTCGGCCGGCACGGTGAGGCCCGCAGGCCGCACGGCGGTGACCACGCGCAGCTGCTTCGTCGCCGCCAGGGGCTCCGTCGCGACGGCGGCCTCGCGGAGGAAGTCCTCCAGGACGACGTCGGCGATGTCGAGGCCGACGGCGCCGGCCTCGATGCGGGACAGGTCCAGGAGGTAGGACACGAGCCGCCCGAGGCGCTCGGTCTGCGAGAGGGCGGCCTGGAGCGTCTCGGGGTCCGGCTCGCTGACGCCGTCGACCATGTTCTCGAGCTGGGCGCGGAGCGCCGTGACGGGGGTCCGCAGCTCGTGGGACACGTTGGCGACCATCTCGCGGCGCAGCGAGTCCACCTGCTCGAGGTCGGCCGCCATGGTGTTGAAGGCCTCCGCGAGCTGCCCGACCTCGTCGCGGCTCGTCGCGCGGACCCGCTGCGAGTAGTCGCCGCTCGCCATCGCGCGCGCCGCCGCGGTCATCTCGCGCAGCGGCGACGTCATGCCGCGCGCCAGGACCTGCACCGCGAGCAGCGAGACGAGCACGGCCAGGGGCAGCGTGCGCGTCGGCCCGAGGGCGTTGTAGAGCCCGAGCCAGGTGATGAACGCGCTCAAGGTGACGCTCGCGGCGACCAGCACGCCGAGCTTGATCTTGATGGTCGAGAACCGGTCGAGCGGCCGCACGTCGGGCAGCCTGCCGCGGCCGTGACGCGGCGGGGCCACGTCAGGCGCCGGCCGGCTCGAAGGCGTAGCCGACCCCGTGGACGGTGCGGATGAGGTCCGGTCCGAGCTTGCGACGCAGCGCCTTGACGTGGGAGTCCACCGTCCGCGTGCCCGACGCGTCCACCCAGTCCCACACCTCCGCGAGCAGGCGCTCGCGGGTCAGCACGGTGCGCGGCGTCTGGGCCAGCGTCACGAGCAGGTCGAACTCGGTCGGCGTCAGGTGGACCACCTCGCCGCTGCGCGAGACGCGTCGCTGAGCGCGGTCGATGACGACGTCGCCCACCTCGAGCGCGGGCAGCGCGGGCGCCTGCTCGGCGAGCTGGGTGGCTCGCTCGACGCGGCGCAGGAGCGCCTTGGTGCGTGCGACCAGCTCACGCATCGAGAAGGGCTTGGTCATGTAGTCGTCCGCCCCGACGCCGAGGCCGACGAGCATGTCCGTCTCGTCGTCGCGGGCCGTGAGCATGATCACGGGGACCGGGCGGTCGCGCTGGATGCGGCGGCAGACCTCGAGGCCGTCGAGCCCCGGCAGCATCACGTCGAGCACCACGACGTCGGGGTCGAGGCGGCTCGCGGCGGCCACGCCGCTGGGTCCGTCGCTCGCGATCTCCACGCGCCAGCCCTCCGCGGTCATCCGGTGGGCCACGGCGGTGGCGATGGCGGGCTCGTCCTCGACGACGAGCACGACGACGGGACCGGCCTCCGGCCTGCTCGGTGACATGGGGCCTAGCGTGGCACAGGCCGTTATGCTGACGGCACGATGACGAGCCCGAGTCCGGGCCGGTGCTGGATCGCCAGCACCGGCTCACCCCCCGTCCCGTCCCTCCCCACGACCGGCCGCCCACGGTGACCGAGTGGCTGCTCGTCCTGCTCGGCGTCGTCCTCACGATCGGGACCGCGATCTTCGTCGCGGCCGAGTTCGCGCTCGTGACGCTCGACCCCGCCGTGGTGGGGCAGGAGACCCAGCGCCATGACGACCGGCGCAACCGCTCCGTGCGGCGCGCGCTCGCCGAGCTCTCCACCCAGCTCTCGGGTGCCCAGGTCGGCATCACGGTCACGACGATCCTCCTGGGCTACACGACCCAGCCCGCCATCGCCTCCCTGCTCGGGGACCTCGTGGGCCGCACGGCCGCCGCCGAGGGGCTCGCCACCGGCATCGCCGCGGTCGGGTCGATCGTGCTCGTCAACGGGTTCTCGATGCTCTTCGGCGAGCTCGTCCCCAAGAACCTCGCGCTGAGCCGGCCGCTCCCCACGGCGCGCGCGGTCGCCCCGCTCCAGCGCGGGTTCACGACGGCGCTCCGTCCGCTCATCACGGTGCTCAACGACAGCGCGAACGGGCTGCTGCGCCGCGTGGGCGTCGAGCCGCGCGAGGAGCTGTCCGGCGGGCGGTCGGCGCAGGAGCTGGCGTCGCTCGTCCGGCGCTCGGCCGAGGTCGGCACGCTCGACGAGGGGACGGCGACCCTGCTCACCAACTCGATCGAGCTCGACACCCTCACGGCGGTCGACGTGATGACGGACCGCACGCGGATGGAGGTCGTGCGTCGCGACCACACCGCGGCCGACGTCGTCGCTCGCGCCCGCGCGACCGGGCACTCCCGCTTCCCCGTGATCGACGCCTCGCACGACGACATCGTCGGCCTCGTCCACCTGCGTCGCGCCGTCGCGGTGCCGTTCGAGCGCCGCGGCGACGTGCCGGCGGCTGCGCTCATGGACGAGGCGCCCCGCGTGCCGGAGACCGTGCGGCTGGGGCCGCTGCTCGTCGAGCTGCGCGAGCACGGCATGCAGATGGCGGTCGTGGTCGACGAGTACGGCGGGACCGCGGGCGTCGTCACGCTCGAGGACGTCATCGAGGAGCTCGTGGGCGAGGTGGCCGACGAGCACGACCCGAGGCGCGCGGGTGTGCACCGCACCGCGGACGACTCGTGGAGCGTCCCGGGGCTGCTGCGGCCCGACGAGCTGACCGAGTCGACCGGCCTCACCGTGCCCGACGACGGCGCGTTCGAGACGCTCGGCGGGCTGGTCATGGAGCGCCTCGGCCGCGTGCCGCACGCCGGCGACGTCGTGGAGGTGCCGGGCGCCGTGCTGCAGGTCGAGCAGATGGACGGGCGCCGGGTGGAGCGCCTCCGCGTCCGCGGCGTCGACGACGGCGAGGCCCCCGCATGAGCACCGGGGCCGCGATCACGCTCGGCGTCCTGCTGCTCGCCGCGAACGCCTTCTTCGTCGGCGCGGAGTTCGCGATCATCTCGGCCCGGCGCAGCTCGATCGAGCCCCTCGCCGCGGCCGGCTCCCGCCGCGCACGCGTCGTCCTGTGGGCCATGGAGCACGTGTCCCTCATGCTCGCCTGCGCCCAGCTCGGCATCACGGTGTGCTCGACGTCCCTCGGCGTGGTCGCCGAGCCCGCGATCGCGCACGTCATCGAGGGTCCGCTCGCGGCCGCCGGGCTGCCGGAGAGCGCCGTGCACCCCGTCGCGTTCGTCATCGCCCTCGCGATCGTCGTGTACCTCCACGTCGTCCTCGGCGAGATGGTGCCCAAGAACCTCGCGGTCGCCGGTCCTGACCGCGCCGTGCTGTGGTTCGGGCCGCCCCTGGTGTGGATCGCTCGCGCGGTCAGCCCGGTCATCACGGCGCTCAACTGGCTCGCGAACCACATGCTGCGGCTCGTCGGCGTCGAGCCCAAGGACGAGGTCGCGTCGGCGTTCACCGCGGAGGAGGTCCAGTCGATCGTCGAGCGCTCGCAGGCGGAGGGGCTCCTCGTCGACGCGCAGGGCCTGCTCGCGGGGGCGATCGAGTTCAGCGACCGCACGGCGGCCGACGTCATGGTGCCGGTCGAGAGCCTGGTCTCGGTCGCACGGGGATGCTCCGTGGCCGACGTCGAGCGGCTCGTCGCGCGGACGGGCTTCAGCCGGTTCGTGGTGACCGACGAGGCCGGGGTGCCCGTGGGCTACCTGCACCTCAAGGACGTGCTCTACGCGGGCCCGGGGGAGCGGGACCTGCCCGTGCCGGAGTGGCGCGTGCGGGCGCTCGCCCAGGTCGGCCCGGGCGACGAGGTCGAGGCCGCGCTGGCCGCGATGCAGCGGTCGGGGACGCACCTCGCGCGCGTGGTCGACGACGCGGTCGTCGTGGGTGTCGTGTTCCTCGAGGACATCCTCGAGGAGCTCGTCGGCGAGGTGCGCGACGCCATGCAGCGCGGCCAGATCCACTGAGGGCCGCGCCCGGGAACGCATCCACCAGGCCGCTTGGAACCTGGGTGGTCAGCCGTTACTGTTTCGACATCATCTCGGTCCTGCCTGGGGTCCCCCTGTGCCCGGGCGGCCGAGATCGCGCTCCCACTGCTGCGGCCGCGGGAGACGTCGGGCCTCTGCGGCCCGGGTTCCAGCAGGTCGACGTCGGAGGTGTCGTGGAGCGAGAGCAGTCCGGGCCGTCGCAGCCGTCGACGACCCCGACGCCGCTCGTCGCGTCCTCGACCTCGTCCTCCGCCCCCTCCTCGGAGCACCCCCCCGCCGCCCGTCGGAGCCGCGCGGAGGCCCGGTCGTCGCGCCGCGCCCCGCGCGACGTCGCGCGTCCCGCGACGGAGCGGGCCGGTCTGGCGCCCGCGTCCGCCC
>NZ_JACVQL010000014.1 GCF_019733465.1 Actinotalea ferrariae | reverse complement strand
CGTCGAGGTCGCGCTGTCCCGCGTGGGCACGGCGCTCCTGGCCGACGGCGCCGCGCACGCGTGGCTCGGCGACGCGCTCGGCCGGCCCGTCCGGCTCGTGTGGCTCGAGGACCCCCGGCGCCGGTCCGTGAGCGCCGAGCACGGCGGTCGCGAGGGCGACGTGCTGAGCCTCGCGGACACCGGCCCTCTCCTCCTGACGACGACGCCGTCGCTCGGGCTGGTCGACCGGTGGGTCGCCCAGACGTGGGCCGAGCGGTACGCCGCGTGCGGCGCGGCCGCGGGCTCGCGCCCGGCGCGGCTCGCGATGGCCCGCTTCCGGCCCAACGTGGTCGTCGACGGTGCGCTGGAGCCGTTCGGGGAGGACTCCTGGCAGCGGATCACCGTCGGCGACGTCGAGATGCGCGTGTCCGAGCACTGCGACCGGTGCGCCGTGATCGGCCTCGACCCCGCGACCGGCGCGCGCGGCCACGAGCCCCTGCGGTCGCTGGCCACGCACCGACGGCGCGACGGCAAGGTCTGGTTCGGCGTCCGGCTCGTGCCCGTGGGGACGGGCACGGTGCGCGTCGGCGACCCGGTGAGCGTGCTGCGCTCCCGGTAGCGTTCCGGTCGTGAGCGCCGACGACACGAGCACGGACGAGACCACCTCCGCCGCGACGAGCTCGGCCGGCACGATCGCTGCCGCGGCGAGCCCGGCCACGACGACGCTGACCCTCGCCGACGTCGTCTCCCTCCTCGACCGGCGCTACCCGCCCGCGACCGCCGAGGGCTGGGACGCGGTCGGGACCGTGTGCGGCGACCCGGCGCAGCCGGTCCGGCGCGTGCTGCTGGCGGTCGACCCGACGGCCGACGTCGTCGACGAGGCGATCGAGGTCGGCGCCGACCTCCTCGTGACGCACCACCCGCTGCTCCTGCGGCCCGTCCACTCGGTGGCCGCCACGACGTTCAAGGGTGCCCTCGTCCACCGGCTCGTCCGCGCCGGCTGCGCGCTGCACGTGGCCCACACCAACGCGGACGCCGCGGCCGACGGCGTGGCCGAGGCGCTCGCGGCCACGCTCGGGCTGGTCGACCTCGAGCCCCTCCTGCCGCTGCCCGGCGAGAGCCTCGACAAGCACGTCGTCTTCGTCCCGCTCGACGCGACGGAGCGCGTCCTCGACGCGATGAGCGACGCGGGTGCCGGCGCGCTCGGCGACTACAGCCGGTGCGCGTGGACCAGCACGGGCACGGGCACGTTCGTGCCCGGCGACAGCGCGGCCCCGGCGATCGGCGAGCGGGGGCGCGTCGAGCGCGTCGAGGAGGACCGGCTCGAGATGATCGCGCCCCGGGCCCGGCGGGCCGCCGTGGTCGCGGCGATGCGCGGGGCGCACCCCTACGAGGAGCCCGCGTTCGACGTGCTCGAGCTCGCGGTCCTGCCCGCGACGGCGGGGACGGGCCGGGTCGGGCGCCTCGACCCGCCACTGCCGCTGCGGGAGTTCGCCGAGCGGGTCGCCCAGCGGCTCCCCGCGACGGAGCAGGGCGTGCGCGTGGCGGGGGACCTCGACGGCGAGGTGGCGCGGGTCGCCGTCGTCGGCGGCTCGGGCGACTCGCTCTTCGACGCCGTCCGGCGCAGCGGCGCGGACGCCTACGTCACGGCGGACCTGCGCCACCACCCGGCGTCCGAGCTCCGCGAGCGCGCTGCGTTCGAGGCGCACGCCGCCGGGCGCGACGCCCGGGACGGGCGTCCGTTCCTCGTCGACGTCGCCCACTGGGCGAGCGAGTGGCCGTGGCTCGAGTCCGCCGCACGCGTCCTGCGCGAGGACGTCGCTGGGCGGGGCGCTACGGTGGACACCCAGGTCAGCACCCGGCGCACCGATCCCTGGACGGCCCGGATCGCCTCGGCCCCCCTGCCCTGACTCTCCCGGAGGACCCGTGACGACAGCTCCCGTCGCCGACCAGCTCAGACTCCTCGACGTGCAGGCGCTCGACACACGGCTCCAGCAGCTGACGCACCAGCGCCGCACCCACCCTGCGCACGAGCGCGCGACCGAGCTCGCCGCGCGCCTCGCGGACCTCCAGGCGGCGCTCGTCACCTCCCGGACCGCGGTGGGTGACCTGAGGCGCGAGGTCGCCAAGGCCGAGGCCGACGTCGATCAGGTCCGGTCGCGCGCGACGCGCGACCAGGCGCGCCTGGAGTCCGCCGCGGTGAGCGCGAAGGACGCTCAGGCGCTCACGAGCGAGATCGCCGCGCTCGCGCGCCGGCAGGCCGACCTCGAGGAGGTCGAGCTCGAGGTCATGGAGCGCCTCGAGGCGCACGAGTCGGCCCTCGCCGAGGTGACGAAGGCGCGGGACGAGGTGCTCGCCCAGCAGGAGCAGGCCGCCGCGCAGCTCGAGGGCGCGCTGGCCGAGATCGACGCCGAGGTCGCGCAGGTGACCGCGGAGCGCGCCCAGCGTGCCGAGGGCCTCGACGCCGGGCTCGTCACCCTGTACGACCGGCTCCGCGGCCAGCTGGGCGGCCTCGGGGCCGCGGCGCTGCGCGGGCGGCGCTGCGAGGGCTGCCGGCTCGACCTCAACCCGAGCGACGTCGCCAAGATCCAGGCCGCACCGCCCGAGCAGGTCGTCCGGTGCGAGGAGTGCGGGCGCATCCTCGTGCGCGGAGCCGAGGCGCGCGCGAGCGCGTCGTGAGCCGCCGCCTCGTCGTCGAGGCCGACGGCGGGTCGCGCGGGAACCCCGGACCCGCCGGCTGGGGCGCCGTCGTGCGCGACGCGCGCACGGGTGCGCTGCTCGCCGAGCGGGCCGGCTACCTCGGGTTCGCGTCGAACAACGTCGCGGAGTACTCAGGCCTCGTCGCGGGGCTCGAGGCGGCGCGTGACATCGACCCGGACGCGCACGTCGAGGCGCGGTTGGACTCGAAGCTCGTGGTCGAGCAGATGTCCGGCCGCTGGCAGGTCAAGCACGCGGACATGCGGCGGCTCTCCGAGCAGGCGCGGGCCGTGCTGCCCGCCGACCACGTGACCTACACGTGGGTGCCGCGCGCGCAGAACGCCGCCGCCGACGCGCTCGCGAACGAGGCGATGGATGCGCGCGAGGGTGTGTGGCGCGACCACCCGGAGGGACCAGCGTCCGACGACGACGCAGCGCCTGACGCAGCGCCCGACGACGAGGCAGCGCGCGACGACGCTGCGCCCGACGACGCGGTCGACCCGCAGGTGGGGCCCGGGCGCCCGGCGCGCGCCCGGCGGCCGTCCGGCGCGGCGATGCGGTTCGACGACGCCGAGCCGGTCACCCTCGTCCTGGTCCGGCACGGCGAGACGCCGATGACCGAGACCAAGGCCTACTCGGGCGGCGCGGTGCCCGGGCCGTCGCTGACGTCGACCGGGCGCATCCAGGCGGCGCGCGCGGCCGACACGATCTTCCGCATCGGTCGTCGGCTGTGGCCGGACGTGCCGCACCCGAGCGCGCTGCACGCGTCGCCGATGGTGCGCACGCAGGAGACCGCGGGTGCCGTGAGCCGCCGGCTCGGGCTGCCCGTCGTGGTCGACGACGCGTTCGCCGAGTGCGACTTCGGCGAGTGGGAGGGGCTCACGGCCGAGGACATCGAGGCCCGCTGGCCGGGTGACCTCAAGCGCTGGCACGTCGACGCCGCGTTCCGTGCACCGGCCGGCGAGTCGATCGAGGACGTCGGCGTGCGCGTGTCGGCCGGCCTCGAGCGCCTGCGCGACGGCGGCGTGGACCGGACCGTGGTCGTGGTCGCGCACTCGGTGGTCATCCGCGCGGCGATCGGCTCGACGCTCGGCGCGCCGTCGTCGGTGTGGGCGTCCGTGCGGGTGGGCCCCGCCTCGCTCACGATCCTGCGCCTGTGGGCGGACGGCGAGCGTGAGGTCACCGTCGTCGGGATGCCGACCGACATCTGACGCCAGCGCGTCGTCCGGCGTGGAGACCCGACCCGCCGGCCCCTTCCGGCGGGTGCCGTGCAGGAGCACCATGGGGCGTGCCCGGGCTGTGCACCGCGGGGGAGTGCGCCCGGTCGGGGGTGAGCGCAGTGCGCCAGGGCGTCGACGACGAGCGTGTCCGGGCCGAGCAGGTCCGAGCCGAGCAGGTCCGAGGCCGGCACCGCCGAGCCGCGCCACCGCGGCACCGCTGGGACGAGCGCCGACGACGTGCCGCACTCGTCGGCGCCGCGGCCCTCGTCCTCACCGGGGTCGTGGTGGGCCCGTCCGTCGCCGCGCCGCCCACGCTCGTCCTCACCTCCGCGACATCGGTCGACGAGCCGGGCAACGGCGCGTCGCAGGCGACGATCGGGGAGTCGGTGGCGCTCGCGGCGCGCTCGGCGCTGCCGCCGGGCACGGTCGACGCGGCCTCGGCGCACGTCAGCCTCGCCGACGGGCTGACCCTCTCCGACGAGGCCCCCGTGGTCACCCTGGACGGGGCGCCCCTGCCGGCCGGCTCGGCGGTCACGGTCGAGACCGACGGCGTCCGCGTGGAGCTCCCTACGGGGCACGACACCGGCGAGGGGCAGGAGCTCCTCGTGCGGGTGGTCGCGCGGGTCGCGGACGTCGCCGCCGCCACGCACGGCACGGTGCTGCACCCGAGCGTCGACGTCGTCGTCACGCCGACGGGTGGGTCGCCCGAGTCGGTGACCGGCGCCTGGAGCGTGCCGGTCGTCGAGCCCGACGTCTCGCTCTCGGTGAGCGAGGGCTCGCCGTACGGGTACACGTCCCCGGGCGACACGATCTTCTTCCACGTGAACTTCAACAACGAGGGGGCGACGGCGCACGACGTCGTCGCCGTCGTGACGCTCGACCCGGACCTCCACCCCACCGGGGAGGACGGGCCGCTCGAGGACGGCGAGGAGCTGCCGGCGGGCGGCGGGGTCTGGGACGAGGCGACGCGCACGATCATCTGGCACCTCGAGACGCTCGTCGGGTCGTGGTCGGCCCTCGCCCTCCTGGACGCCGAGGTCTCCCCGGGCACGGTTCACGTCCCGGCGCGCGTCGGCGGCCTTCAGCAGATCAGCGCGACGTCGCTCACCGGGGACGTGCCGGGCGAGCGCACCGCGGCCAGCCCCGCCGGGGGCGACCGGTACGACTCGACGACGACCTTCTCGGTCCCGTACGCCACGCCCGAGCCCGCGGGCAACGACCTCGCGCCGGACGTGCAGGTGTTCCCGGGCGACGAGCTCACCCTCACCGAGCACGTGGTCCTGCCGGCACACGTGACGACGAACGACGTGACGGTCCTCGACACCCTCCCGGACGGCGTCACCTACGCCGGGACGGACTCGGTGACGTGCACGACCCCGGGCTGCGACCTCGAGGCCGTGGAGCTCGCCCCGGACGGGCAGCGGGTCGGCTGGTTCCTCGGCGACCTGACCGAGCCCACAGCGCAGGCGCGCGTGGTCGTCGTCGTGTACCGCGCGGTCGTCACCGACGCCGTGGCGATCCAGCAGGAGCTCTGGTTCGACCCCAGGGTCGCGATGAACGCCGACGACGTGCTGGACGCGGTTCCGGCACTCACGCCTCCCGACGAGGCGTTCGACCACGTCGCGCGCGACCCGTTCTACGACCCGCCGTGGCTCTGGGTGAGTCAGCGCATGCCCGTGCCGACGGCGGCGCTCATGCTCCGGACCGCGATCGACGAGCCGGGGAACGGCCCCGGCGACGCGGTCGTGGGCGAGCGCGTCCGGGTCGAGGCCTCGGTCGGTCTACCCGCAGGCGAGATCCTCACCGCCGCGGAGGTGAGGGTGATGCTCCCGACCGGGCTCGAGCGCGCGAGCGCGACGTCGACCATCCGCCTCGACGGTGCGCCGCTGCCCGCGGGCTGGCGCGCGCGCGGCGTGCCCGGCGGCATCGTCGTCACGTTCGGGGGCGGCCACGCCACGGGTGACGGCCAGGCGCTGACGATCGCGTTCGACGCGCGCGTCGCGGACGTCCCCGAGGCCGCGGCGGGCGCCGTGCTGCCCGTCTCGCTCGACGTCTCGATCCGGGGCCGGGGGACCACGACGGCGCACGCCGACGCGTCGGTCACGGTGGTCGCGCCCGAGGTGCACGCCGTGAGCGGCCACGTGTGGTGGGACGCCGACGCCGACGGCGTCCGTGAGCGGACCGAGGCGGGTCTGCACGGCGTCGAGGTCCTGGTCACGGGCGCGGGCGGCGACGGTCTCCTCGGCTCGGGCGACGACGTCGTCGTGACCGCGACGACGGGCGCACGCGGGGCGTGGACTGCCGACGGCCTGCCCGACGGACCTACCCACGTCGCGGTGCTCGGCGACCTGCGCACGGGCACCGTCCCGACGGCCGACCCGGACGGCCCGGGGAGCCCGTGGGTGAGCGAGCTGACCCTCGCGGGCGCCGACGTCGCGGGGCTCGACTTCGGGGTCACGGGGACGGCGTCGGTCGCAGGCCGGGTCTGGGTCGACGTCGACGGCGCGGCGGGTGCGGGGGACCCTGGGGCGGGCGGCGTGCGCGTGGTCGTCGTGCACCTGGGCGCCGACGGCCTGCCGGGCGGCACCGACGACGTCGGCGTCCTGGTCCGGACGGCGCCCGACGGCTCCTTCCGGGCGGGCGGCCTGCCCGCCGGGCGGTACGTCGTGCGGGTGGACCCCGCGACGTTCCCCGACGGGACCGTCGCGTGGACCGACACCGACGGCGGCTCACCCGAGCTGACGACGCTCGTGCTCGAGCCCGGCGAGGGCCGGACGGGCGTCGCGTTCGGCCTGGCGCGCACCGGCCCCTGACGACCCGGCGTGACGTCGGCTGCGCCGACGTCAGCCGACGACGAGCTGGAGCTCGTGGGTCCCGGTGCGGCGGCCGGGGCGCAGGTCGGCGTCGAGGAGCGCCGTGCCGACGAGCTCGCCCGCGGCGTCGAGGAGCTGCTGGGGTGTGCCCGGCTCCGCGCCCGCGCGCGTGACGAGATGCCGCGTGAGCACGCCGCGCGTGTGCTTGGCCCAGTGGGAGACGACGGTGCGCCGCCCGGCCTCCTCGCGCAGCACGGTCACCCCGACGTGGCCGGGGCCGCCCGACGGCGTCCAGGCCGCCGCGTACGCGGCCGAGCGGCAGTCCACCACGAGCCGGTCGCGCGCGACGGGGTCGAGCTCGCGCGCGAGCGGCTCGCGCCACGACCGCGCGAGCGGTCCGACCCCCGACAGGTCGGTGCCCATCGAGAGCCGGTACGCGGGGATCGGGTCCGACGGCGTGACGACGCCCCAGAGCGCGGAGACCACGCGCACCGTCCGGTCGGACCGGCTGCGCGCGTCGTCGTCGGGCAGGTCGTCCAGGCGAGCGGCGCCGAACAGGACGCCGGTGTACACGTGGCGGGCGGGGGCCGTCGGTTCCGCGCGCAGGCGGGTGTTGCGCGCGACCTCGGGTGCGAGCGAGGCACCGGCCCCCAGGACGTCGAGCGCGTCGGGGCGCCGGCTCGCGCGCACGAGCGCGGTGAGGACGCGGCGGCGGTGGGCCGTGAGGCGGCGACCGCCGCTCAGCGCGCCGAGGTCGAGGGGTGCGCCGTCCACGGGGGCCGTCTTGCCCTCGGACGGCGGGAGGAGCACGAGCACCGGAGCAGGTTAGTCGGGCTGGGGAAGGCGTCCGTGCCGGCGGGGCGTCCGGCACGGGTAACGTTGGTCACGGATGAGTCGGCCAGGCGGTCGCGTCACCGGGAGACCGGTGCCGAGGAACGTCCGGGCTCCGCAGAGCGAGGTGGTGGGTAACACCCACCCGGGGCGACCCGCGGGACAGTGCCACAGAGAGCAGACCGCCTCGTGGATCGGCCTCGGCCGGACCACGAGGTAAGGGTGAAACGGTGGTGTAAGAGACCACCAGCGCACCGGGCGACCGGTGCGGCTAGGTAAACCCCACCTGGAGCAAGGCCAGACAGGGAGCGTTCGAGGGCTGCTCGCCCGAGCTCCCGGGTAGGCCGCTGGAGGCGTGCGGCAACGTACGTCGTAGATGGATGGCCGCCACCCGCACCGGGGCAACCGGGTGCGGGGACAGAACCCGGCGTACCGGCCGACTCATCCGCTCACGATGCCGTGACCTGCAAGAACGGGAGAGAGTGGCGTCCGCGGTCCGCGAGGAGTCCGCATCAGTCGCCGGGAATCGCCGGCCACGGGTCCGGGCGAGCGCACTCCAGGTCATCGACACTCACTCCGAACGCCTCCGCGATGTCGGGAAGCTGCCGAGCGATGTCGGCGTCGTCCGCCGCCAAGATCCGTGCGACTGGCTCGCCATTGAGGGCGACGGCGATCCAGCGATGAAACGACGTCCCGCCCGCGACCACAACGCCACTGCCTGCGTGATCTGCCTCGACCGCAGCTTCACGAAGCAGTCCGACGATGTGTTCATGGAACCCCCGCTGCTCCTCCGCCGAGGCGGTCGGCACCATGTCCTGGACCTCGAGGTACTGCCGACCATCTGGATCAACCCACGTTGGGTCGACACGGACGGGGTACCCGCCCGCCTCCAGGGCTCGCACTACGGCGCCAACGTGCTCAGGCGCGGCACGCAGCGTCATCGTGATGGTTCGCATGGCAGGTACCTCCGATGGGGGCTGCAGGACGGGGCATGTTGCGGTCGCTAGAGCGCGCGCTCGCTCGGCACGGTGGTGGTTGCCGTGCCGAGCAGCACGCTATCCACGGCCTCTCGCGTGCGGTCGTCGGAGTCCGGCCACAGGTGGCTATAGGTGTCTAGCGTCTCGACCGCCGACGCATGCCCTAGCCGCTCTTGCACCGTCTTCACCGACTCCCCGTGCCGAATGAGCAGGCTCGCGTAGTAGTGCCGCAAGCCGTGCGGGACGAGGCCTTCGATCCCTGCCTCTGTGACGGCGGCGCGCCAGATGTCGCCGAAGGTAGAGCGGCGCAGCGGGCGACCCGTTGCGGTCCGGAACACGAGCTCGTCGGGCGCAGCCGGGAACACCGCAAGATGCGCGGCGAGTGCGTTGACGACGACCTGGGGGAGCGGCACGATCCTGTCGGACGACTCGGTCTTCACGGGACCAAGGAACGGCTCACGACCCGCCACGGTGACGAGCTGTCGGTCGACGATGACCCGACGTCGCAGGAAGTCGACTCGGTCAACCGTCAGGCCGAAGACCTCACCGGGGCGCATGCCCGTGCCGGCCGCGAGGATCACGAGCGCGCGGTAGCGCTCGGGCATTGCCTCGGCGAGCCGCTGCACCGCCTCCGTCGAGACCGGTACCACCTTGGCTCTACGGGGCTTCGGGACCGACACCCCCGCGCACGGCGACGAGGCGATCCGCCGGTCCAGCACCGCGGCCTTGAACACCGCAGACAGGTGCCGGTAGATCACCGAGACCGTCGCGGGCTCGAGGTCCACAGACAGCCGGCGGACGAGTGCCTTGAGGTCTGACGGCAGGATCGTCGACAGCGGACGGTCGCCGAGCGACGGGTACACGTGCCGGCGGAAGTGCCGCTCGACCTGCTCTCGGGTCGACGGCCGGTGTGCCTGGTTGGCGCGCCACTGCTCGGCGTACTCGCGCAGCGTGATCTTCCCGGCCGTCGGGGCGACGTACTGCCCTGTGACGACCGATGCCGTGACCTCGTTCAACCACCGCTGCGCGTCGGTCTTCCGGTCGAAGTGGCGGGCGTGCTCCTTGCCCGCCTCGTCGCGGTAGCGGGCCCGCCACTTGCCTTCAGGGCGCTTCTGGATCGATGCCATCGTGGGTACCCGTCTCTACGGCAAGCCGAACCTTCTCGACGAGCTCAGCACCTTGGTCGAGAGCCTCCTGGGACGGTCCGAGGTTGACGTCACGGCGCCCGTTCACCTTCTCGACGAGAAGTCCTAGGGCCATGCGAGCGATGTGGTAGTCGCCGATCGCACGTTCTAGCGCGTGCGCGCTCTCGCGGACCTTGCGCGCGCCCATCGTCAACATCATCTGGTAGTCGAGAGCGATCAGATCCTCGATCTCACATTCGAGGAGGCCAGCCAAGTCGACGGCCTCCGCGAGGCGCAGAGGCCGCTCGCCCTGCTCAACACTCCAGACCGTCGCCTGCGACCACTTCCAGCCTCGGGCGCGCATGGCGTCCGCCAGGGCCGCCTGCGACAGCGGGCCGCGCAGCCTGACGACGTTCTCGCCGATCGCCTTGTCTCTCGGACTGTCCATGGCGCGACCTTACACGCGTTGGTAGTTGCGTGTAACTAGGGACTCTGGTCTACTGGAAATCACAGTCAGCCACGACAAGGAAGGCATGTGATGACGGCACGGTTGCTCACGCTCGACGAGACCTCGGCCCGCACTCGCGTACCCGTCGCCAGCCTCCGCTGGTACCGCGCTCGCGGCGAGGGAGGCCCGAAGAGCTTCAAGGTCGGCCGGCGGGTGATGTACCGCGAGGACGACGTCGAGGCGTGGCTGGAAGAGCAGTACCAGGCCAGCGACACCCGGGACGCGTCGTGACGATGTCGACGCCGAACGTGAAGAAGCCCGCGCAGTCGTTGGCGCGACCCGCGGGCGTGACTCCTACCCCATCCCAGGAGCAGAAGATGAACACCACCGTACAGCCAGCCCCCGACACGGTCGAGGGCGACACGGTCCTCGCCATGTGCAACCAGTGCGGCACCACCCGCACCGCGAAGGCGCGCGCCAAGATGGCCGACCTGCGCTGCGCCACATGCGACCGCGCAACACGCCACGCCCGCCCGTTCAACGCTGGCGAGGACTACCGCGAGTGCCTCAACCAGGAGACGCTGCGGCTCTCCGTCGACGACAAGCTCGACGCCTTGCGTGCCCTCGGCGCGGAGGTCTACGAGAGGGACGGCCAGCCCGGCGAAGACGGCCGCCGCTCGATCGTCTCCGTTCACTGGCTCCCGGAGACCGGAGAGATCGACGTCTTCGTGTACCCGCAGGCGCCAGCACTCGAGAAGACCCTCGACGCCGTCCTCGCCTGGGTCGCCGTCCCCGGCGAGCAGCGGTGGTTCATCAAGATGCGTGACGGCGAGGTCTACGCGGTCGCGACGTGGGCGACCAAGCGATGAGGGACATGACCGCGAACGCGGCGATCGCCGGCAGCCGCTTCCACAAGCCACCACACCCGCCAGAGTGCTGGGTAAACGGGGGACCCAGGCACCACGGCGTGCGCGGTTTCCGGTGCCAGCGCTGCCGCGACGACCGGCAGGGCGACGACATCGCCGAGCTGCTCGTGCGCCTCGACCGGTTCGACAGGAGCGCCCGATGATCGTGACGATCGAGTGGGAACCGTGGGACGAGATCCCCAAGCCGTACCAGGGCCCGAAGCGAGGGGTGTACGTCGCCGTCGACTACCCGGCAGAGGGTCAGACGATCACGGCCTGCCACGACTGCCTGTCGTGGGAGGCGCACGTCGACATCATCGAGAGCCCCGCGGGGACCGGTCCCGAGCTCGTCGTCCGCGAGTGGCACCGCGAGGACTGCGACCTCCTCCAGATCATCCGCAGCGGCGTCTGCCACGGACGGCTCGAGCCGGGCGCGTACTGCGCACGGTGCGGCTCGTACAACGCCGACAAGGAGCCCGTGCCCACCGAGGGCGAGGAGGGATGAGCGATGGCGCCCCGGCGCTCTCGAAGCTCTCCTGGCAGAAGAAGCTCCGGGGCGCCGACCTCACACACGCGGAGTACCGCGTGCTCATGACCATCGCGTCGTACACCGACAAGCACCTGGGCAACGCCCACCCCGGCTGGGCGCGGATCGCCGCCGATGCCTGCGTGCGCGAGAAGACCGCCAAGGACGCCGTCCGCGCCCTGATGACCAAGGGCTGGCTCAGGCTCACATCGGCTGGCGGGAACCAGTACGGCAAGGGCGTCGCGAACACCTACGCGCTCACCGTCCCCGCTATCAACAAGGGGGGCGGCGACCGTCCCCCTTCGGGGCTTGACGGCGACCAGGGAAGGGGGGCGGTGGACGACCCAAGGGGGGGCGGTAGACGACTCTCGAAGGGGGGCGGTGAGCGCCCCCCCATCAGGAAGTACTTCCATCAAGGGTCAAGTTCTTCATCATTCCGTCGTCCAAGGCCAACGGGTCCACGCCGAGGCGCGGACGCCCGACTGGGACGAGATGACCGAAGACGTCGAAGCACTCGAAGCCTGGCTGGAGAACGAGCTCGGAGGACTCGGTGGCGCCGAGTACTCCGCCGTTCTCGGCATGTGGGAAGACCAGTGCCACCCGCTGACGATCCTCAACACCGTCCGATCGCGGCGCGCCGCATGAACGCAGGAGGTTGACACAGACGTGGCCGAGCACAACTGGCGCGAGCTCCTCGACGACCCCGAGGTCGAGCGCATCGTCGGCAAGGTCAGTCGCATCGAGGGTCGGCGCATCTACCACCACCCCAACGACGCCCTCCTCCTCGACGACCTCGAGTCGTACCTCTGGGACGCCAGCGTCCGCGTCGCCGAGAAGGCCGACTTCGCGCCAGCCGACCCGCACTGGTACGCGTGGCTCTACGCCGGCCTCCGCATGATCGCCACACAACACCGCAGCAAGACCGTCGGCGAGTACGGCTCCCACCAGCAGCGAGCCCGCACTCGGGGGATCCTCAGCATCGACGCAGAGATGGAGCACCACGCCGAAACCGGAGGCGGCCACAGCCTCTTCACGCGCCAGCTGACAGCCTCCGACCCGCTCGCCCACATCCTCCACGTCGAGCAGCTCGAAGCCGCGATCCGACGTGCAGCCGCTGCCACAGCGCGCGGAGGTGCCTACATCACCATCACCGAAGACGGGTGCAGCGAGCCCCTCTGCAACCAGCCCGCCGTCACCACCGGCCGATGCCAGAAGCACTACGCCCAGCACCGAGCTCACTGGGTAGTAGAGACCTGCACCATCACCGACTGCACCAAGCCCATCCAGGCGCGAGGACTCTGCGGCGCCCACTACTTCCACGCTCGCAAGGCGAACGCCGACGCGTGGCAGGCGCAACGAGAGACCCCGCGGGGGTGCGCCATCGAAGGCTGCACCCGACGCCACAAGGGGTACGGCTACTGCCGCCTCCACCTCGACCAGGCTCGCCGCCGAGGTGAGCTGTGAGCGGCTGGTCCGGGCGCAAGGTGACCACCGCCCGCGCCCACTGGCGAGCCCGCATCCACGCCCAAGGCATGTGGCCCTGCGCACGCTGCGGACGACCCATCACCCTCGCCATGAAGTGGGACGTCGGCCACATCCTCGACCGCGCCCTCGGCGGCAGCGACGACCTCACCAACACCAGGCCCGAACACTCCCGCTGCAACCAAGCCGCCGGCGGACAACGCGGCGCCGCCATCACCAACGCACGACGAGCCGCGACCAACCCGCGCGCGCTCCCGCCAGCTCGAGACCGAGGGATCCGAGGAATCTGATGATCGTTTTTAGGTTGGGCTTGACAGCCCACGGTCCCCGTCCGCTCTCTTTCTCTCCCCGTCCGTCGCGATCGGAGGCCACCGGTGGCTGAGCCGACTCATCTGTCCGAGATCCCTGCCGACACGGACGTCTCCGCCTACGAGCGTGGGTTGCAGATGCTCGGGCAGGCGCCGACGGTGCAGGGCCGTGTCCTGGCCGGCGTGCTCGAGGCGAAGTGCTCGGACGGGACGCCGCTGTACCCGACGGTCGGCGTGCTGATGCCGCGGCGGTCGACGAAGACGACGACGTTGTGGGCGGTGCTGCTGGGTCGGTGCGCGCTGATCCCCGGCTACCGGGTGGTGACGACCGCGCAGGATGGCACGCGCGCGGGGAACATCATGCGGGAGCGGATGCGCGAGCTGGAGGCGCACGGCTTCGAGGAGGGCAT
This sequence comes from Actinotalea ferrariae, assembly GCF_019733465.1. Taxonomy (GTDB): domain Bacteria; phylum Actinomycetota; class Actinomycetes; order Actinomycetales; family Cellulomonadaceae; genus Actinotalea; species Actinotalea ferrariae_A. The sequence goes on along the minus strand of NZ_JACVQL010000014.1, from coordinate 21,386 downwards.
CGGGCAGCTGCGGTGGTCGAACGGCCGCGAGCGCATCGAGTTCGACAACGGCTCGGTGATCTGGGTGGTGGCCCCCTCGGCGGGCGCGTTCCGGTCGGAGGCTGCTGACGTCGAGCTGTTCGACGAGGCGGGGGAGTTGTCGGTCGAGAAGTCCGCGGACCTCCAGGCGGGCGCGCTGCCGCTGCTGGACACGCGCCCGATGGGGCAGGCGATCGTGGCGGGGACGCCGTCGAAGTCGCGTGCGGGTCTGCTGTGGCAGACGCTCCAGGACGGGCGCGGCGAGCAGCCCGAGGACGAGGAGCTCACGGGCATCGTGGACTACTCGATCCGCGACGACGAGGAGGCGGTGGACCTCGACGACGAGGGCAACCTCATCGGCCTGAACGAGGCGGTACTGCTGCGGGTGCACCCGGGTCTGACGCCGGACGCGGACGGGCGCACGCTGACGACGTTGCGCAAGATGCGTGCGCGGTTCAAGGCGATGGGCCGCGCGCAGTTCGAGCGCGAGTACCTGTGCCGGTTCCCGATCGACGCCTCCACCGATGCCATCGCGTCGGCGCGCTGGGCCGCTGCGAAGGTCGAGCGGACCGAGCGTCCCGAGCGGGTGGGAGTCGCGTTCGACTGCGCCTACGACTCGACGTCGGCCTCGATCGTCTACGCGTGGCGCGACGAGGACGGCAACGCCATGGTCGAGGTCGTCGCGCACGAGCTCGGCACGGGGTGGGTCGCGGCTGCGGCGCACCGCGCGGCGCGGGTGACCGGGTGCCCTGTGGCGCACGACGACATCGGCGCGAACCGCGACCCAGCCACGGCCCTCGCACGGCTGCGCAAGCCGACGCCGAAGGTCGAGCGGCTGCAGATGAAGGACATCATGGGCGCCGCCTCGCGCCTGGTGAACGAGGTCAACGCCGGCCGGCTGCGGCACTTCGGCCAGGACGACCTCGACGCCGCGGTGGGCAACCTGACCTGGAGGGACGTCTCCAAGTCCGGGCGCGCGTTCGGGCCGAAGGACTACTCCGGTGCGCCGATCAGCCCGATCGTGGCCGCGTCGCTGGCGCTGTGGTCCTACGACCGACGGCCCGAGCGGAAGCGGCTCGCTATCGTCGCAGCATGATCTGACATACCGTCAGCATCTTCCTGACACGCCGTCAGATAACGAGTAGACTGTGCGTCGTGGGGCTGCTCTCGTGGCTCCGGTTGGCATCAGCCGTCGACCGGTATGCCGAGACAAATCAGGCGTCCCGAGCCCTGGCATCCCCGTTCGCAGGCGAGTCCCACCTCGCACCGGCGATCAACGTCGCCGCTGACGTGTTCGGCCTTCAGGTAGTCGCGGTGACGCGCGCGGAGGCCATGAGCATCCCTGCCGTCGCTCGGGGGCGGCACCTGATCGCGGACGTCCTCGCCCGGCAGCCCCTCGTGGCGTACGGGAACGACGGCGTGCGCCTCGCGGAGCAGCCGGCCTTCCTGACGCGGTCGGCGTACTTCCCGCCGCGCCTGCGCACGCTCTGGACGATCGACGACCTGATCTTCTACGGCTGGTCGCTCTGGCTCCTCGACCTCGGCGCTGCGGACGCCCGATCCGGTCGTGCGCCGATCCTCGACGCCCTGCGAATCGACCCGACGAAGTGGCGCCAGGTCGACGGTCAGATCGTCGTGAAGCTCGGCGGCAAGGACCAGGTCATCCCACCCGGCACCTACCTGCTGATCCCCGGCCTCGACGAGGGGCTCCTGCGGTCAGGCGCGCGCACCATCCGCGGCGCTCGCCTGCTCGAGGAGCGATGGTCCGCCCGCGTGAAGAACCCCGTGCCCGTCACCGAGATCCGGTACACGGGTGAGGAAGACCTCGACGAGGAGGAGATGCGCGACATCCGCGCCTCCTACATCGCCGCCCGTGCCGACGATGACGGGACGGTCATGGTCACCCCCCGCGGGTTCGAGGTTCACGCCCACGGCGACCAGGCCCTCGAGCTCTTCGTCCAGGGCCGCAACGCCGTCTCGCTCGACATCGCCCGCTTCCTCGACATGCCGGCGTCGCTCATCGATGCGTCACAGGTCAACGGCTCGTCGATCGACTACGAGAACAACGCGATCGGGCGGAGCTCGTACTACGACCTGACGCTGCGCTCGTGGGCGCTCCCGCTCGAGGAGGCCCTGTCCCAGGACGACGTCCTGCCCCGCGGCCAGTACGTGCAGTTCGACCTGTCCGCGCTCGCCACGCCTGACGCCGGCACCGGTCCGGCACTGGAGGACTGACCCATGACCACCATGCAGATCGCCGGTCGCCTCCTCGCGGCCGACGCCGGCGCCCGGACGCTGACCTACCGCCTCCTGCCCTACGGCGAGGGCCGCACGAACCGCGGCAAGGTGCTCGCCTCACGGGGCTGCGTGACCCTGCCGGACGACCCGGGCGTGCTCCGCCTCAACGACCGACACATCGCCGGGCGGGACCTGGCGACCGGCACCAGCCTGGAGTGGGGCGAGGAGGCGCTCATCGCGTCCTTCCACGTCCATGAGGGTCCCGCCGGCGACGCGCTGCTCGAGGAGGCGGAGCAGGCGAAGACCAACCCGACGCCCGGCGTGGAGCTGCGCGCGTCCGCGTCCGTCGAGGTCGACAACCCGATCATCCGCGCGGGGAAGCTGCTCGGCGGCCTGCTCACCGGCGCCGCTGCCGTCGTGCGCCCCGCGTTCGACGGCGCCACCCTGCTCGCCGCCGACGCCGGGGACCTGCCCGAGGGTCTCGCCGAAGACAGCAGCACGCAGTCGGAGTCCGTCGAGGAGATCACCGTCGACGGTGTGACCTACGTCCGCAAGACCACCAGCACCTACAAGACCGAAACCACCCCGAAGGACGCACCCGAGGGGGACGACGCCGAGCAGTCGGCAGAGAGCGAGACCGAGATGGGCGAGACCCTCACGGCTGCCGCGGCGGCCGGCCTGACCCAGACCCCCCACGGCGGCGGCAAGCCGACGAAGACCGCCGAGCAGGTGTTCCGGCTGCTGGCGTCGTCGTTCAAGAGCGGGGGACAGGACAAGCTCCTCGCCGCGCTCGCAGACGTCACGCACGACGACGGCGACAACGACGGCGACGGCCTCGGCGAGATCACGGCCGCGCCCGAGTGGCTCGGCGAGGTCTGGGCCACCGTGCCCTACGCCCGCAAGTGGATCCCGCTCGTCGCCACCGCGCCGCTGACCAGCTACCGCCAGAAGGGCTTCCACTTCGGCACCAAGCCGCTCGTGCAGAAGTACTCGGGCAACAAGGCCGCGATCCCCACGAGCGGCATGACCGCGACGCCGGTCGACTACCTCACCGACCGGTGGGCACACGGCGCCGACCTCGACCGCCGCTACATCGACTTCGGCGACAGCGACGTGCTCCGCGCCTTCGTCGAGGCGCAGGTCGAGTCGTACCGCAAGGAGACGGACCTCGACACGCACGACGGTCTGTTCGACCTCGCCACGACGTTCACGCCCGGCACCGTGCCGACGGGCGTGGACGCCGGTCTGGCGGCGCTCGTCGACGGGTCGCTCGACCTCATCGGCCGGGACCTCAACCCGTCGTTCGCGATCGTCGGCAGCGACCTGTACCGCAACCTGCTCTTCACGCTCGAGCAGAAGGGCCTGAAGTTCCTCACGATGGCCCTGGGGCTGGAGGAGGGCCAGCTCGACGGCTTCCGGATCCGTCCGTCCGGTCGCGCGAGCGCTCTGGGCAAGGTGCTCGTGGGTGACGGCGCCACCGTGGTCTTCAAGGAGTTCGGCGGCGGCACGCCGGTGCGCGTCGAGGCCGAGCACGTCGCCAACGGCGGCCGAGACCTGGCGGTCTTCGGCTACACGAGCCTCCAGGACCGCACCCCGTCCTCGGTGGCCGGCGTCGTCGTCGCGGACCTGGTCGCGTGAGCCGGCCCCGCGGCCAGCGCGCCGCCACCCGACCGGCGAGCGACACGCCCGTGACGTCCGCGCAGTCGCGCGAGGCAGCTGTCATGGCCGTGCAGGGCGAGACGGACGAGCGGATCGCAGAGCACCTCGGCCTCGACGTTGAGGCGGTCCGCGCCGCCCGCCAGGCCGACTGAACGCTTGGGGGAGGAGGCGAGCATGTGGGTGACACCACAGGAGGCGATGGACCAGTGGGCCGACGCCCCCGATGACCTGACCGTGCTCGCCTCCTACCTCCAGGCCGCCTACGAGCAGTGCGTGGCGTTCCTGCCCGCAGGGACGTGGCCGGTCGACGGTGTCACCACCATCCCGGAGCGGTGGAAGCTCGCGCAGATCATGCAGGCGCGAGCCCTGTACCGGTCGGGGCTCGCGGGTGACGGCAACCAGATCGGCGTCGACGGACTGCAGGTCACGGTGTTCCCGATGGACTGGACCGTGAAGAACCTGCTGCGCCCGCGGCGAGTCGGGAGGGTCCTGTGAACCTCCGTCAGGGTCTCGTCGACCTGCTCAAGCCCCTCGCGCCAGGAGTCCGCGTCATCGGGTTCCCGGGGACGCTCGACGGCGTGCCGAGGCGCACCGTCGCGCTGTGGGTCAACGAGGTCGGGCACCTGGACGCCGCACCGAACGGGCACTACCGCGTCGAGTACACCCTCGCGCTCTACACGCCCCACCAGGACCCCGCGCGCGCCGACACCGACCTCGACGGGTTCCTCGAGCTCGTCCTGCCGCTGCTGTGGTCTTCACCGTCCTACGTGCTCGACCGGGCCGTCCGGACCGTCAGCGCGAACGAGACCGTCCACTCGTGGACCCTCACCATCCATGCCGGCATCACGATCAGCACCGAGGAGACACCATGACCACCATCGCCGTCGAGCCGCTGGTCCTCAAGGACTACGCGCTCAAGATCGACGCCGACAACTACGAGAAGGCCGTCAGCGGGGTCCTGTTCACCCCGCCGTCCGAGTCCACGGTGACGTGGCAGGGTCCGATCGGCGAGGACCACTCCGACGCCGCTGGCTCCGGCGGTTGGACCGCGCGTATCGACTACGTGCAGGACTGGGAGACGCCCGACTCGCTCTCGCGCTACCTGCACGAGAACGCGGGGGAGGAGGTCGCCGCGCAGTTCGTCCCGAAGAAGGGCACCGGGATGCCGGTGTTCAACGTCGACATCGTCCTCGCGGCGGGTCCCATCGGCGGCACCACGCGGCAGTACGCGACCGCGTCGGTGACGCTCGCGTGCAAGCAGAAGCCGGTCCTGGGCGCGACGGTCTGACGCGCCATGCTCTCGGTCCGCGAGTCACGTGAGCTCCAGGCCGCGACCCTGGCGCTCAAGGCCGCGGACCGGGAGTTGCGCAACGACATCAACCGGTCGACCACCCAGACCATCGGCCCGGTGTGGAAGTCCGTCGTGGCGCAGCACGCGACCGGTCAGATGGACGCCCGCGTGCTCGCCCAGGGCGCCCGGGTCAAGGCCGGGAACCCGCCCACGGCCGTCGCGGCGACGTCGCGGCGCAAGCTGCGCGGAGGGCTGGTCCCGGTCGCGTCGTGGCACGCGTGGGAGTTCGGCGCTGACCGCAACGCCGTGACCACCTACCAGCGGCGCTCCAAGACCGGCGGGACGCACAAGGTCACCCGGCACACCCGCCGGCAGCTCCCGCCGCGCATCCGCACCGGGCGTGTGATCTTCCCGGCGTTCGCCGACGTCGCGCCTCGCGCCGTGTCGCTGTGGGTGCAGCTGATCGTCCGCAAGTACGCCGACGCCGCCGAGGGGAAGGGCTGAGATGGCCGGCATCAATATCGCGTTCGCCTCCGACGTCCGGGCGTTCCTCAAGGGCACCGACGACGTCGAGAAGTCGCTCGACGCCGTCGCCGACTCCCTCGACGACCTCGCCCGCGAGGCCGACACCGCGAGCGACAAGATCGGGCGCGACCTCGACGGGGTCGGCGACGACGGCAAGGACGCCGCGGAGAAGCTCGAGCGCTCGTTCAGCGACACCTTCACCAAGGCCAAGCGCCAGGCCGACGACGCGGGCGACTCGATCGGGCGCGACATCGACCGCGGGTTCGAGCGTGCCGGCGAGGGCGCCGAGGAGTTCAAGGACGAAGCCAACAGCACCGCCCGCGAGGCCGCAGCCTCGTTCGACGGGTCGGCGGAGTCGATCGCCGACGCGTTCCAGGAGGTCGCCGCCAACGCCTTCGCCGGGTTCGGGCCCGCGGGCGCCGCCGCCGGCCTCGTCGCCGCTGCCGGGCTCGGGATGATCACGGCGGCGCTACAGACGGCGGCCGAGGAGGCGAACGCGCTCACCGAGCGGGCAGGCGAGATGGCCCTCAGCCTCGCCGACGCCGACGCCGCGGAGAAGGTCGAGCTGCTGCGCGACCGGTGGCGCGAGACCGCGACCGCGATCGACGACGCCCGCTCCTGGTGGGAGGTCTGGCAGCCCCGCGCCACGACGAACGCCGAGCTGTTCGCTAAGGCCGCCGAGGTCGGAGCACTGAACATCCGCGGCATGTACCGCACGCTCACGGACGAGGACCCCGTGAGACGCATCGAAGGGCTCCGCGAGGCGATGGAGGGCGCCCAGGACGTCGCGGCCGATCTGGACGCTCAGTGGCGCTCCCAGGGGACCGGCATCCAGATGCTCGACGAGGCGACGAGCGAGCACCTGCGCACCCTCCTCGACCACCGAGACATGGCGAGCAACGTCGCCGGCAAGCTGCGCGAGCTGATCCTCGAGGAAGAGGCCGCGGTCGCAATCACCGAGGCGCTCGCCGCCGCCGAGGGCCGCACCGTCGAGCAGTACGAGGCCCGCCAGCGCGAGCTGGAGCGCGCCGCCGAGGTGCAGGAGTCCTACAACGCCGCGCTGGAAGCCACGGGCGACGCCGTGAGCGTCTACGAGGGCATCCTCGACGACAAGGAGGCGGCCGAGCGCACCGCCGCCGAGCAGACCGCCGCCGCCACCAAGACCGCCGAGGACTCGTGGGAGGACTACGTCAAGGGCGTGTCCGTCTCGGTCGACGACCTGATCGCCGAGTGGAACCGACAGGCCGCCGAGGCCGCCGCGTTCGAGACGAACCTCGCGACGATCGCCGCGGCCGGCGGCCAGGCCCTCGCCGACGAGCTGCGCGCCAAGGGCCCCGAGGTCGCCGCCGCGACGGCCGCCGTGATCGCCCAGGCGGGTCCGGACCAGCAGCAGGCCGCGATCGACGCGCACGCGCTCGCCACCGGGCAGTCGATCACCGAGGGCGTGTCCACCGGCATCGCCAACAACGAGCAGGGAGTGCGCGACGCCATGACCCGGATGTACAGCCGCCTGCCCACGGGGCCCGTCATCGAGCCGATCGTGAGCTTCACCCAGGCGGAGCGCGAGATCGCGGAGTTCGTGCGGCACCCGCGGTCCATCGCGTTCACGGCGAGCATCAAGACCGGTCAGGCGGTCGTCTGATGGCGACCACGCTGACTGCCACCCCGCAGCCGGCGACGGCGTCCGTGCTGCTCAAGGTGACGGCCGACGCAGCGTCGGCGCCGACGACCGTGCTCGACCTCGACGCGCCCGACATCTGGGCCGAGCGCTCGACCGCGTGGCTCGGCCTCCAGCCCCACAGCGCGCTCATCGGCGACGCCGTCGTGTTCACGGCGGCAAGCGGCGGAGCGACCATCGTCCGCTACCTCGACCCGCTGGGCCTGATCCCCGGGCAGCGCTACCGCGCTGACCTCACCCTCGACCGGAGCGCGGACGGCGACGCGCAGCTCGAGGCCGGGAACAGCGCCATCGGGTTCGCGTTCACCGTAGTGCCCATCGGCAGCGGCCGGGCCACGTACTCCGTCGAGTTCACCGCCGGCACCAGCGGGCACGAGCTGCGCCTGCTCTCGTTCCTCGGCCTCGCGCAGTTCGGCCTGGTCCGGCTGCGCGTGTCGTCGGTGCCCACCGGGTACGAGTTCGGGCTGCTGCGCTCGGACACCAACGGCATCCGCTCGGTGCGCCTGTTCGAGGGTCAGGACATCGTCGACGGCTCCCTCATCGTCACGGACTACGAGGCGGCCCTCGACGGCCCGATCACCTACACCATCACGACCACCGACACCGTCTCGGTCACGACGTCCCTCGACGACGTCGCCGACCCATGGCTGATGGTGCCGGTGATGCCGCAGTACAGCGAGCCCCTGGCCCTGGTGACGGGGTACGTCGCGGCCAGGCAGGCGACCACCACCGTGCACGAGGTCATCAACCGCGAGGACCCCGTCGTGACGCTGGGCCGGCTCCGGCTCCGCACGGGCACGCTGACCATCTGGGCACCAGACTTCGCCGCCGCACAGGCCGTCGCCGCCGTCTACGGTCGCGGCGAGGTCGTCATGCTCCGCCAGGCCCAGCACCCCGGGATGGACATGTACCACGCCTGCACAGGGACGGTCACGGTCACCCCGCAGAGCGAGGACACCTCGCCGCTGCGCTGGCGCGTTACGGTCGACTACACCGAGGTGCAGCCCCCCACCGCGGCCCTCGCGGGCGCCCTCGGATGGGACTACGTCGCGGCGCTCCAGCGCAACCCGACCTACGGCGCGTCGCGGATCGAGTTCCCGACCTACGCCGAGCGCGCGATCGGACCCCTGACGTGAGCACCGCGCCGTGGCTCGAGGCCGCTCGCGAGGCCCTGCCCGAGTCGCTGTTTCACGACTTCACCATCACCGCCCACCCCGTGACCGGCGACCCGTTCGAGCTCGACGTCGACGGCACAGCTGACGTCGTGTTCGACGAGGCCTGGTCCCCGCACGTGCAGCTGGCCCAGGCGCCGTGCAAGGTCCCCGAGCACCAGGCCGCCCTCGATGCCCTCGACCCGCGCGCTGGCACCCGGGTCACCGTGGCCGCCGGCTACGTGTACCCCGGCGGGCGCCGGGACGTGCACCAGCTCGCCGACCTCGCGCTGCGCGAGCGGCCCGTCGAGCGGCCCGCCAACACCATGAGCCTGCACGCCGTCTCCGACGAGATGCGGTTGCAGGACACGGACCCGCTCGGCGCGTCCCACACGTTCGCCGCGACGACTCTCGTGCGCGACGCGATCATGTACCTCATCGGCTGGCTGCTCGACCCGGACCCCACGATCGTGCTCACGGCGACGTCCACCAGGACCCTCGGGGAGCCGCTGACCGTGCAGACGGGCGCCAACCTGTGGTCCGTCGTCGTCGAGCTCCAGGACCGCATCGACGCGTGGGTGTACGTCGACGGCGCGCGCACGTGGCACGTCACCGACCGGCCCCACCTGGCCGGCGTCAGCGCCCACCAGATGCACGTCGGCCCCGGCGGCACCGTCACCGCCTCGACCGCGGCCCTGGACGTGCGCGAGTGGGGCAACGCCGTCCTGCTCCAGTACCCCGACGACACGTTCGCGTTCGCGCAGATCACCACTGGGCCGCTCGCCGTGGGGACCGTGCCGACGAAGGTCGTCAAGCAGTCCCGGACCGTGGACGTCGGCAGCACCCTGAATCGGTGGGCCGTCGCAGAGACGCTGCTGCGCCGCGTCTACTCCCGCGGCCGCGGGTTCACCCTGACCGCCGTCGCCGCCTACTGGCTGCGCCCCGGGCACACCGTCACCGTGCAGCTGCCCACCGGACCCCAGGAGCGACACCTCGTCGCCCGGGTCACGTTCCATCTGGGGACCGGCCGCATGACGGTCGTGACCCGAGTCCCCGACGACACGCCCACCATCACGACGGGAGCATGACCATGCCCAACACCCTCGACCGCGCCTACCCCTACCCCTCGCTGTCGCCGGGCACCCCGAACAACCCGCCGCTGCACTTCCAGCAGCTCGCCGAGGCCCTCGACGCCGACGTGCAGTCGATCGTGGACGACCTCAAGGGCGCCGGAGACGTCGCCTGGGCAGCCCTCGGGACCCTCGGCGGCAGCTACGGCGCTGGCTACGCCGCCTACACCACCGCCCCCTGGAACGGCGTGCGCGTGCGCCGGCACAACGGCGTCGTCTACATCGCCGCCGCCGTCACCAAGAACGCCGCGACCGTCGCGAACGAGACCATCCTCACGCTGCCCGCCGGCCTTCGACCGCCGACGAACATCCAGGGGACCGCGTCCGCCGGAGCGGTCGCGGTCAAGACGACCGGCGAGGTCTACATTGCCACCCCGGGTCCGGGCACGACGTTCTCGTTCGGGTTCTCCTACCCCGTGTCGTGACCCCCTACGGCTAGATCTCGACGTCGTCCTCGTCGTCGGCCGCCATGGCGTCTGCCGCCCGCTGGTCCCGCTCGTCGTCACGGTTCCAGAGCGTCTGACGCAGGGCACCGAGGGCCATCGCCATGAGGACGCCGATCAGGCCGGCGGTCGTCATTGCGAGACCGACGCCGGCCGCGCTCAGTGTGTTCATGTTGCCGACGCCGAGCAGGACGAGCGCGATCGACAGAATCCACAGGCAGATGAGGGACGGGGGCGTCTTGGTGCGCGAGTACTTCATGCCTTCCATCATGCCGCGCGAGTCCGCAGCGAGTCCGCAGCGAGTCCGCAAGAGGTCCACAACGGTCCAACCCGCACCCATCATCGCCGTACAGCATCCGCGCAGGTCAACACCATAAACCCATGCATCCCGTCTTCGGCACACACCAGCCGTTAGATCCGTCGACAGAACCCGGCGTACCGGCCGACTCATCCACCAGGTCGGCGCGCGCCGCTGTTCGACGGACCTCCCAGGGTGGACACTGGCAGCCGTCGGTGGCTGAGCAGTGCCATCCCGGATGCTCCCGGTCCCCGGCGCCACGGGCGCCCTGCGCCGGAGCGGACGGCCCAGCGTGAGCAACACCCTCGACGACTTCGCCCGGACCGCTGCGGACCACCTGGGTCCGAACACCTTCTGCAGCATCACGCAGAGCGACGGAGGACGGATCCGGCAGGTCGCCAGCAACGACCCGCGGGCCGCCGCGTGCGACCGCGTCGAGGTCGACGAAGGGCACGGGCCCTGCATCGAGGCGATGGGCAAGCTGTCCAGCGTGCTCGTCGACGACATCGCCGCTGACGACCGCTGGCCCACGTGGCGCCGGGCGGCGCTCGCGAACGGGTTCGATGCGGTCCTCGCCCTGCCCGCGTACGTCGACGAGGGTCGCGTCGTCGCGGTCAACCTCTACTCGGAGACCGGCGCCGACTGGCCCGTGGAGCGGATCGTCGCGCTGGACGTCTACGTGCAGGAGGTCGCCGCGTCGATGGCCGGGCCGGGTCCGGTCGCCGGCTGAGCTCGTCGGCGATCCGGCCGCACGGCACCGGCCTCAGTCGTCCGTGTCGGTGACCAGGCGCGTGCGTCGACGGCCCGCGACGGCCGCGGCGAGTATCGCGTCGATCGCGAACGCCGAGGCGCGCGCGAGCTCGACGGCGTCGGGGTCGAGCAGCCACTGGATCTGCAGGCCGTCCATGACCGCCAGGATCGCCGCGGCCGCGCGCTGGACCTCGTCGTCCGACGGCGGGTCGGCGGGATCGCACACCTCGAGCAGCGCCGTGCCCACCTCGCCGCGCAACGTCTCGTAGCGCAGCCGGAACCACTCCTTGGCGGGGTGGTCGTCCGTCACCGACTCCGCCGAGAGCACGGCGAACGCCTGGACGATGCCCGGGCGCTCGGCGTTGAGGCGCGCCGTCTTGGCGAGGTGGTGGAAGAGGTCGAGCCCGCCCGGGATGTGCTGACCCTCGAGGTGCTCGACGTCGGTGCGGTCGCGGTACTCGAGGACCTCGAGCAGGAGCAGGTCCTTCGAGCGGAAGTGGTGCAGGACGCCGGCGTGCGTCATGCCGACCTGCTCGGCGATCTCTGCGAGCGACCCCTTGGTGTAGCCGCGGTTGCCGAACGTGGCCATCGCGGCCCGCAGGATCTCCTCGCGGCGGCGCACGGTCTCCTCGCGAGGGCGCTGCGCCCGACGCGGCGAGGTGCTCGACATGGCCGAGACCATATCGTGATGGGGCTGCTTACTGACAAGTCAGTAAGCAAGGTCCTGCGCGGTCCGGGTCCTGCCGGGTTCGTGCACCACGCCACCCGCTCCATCGTGCGCGGGAGGTACGGCGTGGGTCGGCGACGCACCCTCGTCTTCGCGTCCACCGGCGCGAAGACCGTCCGCATGTGAAGATCATGCTGTGATGACGCAGATCGCAGCCCTGGACGTGCTCCTCGTCGAGGACGACCCGGGTGACGTGCTCATGGTCCAGGAGGTCTTCGAGGACCACGGCATGGAGGGCCATCTCGACGTCGTCAACGACGGCGCCGAGGCGCTGGCCTTCCTGCGTCGCGAGGGTCCGTACGCCGACGCGCGCCGGCCCGACGTCGTGCTGCTCGACCTCAACCTGCCCAAGCTCGGTGGGCGCGAGGTGCTCGAAGCCGTCAAGGCGGACGCCGAGCTCGGCTCGATCCCCGTCGTGGTGCTGACGACGTCGGCGGCCGAGGAGGACATCCTGCGCGCCTACGCGGCCCACGCGAACGCCTACGTGACCAAGCCCGTGGACTGGGACGACTTCACGGGCGCCATCCGCCGGATCGGCCACTTCTTCGGCGACGTCGCGCGGCTGCCGCGCCGCTGAGCTTCCCACGGCTGAGCCTTCGGACGGCCGAGCCCTGGACGGGCTGGGCCTCCGAACGGCTGGGCCTCAGCCGTCCTTCGGCTCCTCGAAGCCGGTGTCCTGCCCGTCGTGCTCGTCGGGCAGGGGATCGGGGTCGACGGCGAGCGTCGGGAGGTCGGGCTGACGCTCGTCGAAGCTGTCCGGGACGTCGGTCGTGCCGTCGGTGGAGCTCATGCCCTCACGGTGTCACCCGCCATGCGTCCTCGCACGTCCGACGGTAGATTTCTCTCTGCCCCCGCGCCGCGGCCGTCCTGTCCGAGGGTCGTCCCGGGAGGTTCGACAACGATGCCGGCCCGTCGCCGGGACGCAGCAGGAGGCCGGTGGCACATGGACGAGACGAGCGAGCGCGCAGTCGGCGGGATCACCGTCGCGGAGACCGGCGGGACCACCGTCGCGTACCTCTGGGGCGAGATCGACGAGGCCCTGCGCGAGCAGGCGAGCAGCGCGATGAGCCGGGCGCTGACGCGCGACCTGCCCGTGGTGCTCGACGCCGGGGAGGTCACGTTCATCGACTCGACGGGCATCGCGTTCCTCATCCAGTTCCTGCGTGTCGGCCGCGAGGAGGGCCTGCCGGTGACCCTCCGCAACGCGCCGCCGCTCGTCACGGACGTGCTCCAGCTGCTCGGCCTCGAGGACCTGTTCGACGCGGCGGAGCTGGCCGGTGGCGCCGTCGGCGGCGAGGACCCCGTCCCGACGGTGTGAGCCCGGAGCGGCGTCCGTTTCCAGCACACGCATGACGAGGCCCCGCCGGTCACCGACCGGCGGGGCCTCGTCATGAGCGGGTCAGTCGCCCGCGAGCCGCCGTCGGCTCGTCGCGACGACCAGCGCGGTCCCTGCGAGCAGTAGCACCATCGACGCCGCGACGGCCCACAGCTCCACGCCCGTGGCCCCGAGCGAGCCGCGTGCGACCGCCGCCGCGCCGCCGGCGCCCGCGACCGCACCCGTCCCGGGCGTCACCGGCGCGCCGGGGACGGCGCCCGGGGTGCCTGGACCACCCGGCGTCCCTGGCACGGTGCCCGGGTCGGTGACCACGGGCCCCACGCGCAGCTCGTCGAGGAGCACGGTCCCGGACGCGCCGTCGGCGAGGGTGATCCCCAGACCGTTCACGGAGGACAGGGTGAGGCCGTTGTCGGGCGCACCGGCCGGCTGAGCGGCCGAGCGCTCGAAGGCGTCGAACGGGACGGTGATCTGCTGCCAGCCCTCGCTGTCGTCGACGAACGTCGTCTCGAACCGCTCGGCCGTGTCCGGCGCCTGCTCGACCTGGATGTAGTCGATCAGGTACGAGGCGGGCAGCTCGAGGCCCGGCTCGATGGTGCCGCCGAAGTTGCCGCCGATCGCCATGTTGGCGATGAGGAAGTACGGGTGGTCGAAGACCCACTCGCCCGGCAGCTCCTCCGGCGTGACCGAGCCGAACGGCTCGCCGTCCAGGAGCCAGGTGATGCGGTCCGGCTCCCACTCCACGCCGTAGGTGTGGAACTCGTCCGAGAAGGACTCGCCGCTCGTCCGCGGGCACGTGGTCGCCTCACCCGCGTCGTCGAGGCACACCTTGTGCCCGACCGACTGGCCACCGGAGTAGCCGGGGCCGTGGACCGTGCCGAAGGACTCCCACGGCCGGCCGTTGTCGCCCTCGACGTGCTCCATGATGTCGATCTCGCCCGTCTGCGGCCAGCCGACCTCGAGGAAGTCGTTGCCCAGGGTCCAGAACGCCGGCCAGAGACCCTCGCCGGCCGGGACCTTGAGGCGGGCCTCGATCCGGCCGTAGAGGAACTCGGCCTTGCCCTGCGTCGCGATGCGCGCCGAGGTGTACCCGCAGGGCGCACCGTTGGTCGAGCACCAGAGGGACTCGTCCGTGTTGGGCCGCAGCTCGATCTCGAGGTTGCCCTCACCGTCCTGCCAGACGTTCTGCGAGCCCGGCGTGTAGTACTGGTGCTCGGCGTTGCCCCAGCCCCAGCCACCGGTCTCGTTCGACCACGTCGTCGGGTCCACGGGCGTGCCCGCGGAGGCGTCGAAGTCGTCGCGGTAGACGACGTTCGTCCAGCCCTCCGGACCGGGGTCGGGAGCCGAGTCGTCGCGCAGGGCGACGGTGACCGGCTCGCCGCTGCCCGTGCCGCGGTACCAGAACGACAGGCCCTCCTGGCCCGACCAGTCCTGCGGCTGCGCGAAGTCACGCCGGACCGCGGCACCCGCGCCCGTGACGACGACCTCGCCGACGCCCTCGTCGGCCGCCTGGCCGGGGTAGGCGTCGTCGCTGTCGGCCAGGACGCGCACGCTCTCGAGCGTGGCGTTCTCGGACCGCCACAGACCCGGCGCGCTCTCGAAGTCCTCGACGAGCAGCGGGTCCTCGGGGTCGTCGTCCGTGATGGAGACGCTCGCGGACCGGGCGAACCCGCTGATCTCTGCCGTGCCGCCCGCGGCGTCGGACAGCTGCACCTGCACGCTCTCGGCGAGCTCGTGCTTGGCGTCCTCCGTCGTCTGGACGACGAAGGTCTGCAGCGTCTCGCCCGGCGCGAAGGTGAGCGTGCCCTCGACCGCCGTGTAGTCCCGGCCGGGGACGGCGGCGCCGTCCTCGGTCTGGGTGCGGTCCGTGCTCACGACCGTGGCGTAGTCCACCGTGATCGCCGTCTCGGACGGCCGGCTCAGCGTGACGCGCAGCGTCGCCGCGTCGCCCTCGGTGACGCCGTAGGTTCCGCGGTCGAAGCCGACCACGAGCGGCACGTCGTCGAGGCTCGCGCCCCACACGGCGAGCCGGTCGACGGCGTAGTCCTGCGGGCCGTCGGTGGTGACGGCGCCGATGGCGTAGCCGTGCACCTCCTCGAGCGTCAGGCCGTCGTTCGGCGCGCCGTTGCCGATCTCCTTGCGGCTGAAGTCGGCCCACTCGAGCTCGACGAACCGCCAGCCGACGACGTCGTCGGTGAACGTCGCGCTGTGCCGCTCGGCGTTGTCGGTGGTCGAGCCCTCCGGGCGGTTCTCCACGATGTCGACGTAGAGCTGCTCACCGCTGCCGTCACCGTGGAACCAGAAGTTGAGGCCCTGGTGGTCCGTCCAGTCCTGGCTCACCCACGTGCCGTCCTCGGCGAAGGCGTGCGAGACGCCGCCCCACGACCCGGCCGGCACGTCCATCGTCAGGTCGAGGACGGTGTTGCCCTCGTCCGCGCTCGGGCGGGAGTCCGCCGGGGCCCCGGTCGTGACGCCCGCGGAGGCGGACGCGCCCGGACCGTTGTAGGTGTGGAAGCCGATGCCCACGCCGTTCGCGTCCTGACCCGAGGGGAGCGACGCGTACTCGAACTCGTCGACGACCGTCTCGGGGACGGTGAGCGCGAAGTCCTCCAGGTACCAGGTGGTCGTGGCCGGCACCGCCGTGGCGCCGAAGGCCCAGCCGTGCATCGCGTTCAGCGTCAGCCCGTCGTTGGGGGCGCCGTTGCCGACGTCCTTGCGCGTGAAGGAGCTGAACGGCAGCTCGACGTAGCGCCAGCCCAGCGTGTCGTCGGTGAACGCGACGCTGTAGCGGCCGGCGTCGTCGACCGTCGAGTCGGGGTTGCGGTTGTCGAGGATGTCGATGAAGAGCGAGTGGCCCGTGTTCTGGCCGTACAGCCAGAAGCTGACGCCGTCGTAGCGGCTCCAGTCCTGCGGGACCCACGCGTCGACCGAGTCGTTCGTCAGCTTGTTGGTGAAGCCGGCGTACGACGGCGCCCGGAGCGTGACCCGCGCGGCCTGGTCGTCGGCCGCCTTGCCGGGGACCGGCGCCGGCGGGGCGACGAAGGCGACCTCGGACGACGCGTTCGGGTCGGTGAAGCGCTCGAAGCCGACCGTGTTGCCGTCGGCGTCCTCGCCGACCGGGACCTCGGGCTCGGCGAAGGTCGTCACGACCCGGACGTTGTCCCACACCTCGGAGGCGGGGGCGGCGTCGTCGTCGCGGACCGTGAGCGTGAGCGTGTCCGTGCTGAGCGTCGCGCCGTCGGGCGAGGAGAGCGTCGCGACGACGGTCTCGTTGCCCTCGGCCTCGGTGTCCTGCGCGGTGACGACGTCGACGGTCTGCGTCGTGACGCCCGGCGTGAAGGTCACGGTGGTCTCGACGGCGGTGTAGTCCTCGCCGGCGGTCGCGGTGCCGTCGGACGTCGCCAGGTCGACGGTGACCGTCGACTCGGACGCGACGTTGAGGCGCACCGTCAGCGCGGCCGTGCCGCCCTCGGCGACGCCCGCGGTGCTCGCGGCGAAGCCGACGGTCGGTGCGACCGTCGTGCCCGCGTACAGGCCGATGTCGTCCATGGCGAAGGTCGTGGTGCCGCTGACGACCGGGAAGATGTAGCCGCGGACCTTCTCGAGGTCGAGGACGCCGTTCTCCGGCGCCGGGTTGTGGTCCGCCGCGGGGGCGTAGCCGGCGAAGGGCAGCTGGACCAGCCGCCAGCCCGTCCAATTGTCGGTGAACGTGACGTCGAAGCGCTCGCCCTCACCGCCGCCTGGGGCTTCCTCGAGGAGCTCGGACTGCAGCACCGCGCCGCTGTTCGTGCCCTGCATCCAGAACTGGAGGCCGTCGAAGGCGCTCCAGTCCCCCAGGGCCGCGAGATTCTCGCCGAACCCGGCGTAGCCCGTGGGGACGTCGATCCCGACGGACAGGACGTTGTTCGCACCCTCCTGGTCAGGACGGGCGAGCGGGTCGCCCGGCTGCACGGTGACCACGCCGAAACCGGCGCCACCGCCCGCGCCGCCGTAGCTGTAGAAGGTGGCCGGGGGCTCCGCGGAGCCCTCGAAGTCGGCGATGGTCGAGACGGACGCGGCCGAGGCCGGTGCCGCCATGACGAGGGGGAGGACGACTGCGGGCGCCAGTGCCGCCGCGAGCCAATGTCGAGCTGTCACGTGTCTCCGCCTTTGGAGAGTCGCCGCACAGCGCTGCGCGGGTGCACCGGGGGAAGGCGCACCCAGGCAGTCTGGCGTGGTGGAGAGCCCGGATGGAACCGGTCTCAGCGGATGGGGGAGGAAAGATCACCCTTCTGGGTGACACGTGTCAGTTGTAGCCGGTGACACGTGTCGTGTCGAGACCCGTCTCAGCGCGTCAGGACGGGTCGCGCACGCCGCCACGACGTCGGAGGGCGGCCAGCTGGTGCGCGTGGTGGTCGCGCTGCTCCGGGTCGACGAGGCGCCGGTCGACGACGTCGTCCACGACGTCGTCCACGCTCGAGCCTGCCGCCGTGCCGCCCACAGCAGCGCGCAGCGCCTCCAGGTAGGCGCGGTCGGCGGCGAGCTGCTCCGCGAGCCCCGCTGCGTCGGTGGGCGTGCCGTGGCCCGGCACGAGGACCTCGACCGCCCACCGCGCCGCGGCCGCCTCGAGCGCGTCGAGCGCCGCGAGGTGGTCGGCGACGGGGTCGGGGGAGTCGACGTCGAGGAGCGGGATCTCCTGGTCGGACAGGAGGTCCCCGGCGAGGAGGACCCCGGCGTCCGGGATCACGACCGCGGCGCTCCCGGGGCAGTGGGCGCGATGCGGCACGACGACGGCGCGAGGACCGGACCACGGCACCTCCTCGCCGTCGAGCGGATCCAGCCGGCCGAGCAGGGCGGCGTCGTGCCCCGGCGCTGTGCGGCCGGCCTCGGCGACGAGCTCGGCGTGCGTGCGCGCGGCGCGCGCGACCGCGTCGGGCGTCGCCCATCGCGGCACGTCGCCCAATCGAGTCGACCACAGCACGTGGTCCCAGTGCGGGTGCGTCGAGAACCCCGCCTCGACGGACCACCCGCGCCCGGCGAGCTCGGCCGCGAGGGCGTCCAGGTCGGCGGGGGTCAGCGCCGGATCCACCACGAGGCACCGGCCGCCGGGTCCGGCGACGACCGTCGTCGTGGTCGACCACGGCTGCGAGGTCGTGACCCAGACGCCCGGCGCGAGCTGGATCAGGTGCGGGGCCGACGTCGCCAGCTCGCGTGGGCCGCGGGGCGAGCCAGGGACCGTCTCCCGCCCGCCGTCCGGCGCGGCATCCTGCCCGGCGTGCTCCCCGGCGTCCCCGGCGTCCTGCCTGGCATCCTGCCCGCCGTCCTGCCCGCCGTCCTGCCTGACGCCATGACCTGCATGCGGCACCGCCCCGGGGACCACGGCCGTGCCCGCGTCGAGGTCGACCGTCCAGGGCGGGTCGGCGTCGCCGGGCAGCACGAGGTCGTGCCGCTGCCGCTCCTGCTCCTCGTGCAGGTGGCGCGCCGACGGCTGGAGGATCTCCACGAGCTCCCCGAACATGCCCGAGCCGCCGCCCGGCCGGACGCCGGGCGCGTCGTCGGGCCGTCGAGGGCGTGGCGGCAGGCGGGCGACGACACGGTCGGCGACGACGAGGAGCGCGAGCACCCCACCGACGACGAGCAGCCAGCCCAGCGGGTCCACGGCGGTCGCTCCGGTGCGTCGGTCGAGCGTCAGTCGAGCGCGACGCCGCGTGCGGCGAGCGCCGCGGCGCCGACGATGCCCGCGGCGTTCCGCAGGCGGGCCGGGACGATCGGCGTCCGGAGGTCCAGCAGCGGCAGGAACTGCTCGTGCTTCTTGCTCACGCCGCCGCCGACGACGACGAGGTCCGGCCAGAACAGGTCCTCGACGACGCGGAAGTAGCGCTGGAGCCGCTCGGCCCACCGCTCCCAGTCGAGCCCCTCGCGCTCGCGCGCGCTGTCCGCGGCGCGGCTCTCGGCGTCGTACCCGTCGATCTCGAGGTGCCCGAGCTCGGTGTTCGGCACGAGCGTCCCGTCGACCACGAGGCACGAGCCGATGCCGGTGCCGAGGGTCACGACGAGGACGGTGCCTCGCGTGTCCCGCGCGGCGCCGTAGAGGGTCTCGGCGTAGCCCGCCGCGTCGGCGTCGTTGACCGCGAGCACCCGGCGACCCGTCGCCTCCGCGATCACCGCGGTGACGTCGGTGCCGATCCACGACTCGTCGACGTTGGCGGCGGAGCGCGCTACGCCGTGCTGGATGACCGCCGGGAAGGTCACGCCGATGGGGAGGTCCGCCGGGAGGTCGAAGGAGTCGAAGAGGTCGCCGACCGTCCGGGCCACGGCCTCCGGCGTGGAGGGCTGCGGGGTGGGGATCCGCACGCGGTCAGCCGCGAACTCGCCCTTGGCCAGGTCCACCGGCGCGCCCTTGATACCGCTGCCGCCGATGTCGATGCCGAAAGCCCGCGCCGGCAGGGCGCTCGGGGCAGGTGTGGTGGTCATGGCAGCGTCAGGATCTCCGCTCCGGTCTCGGTCACGACGAGGGTGTGCTCGAACTGCGCGCTGCGGCGGCGGTCGCGGGTCACGACCGTCCAGCCGTCGTCCCACATCTCCCACTCCGGGGTGCCGAGGTTGAGCATCGGCTCGACGGTGAACACCATGCCGGGCTCGATGATCGTCGCGTGCCGCGGCGCCGCGTCGTAGTGCGGGACGACGAGACCCGAGTGGAACGCCTCGCCGACCCCGTGCCCCGTGAAGTCCCGGACCACGCCGTAGCCGAAGCGCTGCGCGTACTTCTCGATGACCCGGCCGATGACGTTGATCTCGCGCCCCGGCGCGACGGCCTTGATCCCGCGCATCATCGCCTCGTGCGTGCGCTCGACGAGCAGGCGCGACTCCTCGTCGACGTCGCCCACGAGGAACGTGGCGTCGGTGTCGCCGTGGACGCCGTCGACGTAGGCGGTCACGTCGACGTTGACGATGTCCCCGTCCCGCAGCACGGTCGAGTCGGGGATGCCGTGGCAGATCACCTCGTTGACCGACGTGCACAGCGACTTGAGGAAGGGCACCTGCCGCGGGTGCGGCTGGTAGTGCAGCGTCGACGGGTAGGCCCCGTGGTCGCACAGGAACTCGTGGCCGATGCGGTCGAGCTCGTCCGTGGTCACGCCCGGCGCGACGTGCCGCCCGACCTCGGCGAGCGCCTGCGCGGCGATCCGCGACGCGACGCGGATGCGCTCGATCGTCTCGGCGTCCTTGACCTCCGAGCCGCGGAACGGCAGCTCGCGATCCTTCCCGACGTACTCCGGCCGCTCGATGTGGGGCGGCACGGAGCGCACCGGGCTGAGGGTCCCGGGGACCAGCGTCCCCTCCGGTGCGTGCGCGATCGACATGGCTGGCAGTCTACGGAGGAGGCGCAGCGGCCGCCCACGCACGTGGTCGGGCGCGCGCACGAGGACGGACGAGCGGACGGAGGAGCCATGGGAACGACCGACGACGCCGCGGGCGGCGAGTTCTTCTTCAACCCCACCACGGGCGAGGTCGAGCAGGGCAAGGTCAGCCCCTGGACGACGCGCATGGGCCCGTACCCGACGCGCGCCGCGGCCCAGGAGGCGCTCGCGCTCGCCCGGACGAGGTCGGAGGCGTGGGACGCGGAGGACCGGAGGTGGCATGAGGGCGGCTGACACCGGCGCGCTGCGGGCCGACTGCGCGAGCTGCGTCGGCCTGTGCTGCGTCGCGCTCGCCTTCTCCCGGTCCGCCGACTTCGCGATCGACAAGGAGGCGGGCGAGCCGTGCCCCAACCTCGCGCCCGACCACCGGTGCACCATCCACGCGCGCCTGCGCACGTCCGGCTTCACCGGCTGCACGGTCTACGACTGCCTCGGCGCGGGTCCGAAGGTCGCGCAGGTCACCTTCGGCGGACGCTCCTGGCACGACGACGCTGCGACGGCGTCGTCGATGTTCGCGGCCTTCGGCGTCGTCCGGGGTCTGCACGAGCTGCTGTGGTACCTCACGCAGGCGGGGGAGCTCGTCGGCGGTCCCGCCGGGAGCGCGCTCGAGGGGGAGGCCCGTGCCGTGCGCGTGCGCGTGGAGCGCCTGAGCCTCGCGCCGGCCGACGAGCTGGCCGCGCTCGACGGCGCCGCGGTGCAGGGCGAGGTCGCCGCGCTGCTGCGTCGGGTGAGCACCGCCGTGCGGGGC
>NZ_JACVQL010000139.1 GCF_019733465.1 Actinotalea ferrariae | reverse complement strand
GGTCGCGGTCGGCCGCGCCCTGGGCGCCGAGCTCGCGGCCGGCGTGCTCGCCGCGGGCGCCCCCGGGCTGCACCTCTACACGTTCAACCAGCACCGCGCGGCGCTCGACCTGCTGCACGACGTCGGCCTGCGCACGCGCGTCGAGCCCGCGGCCTGAGGTGAGCCCGACGACGGACGCGCCGTCGGCGTCCGGCGCGTCGTGGCACGCTGGAGCCGTGCGCAACCCCAGCCCGGCCGACCTGCGTCGATGGCGCCGGCACCTCGCTGACGAGCGTGCCGAGGCCGCCGTGTACCGCGAGCTCGCCGGCCGCCGCACGGGCGAGGAGCGGCAGATCCTGCTCGCCCTCGCCGAGGCCGAGGGCCGGCACGCCGCCCACTGGGAGCAGCTCCTCGGCGACCAGGTCGGCGCGCCGCACCGCGGCGACGTGCGCTTCCGCATCCTCGCCTGGCTCGCGCGGCGCTTCGGCTCGGTCTTCGTCCTCGCCCTCGCGCAGCGCGCCGAGGCGCGTGCGACCTACGAGCGCGACGTCGACGCCACCGCGACCATGGCGGCCGACGAGCGGATCCACGAGGAGGTCGTCCGGGCGCTCGCCGCGCGCGGCCGCAACCGGCTCTCGGGCACGTTCCGGGCCGCCGTCTTCGGTGCGAACGACGGCCTGGTCTCCAACCTCGCGCTCGTCATCGGCGTCGCGGCGGCCGGCACGCCGCAGCACACGGTGCTCATCACGGGGCTCGCGGGGCTGCTCGCGGGCGCCCTGTCGATGGGGGCGGGCGAGTACATCTCCGTCCGCTCGCAGCGCGAGCTGCTCGCGGCCTCCACCCCGAGCGCCGCGGCGGGGCACGCCCTGGCCCACCTCGACGTCGACGCCAACGAGCTCGAGCTCGTGTACCGCGCACGCGGCATGGACGCCGACGAGGCGCGACGGCGCGCCGACGAGGTGCTCATCGACATCGCGCTCGCCGGCGGCGGTGCGCACCACGGCGAGGCCGAGGGACGCCCGCGCGGCCACGCCCCGATCACGCGGCACACGGCGCACACCGCGTTCGGCGCGGAGGGCACGGAGGACCACGAGGTGGTCGGGTCCGACGTCGGTGCCGCGCTCTCGAGCTTCTGCTTCTTCGCCTCGGGCGCCGCGGTGCCCGTCCTGCCGTTCCTTCTGGGCCTCGACGGGACGACGGCGCTCGTGGTCGCGACCGTCGCCGTGGGTGTCGCGCTGCTGTGCACGGGCGCCGTCGTGGGGCTGATCTCCGGCGGGCCGCCCGTACGGCGCGCACTGCGCCAGCTGGCCATCGGCGCCGGTGCGGCGGCCGTGACGTACGGGCTCGGCATGCTCTTCGGGACGACGGTCGCATGAGGACGCCGTCGGACCGCGCACGTCGCCGTACGGACCGGTAGCGTCGGCGCGGCGACCAAGATCGGAGGTGGCAGGACGATGAGCGACGACGCCGTGGGCCTCGTGCTGGATGCCCAGCACGCCGACGTCCAGCACGCCCACGCCGAGCTGCGCCGCGTCGAGGCGCAGCTGCGTGCGGTGCTCGACGGCACCGCCGACGCCATCGCGCGGTACGACGCCGACCTGCGCTTCCGCTACCTCAACCCCGCCGGTCAGCGGATGCGCGGGCTGTCGCTCGCCGAGCTCGAGGGCCGCACCGACCGCGAGGCCGGGATGCCCGAGCCGGCGGTCACCGCGTGGGAGGCGGCGCTGCGCACGGTGCTCGAGACCGGCGAGCCCACCGAGCTCGACTACGGCGGGCCCGGGCCGGACGGCGAGGAGGCGTTCTTCCACACGCGCCTCGCGCCCGACCTCGACGCGGCGGGCGACGTCGTCGGCGTCCTCACGTCCTCCCGGGACGTCACCGAGCTCAAGCGGGCCGAGCGCGCGCTCGCCCACCAGGCGCTGCACGACTCCGTGACCGGCCTCGCGAACCGGTACCTGCTCACCGACCGCATCACGCAGGCGCTCGTGCGGATGGAGCGGTACCCGAGCCGCATCGCGCTCTACTTCGTGGACCTCGACCACTTCAAGCGGGTCAACGACACCTACGGGCACGAGGTGGGTGACCGCGTGCTCGCCGACGTGGCGCAGCGGCTCCAGAGGATCGCCCGCAAGCAGGACACGGTGGCCCGGCTCGGCGGGGACGAGTTCGTCGTCCTGTGCGACGGCGTGCTCTCCGACGCGGACGCCGAGGACATCGCGGGCCGCGTCGTCGCGGCGCTGGCCGCGCCCGCCGTCGTCGACGGGCACAGCATCGCGGTGTCCGCGAGCGTCGGCGCGGTCCTCACGGACGACGCGACGTCGAGCCCCGCGGCGCTGCTCCGCGGCGCCGACGCGGCGATGTACCGCGCGAAGCACGACGGCCGGAACCGCTTCGCCGTCTCCGCCTGACCGGCGCGTCAGGCGGCCGAGGGGTCCGCGGGTGCGTCGGTCTGCGCCGGGCGGGCGAGGGCGGCGACGTACCGGGCCTCGCCGCGGCGCAGGGTGCCGATCGAGAGCAGCACCGCCGCGACGGCGAGCGCCCCGCTGACGACGACCACGAGGAAGCCGCCGTGGCTGCCCGCGCGGTCGATCTGGGCGCCGGCGATCGACGAGCCGAACGAGACGCCGACGCCGAGCGACGTGCCGACCCAGGTGAGGCCCTCCGTGAGCTGGGCGCGCGGCACGAGCTGCTGGACGAGGCCGTTGCCGTTGACGAGCGTCGGTGCGATCGCGAACCCCACGACGAACATCACGGCCGCGAGCACGGCCAGGCTCGTCACGAGGAAGAAGAGCCCGACGCCCAGGGCGAGCGCGACCGTGCCGATCGTGAAGCGCCGCCACAGGGGGCTCACCCAGTGCCGTGCTCCGTACCCGAGCCCCGAGATCATGGACCCGGCCGCGAAGACGGCGAGGATGAGGCCGGCGGCGCCCTTGTTGCCCTCCTCCTCGGCGAACGCCACGGTCGCGACGTCGGTCGCGCCGAAGATCGCGCCGATGCAGACGAAGACGACCGCGAGGACGACCATGCCGCCCGAGCGCAGCACGTGCCGGTGGCGCACGCCCGGCTCGCGGACCGTCGGCGGCGGCTCGGTGGCGCGCTGCGAGAAGAACCAGGTGCCGCCGACGAGCACCGCGACCGCCGGGACCACGAGGCCGGCGACGGGGTGCACGCCCGTCGCGAGCAGGGTCGCGAGCACCGGGCCGACGATGAACACGAGCTCGTCGAGCGCGGACTCGAGCGAGTACGCCGTGTGGATCTCGCGCGGGTCCTGCAGGAGGTGCGACCACCGTGCGCGGACGAGGGCGCCGACGGAGCCCCCGGCGGCCCCCGTGAGCACCGCCGCCGCGTACAGCCACAGCGGCGAGGCCCGCACGAGCGCGGGGAGGACGAGGCCCACGATGCCCACGGCGGTGAGCGCGACCGCCGGCCGCATCACGCGTGCCTGCCCGTACCGGTCGACCAGCCGCGACAGCTGCGGCGAGACCAGCGCGTGCGTGATGACCTGGACCGCCGAGATGCGTCCGGCCAGGCCGTAGGAGCCGTAGACCTCGGACACCATGAGCACGATGCCGATGCCGACCATGGACATGGGCAGCCGCGCGAGCGCCCCGGCGGCGGAGAACATGGCCGCACCAGGGCGCGCGAGAACCGCACGGTACGGCTGGAGCATGCGCCCAGTCTCCCAGGCGGAGCGGCCGCAGCGCGCCGGGACCCGGGGAGTCATCCCGCGTGTGACTTTCACCCCGGCGCCACAGCACGCGCGCCGCCGGACCGTGAAAAGATCAGCGCGCCGACGGCCGAGCGCGGACGGCCGGTCGGGGGCGCCGCTCGCGACGGCTGCAGGGAGGGGGCTCCGTGGGGCGCACCGGGCAGCCCGGGGTGCAGGACCGACCGGGTGCCGTGCTGCCCGGCGAGCCGCAGCGGGTGCCGCCGTCGCCCGTCGCGCTCGCCGCGTCGGCCGGGCGGCGCCGCCTCCTGGCGCCGTCGGTGGTCTACGGCCCCGTCGGCCTCGCCCTGTTCGCCCTCGCGACCTTCGTGCTCGCGCTGCTCGCGCTGGGTGCCACGCCCATCGACGCGCAGGCCGACGTCGCCGCGTGGTGGCCCGCCGCGGGACTTGCCGTGGTCGCGATGCTCTGGGCGCCGCGGGACCGCCTCTGGCTCGTCACCGTGGTGGTCGTCGTGGCCAGCGGCGCCGCGAACCTCGTCGTCGGCCGCCACGGGCCCGCCGCGCTCGGCTTCGGCCTGAGCAACGCGCTCGAGCCGCTGGTCGTGGCGCTGCTCGTCCGTCGCCACGGCCCTCCGCGGCTCGCGAGCCTCGAGGACCTCTTCCGCCTCCTCGCCGCGACCCT
This sequence comes from Actinotalea ferrariae, assembly GCF_019733465.1. Lineage (GTDB taxonomy): Bacteria > Actinomycetota > Actinomycetes > Actinomycetales > Cellulomonadaceae > Actinotalea > Actinotalea ferrariae_A. The sequence continues at coordinate 7,095 of NZ_JACVQL010000139.1, read as the reverse complement.
CGTCGGCGCCCTCGTCATGGGGGTCGGCGCCGGCCTCACGGTGCTGCTCGAGACCGGCGCGGGCTTCCTGAGCACCGCCGGGACGGTGATGACGAGCCACTGCGCGGCGATCCTCGTGGTCGCACCGCTCGCCATGCGCTCCGCGGGGGCCCGTGCGCCCGGCCGCCCGCCCGAGGCCGTCGTGCAGTGGACGTCCCTGCTGGTCGTGACCGTCCTGACGTTCGCGCCGGGCCAGGAGCTTCCGCTCACCTTCCTGCCGATGCCGTTCCTCGTCTGGGGTGCCGTCCGGCTCGGCGTCCGCACGGTCTGCGCCCAGCTCGTGCTCGTCGCCGTCGTCGTCACGTGGTCGAGCCGGTACGGCGGCGGCCACATGGCGGTGCACACCGGCGCCGACAGCACGCTCACCGCCTCGCTCATCCAGGCCTACCTGCTCGTGTGCGCGCTCGTCACCGTCCCGCTCGTGGTCACGGTGGGGCAGCGGCGCGCGGCGCTCGAGAGCGTCGCCGCGAGCGAGCGGCTGTTCCGCCGCGGGTTCAGCGACGCCCTGCTCGGCATGGTGCTGCTGCGGCGGTGCCGGCCGGGCGGCGACCACCCCGAGGTCGACGATCCCGGCCACCACAGCGGCGCGGGGCTGGACGTCGTCGAGCTCAACGACGTCGCCGCACGACTGCTCGCGGAGCTCCCGACCCACGGCGACCCGACCGATCGCGACCCGGCCCACGGCGACCCGACCGACGGCGACCCCGCCCCGGGAGCGGCGCTCGTGGGGAGCTCGTGGACGGCCCGTCTCCACCCCGACGACCGGAGCGACGTGCTGGCCCGCTCGGCCGAGATGTCGGCCGGCACGCTCGACGGCTGGCGCGGCGAGATCTCGCTCACGTGCGCGCTGGGCGCGCGCTGGATCGAGGTGGCGCTCTCGCCGTTGTCCGCGAGCGCGGGCGACGACCTGTTCGTGGCGCAGATGGTCGACGTCACGGCACGCCGGGCCGCCGAGGAGCGGCTGACGGCGCAGGCGACGCAGGACAGCCTCACGGGCCTCGCCAACCGGGCCTTCCTGCTCCAGCGCGTCGACGAGGCGGTCGCGGCGCTGCCCGGGGACGGCAGCGGGATCGCGGTCCTCTTCTGCGACCTCGACGACTTCAAGGACGTCAACGACTCGGCCGGCCACAGCGAGGGCGACCGGGTGCTCGTCGACGTGGCGCGCCGCATCGAGGCGGTCCTCGCGCCCGACGACGTCGCGGCTCGCCTCGGCGGCGACGAGTTCATCGTGCTGCGCCCCCACGCGGCGGACAGCACGGAGGCGGAGGCCCTCGCCGCCGAGCTGCTCGCCGCGCTCGCCGCGCCGGTCGTCGCGAACGGCCAGCCCGTCGTCGTCGGCGCGAGCATCGGCATCGCGTGGGGAGCCCCCGGCGCGACCGCCGACGCGCTGCTGCGCGACGCCGACGCGGCGATGTACGCCGCGAAGGCCGAGGGCAAGCGCCGTGCGGTCGTCTTCTCGGACGAGCACCGCGCCCGGGTCGCGCGGGTCGCGCAGACCGAGGGCGAGCTGCGCCGTGCGCTCGCCGGCGGCGAGCTCGAGATGTACATGCAGCCCGTGGTCGACCTCCGCGACGGACGGCCGGTGGCCGCCGAGGCCCTCGTGCGCTGGAACCACCCGGAGCGCGGCGTGGTCGGCCCGGACCACTGGCTGCACGTGGCGGAGTCGGCCGGCCTCATGCCCGAGCTCGGCACGTGGGTGCTGCGCCGCTCGTGCGAGCTCGCGGCCGCCTGGCCGGAGCCGCCGGGCCGCCCGGCGCCCGCGGTGCACGTCAACGTCTCGGCGCGTCAGCTCGAGGTGCCCGGGTTCGTCGAGGTGGTGCACGAGGTGCTCGCGGAGACCGGTCTGGCGCCCGGCCGCCTCGTCCTCGAGTTCACCGAGACCCAGCTCGACACGATCAGCGAGGCGCTGCTCCACGACCTGGGCCGGCTGCGCGCCGACGGCATCGCGCTGGCCGCGGACGACTTCGGCACCGGCTACAGCCCGCTGACCCGCATCACCGAGCTGCCGATCACCATGATCAAGGTGGATCGCGGGTTCGTCGACGCGATGCTCGACGACGTCCGCAGCCAGGCGATCGTCACGACGCTCGTGCGGCTGAGCGACTCGCTCGGGCTCGAGCTCGTCGCGGAGGGCGTCGAGACGCAGGAGCAGGCGCAGGCGCTGCAGATGCTCGGCTGCACGACGGCGCAGGGCTACCTGTGGTCACGGCCCGTCCCCGCCGCCCAGTTCCACGACAGCCTGCGCACCGCGGTGCGCTGACGGCCCGCCGCTCAGCCGGCGAGCGTCCGGGTCACGAGGTCCTGGGCGGCCTCCTGCACCTCGGCCAGGTGCTCGGCCGAGACGAACGACTCGGCGTAGACCTTGTAGACGTCCTCGGTGCCCGAGGGCCGCGCGGCGAACCATGCGCCGGGAGTCGTGACCTTGAGGCCGCCGATGGCCGCGCCGTTGCCGGGCGCCTCGACGAGCCGGCCGGTGATCGGCTCGCCCGCGAGCGTCTCGGCGGTGACCTGCTCGGGACGGAGCGAGCCGAGCGCGGCCTTCTGCTCGCGCGTGGCCGGGGCGTCGACGCGCGCGTACCAGGACTGCCCGTGCCGCTCGACGAGCTGGGCGTGCAGCTGGGACGGCGAGTGGCCGGTGCGTGCCGTGATCTCGGCCGCGAGGAGGGCGAGGATGATGCCGTCCTTGTCCGTGGACCACACGGTGCCGTCGTGGCGCAGGAAGGACGCGCCCGCGGACTCCTCGCCGCCGAAGCCCACCGAGCCGTCGAGCAGCCCGGGCACGAACCACTTGAAGCCCACGGGCACCTCGAGCAGGCGCCGGCCGAGGTCGGCCGCGACCCGGTCGATGAGCGCCGAGGAGACGAGCGTCTTGCCGATCGCGGCGTCGGGCGACCAGCCCGGACGTGCGCCGCCGTACAGGTAGCTGATCGCGACGGCGAGGTAGTGGTTCGGGTTCATCAGCCCCGCGTCGGGCGTGACGATCCCGTGCCGGTCGGCGTCCGCGTCGTTGCCGGTCGCGACGTCGAACGCCGTCGTGCCGTCCGCGGCCGGCCGCATGCCCTCGACGAGCGACGCCATCGCCGACGGCGACGAGCAGTCCATCCGGATCTTGCCGTCCCAGTCGAGCGTCATGAACTCCCACCGCGGGTCCACCCGCGGGTTGACCACGGTGAGGTCGAGCCCGTGCCGCTCGGCGATCTCGCCCCAGTACTCGACGGCCGCGCCGCCGAGCGGGTCGGCGCCGATGCGCACGCCGCTCGCGCGGATGAGGTCGATGTCGAGGACGTTCGGCAGGTCCGCGACGTAGGCGGACATGAAGTCGTGCTTGCGCGTCGTCGGCGCCGCGAGCGCGGTCTCGACCGAGACGCGCCGCACCCCGGCGAGGCCCGAGCGCAGCAGCTCGTTGGCACGGTTCGCGATCCAGCCCGTCGCGTCCGAGCCCGCGGGCCCGCCGTGCGGCGGGTTGTACTTGAAGCCGCCGTCGCGCGGGGGGTTGTGCGACGGCGTGACGACGATGCCGTCCGCGAGGCCCGTGCCCGAGGAGCCCCCCGTGCCGCCGACCGTCCGCACACCCTCGGCCGTGCCGGCCCCGTTGTGCAGCAGGATCGCGTGCGAGACGGCGGGCGTCGGCGTGAACCCGTCCCGGGCGTCGACGTGCACCTCGACCTCGGCCGCGGCGAGCACCTCGAGCGCGGTCTGCCACGCGGGCTGCGAGAGCGCGTGCGTGTCGCGGCCCAGGAACAGCGGCCCGTCGGTGCCCTGGCTCCGCCGGTACTCGACGATGGCGGCCGTGATCGCCACGATGTGCGCCTCGTTGAACGCCGCGTCGAGGCTCGAGCCGCGGTGCCCGGACGTGCCGAACGCGACCTGCTGGGACGGGTCCGCGACGTCGGGCGTCCTGTCGTAGTAGGCGCCGACCACGGCGTCCACGTCGATGAGGTCCTCGGGCAGGGCGGGCGTACCGGCGCGCGGGTGCATGGGCCGATCCTCGCACCGCGCACCACCCGCACGCAGCACCACCCGGCACCCAGCAGCCGCCGGGCACGCCGCACCGCCCGCACGCAGCGCCGGCAGCCGGCCGGTAGGCTCGTCGGCCATGGCCAGGAGAGCGACCGTCGAGTTCGTGCTGCGTCCCTTCGAGGGTCTGCCCGGTGAGCCCGACTGGGTGGCGATGCGCGAGGTGGTCCCCGCGGCCACCGCGACCGCCCGCACCACGAAGGAGCACGGCGCGCGCGACGTCGTCGTCACCACCGTGCTGCCGATGGCCTGGCCCGCGCTGCACCGCGGCGACGGCACGATCATGCTCGCGCTCCAGCAGCACGCGGGGTCGGGCGACGCGTCGCGCGACCTGGCCGACCTGCTGCTCCGCGCGCTCGAGCTGCCGGCCGGCACGCCGATCACCTCGGCGCCGCTGCCCGAGCCCGGCCCCCGGCTGCAGGACGTGCTCGACCTGGACGTCCCGTTCGAGGTCACCGTGCACGACGGCTTCGACTACTGGACGTCGGCCGACGCCGACCTCACGCCCGACGTCGTCGCATCGCTCGAGCGCATGAACGAGACGATCGTGCCGACGCGGCGGCTGGGCTCGGTCGACGCGGCCTACTGGGCGCGCATGGGGGACCGCGAGTACCTCCGCTGGGCGATGCCGCACGACGAGCAGGACTTCCTCGACGCGCTCGCCCGGCTGCACGCGCAGCGCCGCTCGGGCCTCGGCGACGAGGGCTCCGTCGGCAAGTTCATCGGCGCCTTCCGCTCGTGCGGCATCCTCGTGCCGGTGTGGGACCTGGCGCCCGGCACGGAGCCCGAGGAGCTCGAGGGGCCCGTCCAGGAGCTCGGGGCCCGGCTCACCGAGGCGCTCGCCGTCTCCGGCCCGCTCGACGCGAACGAGCGCCGCGCGCGGGCCGGGCTCGTGGCCCGGCAGCTGACGCTGCGCTGACGGACGCTGCCGCGCAGGCGCAAGGCGCAAGCCGCAGGCGCAGAGCGCGGGCGTGCGAGCGCGAGCGCACCTGCGCGCGCGCCCGTCGGATGACTCGCTGTTGACCCGTTCCTGGCGCCACGATGACGCGCCGTCGATCCGTCGTTAAGGTGGTCGCGTGCCACCCCGCCGTCGAGGCGCCGACGCGTCGTCGACCACCCCCAAGCAGCGCGTCGCCGTCGTCATCCCCGCCAAGGACGAGTCGCGGCGCATCGCCGCGACGGTCCGCGCGGCCCGCGCCATCCCCCACGTCGACCTCGTCCTCGTCGTCGACGACGGCAGCGAGGACGCCACGCAGCACGTCGCGCGCGAGGCCGGTGCCGTCGTCGTCCGGCACTCGCACAACCGCGGCAAGGCTTCTGCGATGGAGACCGGCGCCGCCGTCGTCGCGATGCGCGACACCGAGGACCGGCCCGCGCGGCTGCTCCTCTTCATCGACGGCGACCTCGGCGAGACGGCCGTGAACACCGCGCCCCTCATCCCGCCCGTGCTCGAGGGCTCGGCCGACGTGGCGATCGCGCTCCTGCCGCCGCAGCCGGGGGCCGGCGGCCGCGGGATCGTCGTCGGGCTCGCCCGGCGCTCCATCCAGTCGCTCACCGGCTGGACACCGACCCAGCCCCTCTCGGGCATGCGCTGCCTCACGCGCGAGGCGTTCGAGGCCGCGACGCCGCTCGCGCGCGGCTGGGGCGTCGAGACGGGCATGACGATCGACCTGCTGAGCAAGGGGTTCGTCGCGGTCGAGGTGCCGTGCGACCTGCGCCACCGGCCGTCGGGCACGGACCTTCGCGGTCAGATGCACCGCGCAGCCCAGTACCGCGACGTCCTGCTCGCCGTGAACGCGCGGCGCCTGCGGGGCGCCGTGCGCACCGTCACCAAGCGCTGAGGCAGCCACCCGGGCTGCGCCCGGCTTTGGCCTGGCTGTTCTGGCTGTCCTGCCTGCCCGGGCAGCTCAGCGGGTGGGGCGCCGAGCCGGATCGCTCAGCGGGCGGGGACGTCGACGGCGGGCGCCGCCTCGCGCGCCTGCCGGCCCGCCGCGACCTGGAGCAGCCACCCCGCGCAGACGGCGATGAGCAGCGGCACCGCCACGGACACGCCGATGGCCGGGATGACGATGCCCGAGTCGTTGACCGCGAACCCGATGCCGAGGGTCACGCCGAGCGCGACGAGCCCGGGTCGCAGCATGGGCGCCTCGTTCCCGAGCGTCGACAGCGGCTCGCCCGCCGAGAGCCAGCCGAACGGGCCGCCGTCGGGCGCGGTCGTCACGCCGCGGAGCGGCCGCAGCAGCACGAGCACGACGACGGCGATCCCCGCGAGCGCGAGCACCGTCAGCCACGTGCCACCGAGGTTCTGCAGGTTCTGCGCGAGCTTGCGCGCGATGACGCCGCCCAGGCCGCCGTCGATCACCGTGTCCACGAACCGGCCTAGGTGCGTGCGCTGGTCCGCCGGCCGCAGCCAGTCCAGCACGGCGAAGGCCGTGACGACGGCGACACCGGCGCCCAGCACGCCGACGAGCCGGAGCCAGGACAGCCGCACGCCCGCCGCCATGAGCGCGAGGACCGCGAAGCCGGGGACGAGCGCCGGAGGGCCGCCGAAGTCGCTCCCGAGCCCGGGCATGCCGTCGAGCACGGTCGCGACCAGGCCGACGACGGCGACGACGGCGGCCGCGAGCCGGCGCCGGCCCGCGCGCACCAGCGGGTCGGCGAGCACGACGGCGCACAGCAGCGTCGCGGCCGCGAACAGCGAGAACGCCGTGTTGTTGAACCCGTAGAAGCGGCCGGCCACGACGGGCTGGACGCCCATCGGCGCGGAGATCTGCAGCGGCGCCCCGAGCACGATGTCGATCGCGATGACGACCGCCGTGGCGCCGGCGACGACGCCCGCGGGCCCGAGGATCGGGCGGCGCCAGCGAGGGAGGAGCGCGGCGGCCGCGAGCACCGCCATGATCAGCACCGTGACGCCCGTGAGCGCCCACGCCGGCGAGCCCGCGCGCCACCACGGCACGGCGTTGGCGAGGATGCTCGCGACGGGCAGCGAGCCGACGACGACGCCCGCGGTCCGCAGCGTGTGCAGCACCGCGCGCG
>NZ_JACVQL010000138.1 GCF_019733465.1 Actinotalea ferrariae | reverse complement strand
CGCCGCCGAGCACGCCGCCCGCGCGCGCGACGAGCAGGCCGAGGCCGCTCCCGAGCCGGAGCCCGAGGAGGACGACGAGCCGCCGCGCCGGCGCCGCGCCCTGGGCGTCGTCGTGCTGCTGCTCGTGCTCGCCCTGGTCGGCGTCGGCGGGTGGCTCGGGTACCGGTGGACGCAGGACCAGTACTACGTGGGCGACGCCGACGGCCGGGTCGCGGTGTTCCGCGGCATCCCGCAGTCCGTCGGCCCGCTCGAGCTCTCGCGCGTCGTGGAGCGCACGGACACGCGCGTCGAGGACCTGCCCGGGTTCATCCAGGACCGGCTCGTGCAGACCGTGCCCGCGACGAGCCTCGCCGGCGCGCGGGAGTTCGCCGAGTCGCTCGACGCCGAGGCGGACAGCTCACCATGACGGCACGCACGCCCGGCGCCCCGGAGGTGCGGTGATGGCCACCGTCGCACCGCACCGGGTGCGTCCGGGACGCAGCATGGAGCTGGGCCTGCTGGTCCTGGCGCTCGCGATCGGCGTCAGCGCCTACGCGCTCGTCGGCCTGGCGACGGCCGGCACACTGCCCGCGGACATCTTCGGGTACAGCGCGGGCCTCGTGGGGCTCTCCGTCGGCCTGCACCTGGTCATGCGGTGGCGCGCGCCGTACGCGGACCCCGTGATCCTGCCCGTGGCGGTCGCGCTCAACGGCATCGGGCTCGCGATGATCTACCGGATCGACATCGCCGAGACCGCGCAGGGCGAGAACTCGACGTTCGCCGAGCGGCAGCTGGGCTGGACCGCGCTGGGGATCGTGCTGGCGGCCGTCGTCATCGTGCTGCTGCGCGACCACCGCACGCTGCGTCGCTACACCTACACCGCGATGGTCGCGGGCCTCGCGCTCATCGTCCTGCCGCTCGTGCCGGGCCTCGGTGCCGTGATCAACGGCGCCCGCATCTGGATCCGCGTGGGCGGCTACTCGTTCCAGCCGGCCGAGTTCGGCAAGATCGCGCTCGCCGTCTTCTTCGCGGGCTACCTCGTCACGACGCGCGACACGCTCGCGCTCGCCGGGCCGAAGGTGCTCGGCCTGCAGCTGCCGCGCCCGCGCGACCTCGGCCCGATCCTGCTCGCGTGGGCCGTGTCGCTCGCCGTCCTCGTGCTCGAGCGCGACCTCGGCACGTCGCTCCTGTTCTTCGGCCTGTTCGTCGCGATGCTCTACCTCGCGACCGAGCGGCTCAGCTGGATCGTCATCGGCATGGGCCTGTTCGTCGGCGGCGCCGTGCTGGCCTCACGCGTGTTCAGCCACGTGGGCGCGCGGTTCGACGCCTGGCTCAACGCGTTCGACGACGACGTCTTCAACGCCTCGCCGGGCGGGTCGGGCCAGCTGGTCCGCGGCCTGTTCGGGATGGCGAACGGCGGCCTGTTCGGCACCGGCTGGGGCCAGGGCCGGCCGGACCTCGTGCCGTACGCCGAGTCCGACTTCATCATCGCGTCGCTCGGCGAGGAGCTCGGCCTCACCGGCCTGCTCGCGATCCTCGTGCTCTACCTGGTGCTCGCCCAGCGCGGCCTGCGCACCGCGATCGGCGTGCGCGACGGCTTCGGCAAGCTCTTCGCCGGCGGCATGGCGTTCGTCGTGGCGTTCCAGTGCTTCGTCGTCGTCGGCGGCGTCACGCGGCTCATCCCGCTCACCGGCCTGACCATGCCGTTCCTCGCCTACGGCGGCTCGTCGCTGCTCGCCAACTGGGTCATCGCGGCGCTGCTGCTGCGCATCTCCGACAGCGCACGCCGGCCCGCCGGCGCCGAGAGCGATGGCCGCGACGGTCGGGGCAGCGGCGCGCCCCCCGCCGACGACGACGTCGCGACCGGTGACGACAACGTCACCGAGGTCATCACGCTCGACCGGGGGCGCCGGTGAACACGCCCCTGCGCCGCCTGGCGTCCGTCGTCGTCGTGATGTTCGTCCTGCTCATGGGCGGCAGCACGTGGGTGCAGTTCTTCCAGGCGAGCCAGCTCAACAACGACGGCCGCAACGTGCGCACGCTGTACCGCGAGTACGGCAACGCGCGCGGCCCGATCGTCGTCGGCGGCAACGCGATCGCCCAGTCCACGCCGGTCGACGACCCCTTCGGCTACCAGCGCAGCTACGCCGCGGGCGAGCTGTACGCGCCCGTGACGGGCTTCTACTCCGTCGTCTACGGCCGCTCGGGCATCGAGCGCGCCATGAACACCGAGCTCAACGGCACGGCCGACTCGCTCTTCTACACGCGCCTCGAGGACCTCGTGACCGGCCGGCAGCCGCAGGGCGCCATCGTCGAGCTCACGATCGACCCCGCCGCGCAGCAGGCGGCGTGGGACGCGCTCGGCGACCAGCGCGGCGCCGTCGTCGCGATCGACCCCGCGACCGGGGCGATCCTCGCGATGGTCTCCAAGCCGTCGTTCGACCCGAACGTGCTCGCGGGCCACGACACGCGCGCGGTCAACGAGGCGTGGCAGGCGCTCCAGACGGCCGAGGGCAACCCGATGGCCAACCGCGCCATCGCGGGCGACACCTACCCGCCCGGCTCGACGTTCAAGCTGGTCACGGCCGCGGCGGCGCTCGAGGGCGGGCTCACGCCGGCGTCCGAGCTCGCCGCCCCGGTCGAGCTCGACCTGCCGCAGACGACGTCGATGCTCCGCAACTTCGGCAACAGCGCGTGCAGCCCCACGGGCACGACGACGCTCGCGGACGCGCTCCGGATCTCGTGCAACACGGCCTTCGGCCAGCTCGGCATGGACCTCGGCCAGGAGGCGCTCCGCGAACAAGCACGCGCCTTCGGCTTCGACACACCCCTCTCCGTGCCGATGACAGTGACGGAGAGCCATTTCCCCGACCAGCTCGACGCGCCGCAGACGGCTCTCTCGGCGATCGGGCAGTACGAGGTGCGTGTGACGCCGCTGCAGGTCGCGCTCGTCTCCGCCGCCGTGGCCAACGGTGGCGTGCAGATGACGCCGCACCTGGTCCGCTCCGTGCGGAGCCAGGACCTCACCGTGGTCTCCGAGACGGAGCCCACGGAGCTGGCGACCCCGATCACGCCCGCGACCGCGGCCGCGCTGCGGGACATGATGGTCGGCGTCGTCGCGGACGGCAGCGGCACGGCCGCGCAGATCCCCGGCGTCCAGGTCGCCGGCAAGACGGGCACCGCGCAGACGCTCGAGGAGGCCGCGCCGCACGCGTGGTTCACCGCGTTCGCGCCCGCCGACGCGCCGCGCGTCGCGGTCGCCGTCGTCGTCGAGAACGGCGGCGCCATGGGCAGCGAGGCGACGGGCGGCCGCGTGGCCGCGCCCATCGCGCGCGCCGTGATCCAGGCGGTGCTGGCGCAGTGAGGCCCGCGACCGCCGTCGCCCTGGGTGGGCGCTACCGCCTGGTCTCCCGCATCGCCGTCGGCGGCATGGGCGAGGTCTGGGTCGGCCACGACGAGGCGCTCGCGCGCGACGTCGCGGTCAAGGTGCTGCGCGAGGAGTTCGCCGGCGACGCCGGCTTCCTCGAGCGCTTCCGCACCGAGGCCCGCAACAGCGCCCAGCTCAGCCACCCCAACATCGCGCAGCTCTACGACTACGGCGAGCAGGACGGCTCAGGCTTCCTCGTCATGGAGCTCGTGCTCGGCGAGCCCATGTCGGACCTGCTCGACCGGCAGCCCGTGCTGCCCACGCGGCGGCTGCTGCCGATCCTCGCCCAGACCGCGCGGGCGCTGCACGCGGCGCACGTCGCGGGCGTCGTGCACCGCGACGTCAAGCCCGGCAACATCCTCCTCGCGCGGTCCGGCCGGGTGAAGATCACCGACTTCGGCATCTCCACGGCGAGCAACCAGATCCCGATGACCGCGTCCGGCATGGTCATGGGGACAGCGCAGTACCTCTCGCCCGAGCAGGCGATCGGCCGCGCCGCGACGCCGGCGTCGGACATCTACTCGCTCGGGATCGTCGCGTACGAGGCGCTCGTCGGGAACCGCCCCTTCACGGGCCCGACGGCGGTCGACATCGCCGTCGCGCACGTCAACACGCCCGTGCCGCCGCTGCCGACCGACATCGACCCCGAGCTCGCCGCCGTCGTCATGCGGATGCTCGCCAAGGAGCCCGAGGAGCGGCCGCGCTCCGCGGCGTCGCTCGCGCGCACGCTCGACGGCATGCTCGACCGGACGCCCCCGGGCGGCGTGCCCGCGCCCTACGGACGGCACGCGCGCACGGTGGACCTCATGGACGCGGCCGAGATGTCGGCGACCGGGGCCGTGCAGCGCGTGCCGCGTCAGAACGCCTCGGTCGCGTCCGGACCGCTGCCGCCGTCGACCGGCGTGGGATACGCGACGGGACCCGTGCCCGCAGTGCCTGCGGTCCCGCCGTCGCCGCCGACCGCCGCACCGGGTGGCACCGGCCGTGCGTCGGGTCCGGCCGCTGCCGGTCCGGCCGGCCCCGACC
>NZ_JACVQL010000137.1 GCF_019733465.1 Actinotalea ferrariae | reverse complement strand
GGCGTCACGCTCGTCGAGCGCGTCGGCCGGGGCGTCCGGCTCACGCCCGTCGGGCGCGAGCTGGCCGACCGCGCGCTCGACGTCGCCGTCGCGCTCGCCCGCGCGGAGGCGGCGTGCGAGGCGTACCTCGAGCGGCCGACCGGGCACGTGCGCGTCGCGGCGTTCCAGAGCGGCGCGGCGCTGCTCTTCCCCGGCCTCCTCACGCGCCTGGCCGACCCGGGTGGCGTGACCGTGGAGCTCTCGGACGAGGACGTCGCGCAGAGCGACTTCCCGGCGCTCACGGCGGAGCACGACGTCGTCGTCGGTCACCGCCCGGACGGCCCCGACGGCACGTCCGGGGACTGGGGGCGCGACGTCGTCGTCGTACCGCTGCTGCGCGAGCCGCTCGACGTCGCGCTGCCGCCCGGCCACCGGCTGGCCGGCCGCGCCGCGGTGACCCCGGCGGACCTCGCGGACGAGCCGTGGGTCGCGGTCCGCGAGGGGTTCCCGGTCGCGGCCGTGCTGGACGCCGTCGCGCGGCAGGCGGGCTCGCCGGCGCGCGTCGTGCACCGGATCAACGACTTCCGGGTGGTCGAGGGCCTGGTCGCGGCGGGGCACGGCGTCTCGCTGCTGCCGCGCTTCTCGACCGACCACCGCGGGGGCACGCGCTTCGCGCTCGTGCCGCTCGCGGGGGTGCGGGCCGCGCGGCGCGTCGACGCGCTCGTGCGCCCGGACCGGGCCGAACGGCGCGTGGTGCGCCGTGTGCTCGACGCGCTCCGTGAGGAGGCCGCCGTCAGGGCAGCAGGATGATCTTGCCGTCGACCGTGCCGCCCCGTCCCACGCGGTGGGCGCGGGCGGCGTCGGCCAGGTGGAAGGTCGCACCGATGCGGACGTCGAGGTGGTGCAGGTCCCACTGCCGCAGCAGCTCCGCCCGGGCGCGGCGACGCACCTCGGTGCCGGGATCGGATCCCGCGCCGGCGCCGAGGAGCTTGATCCCCGTGCCGGTCGCGTGCGCGTGGCCCGCGACGGTCGCGATCCGCTGCCGGTCCGGCACGAGGGCGAGCGACGTCTCGATCGCCTCCGCCGTGCCCACGCAGTCGATCGCGGCCGTGATGCCGTGGGGCGCCGCGCGACGGACGCGGTCCTCGAGCCCGGGCCCGTAGGCGAGCGGCACGGCCTTGAGGTCCTCGAGGTGCTCGTGGTTCGCCGGGCTCGCGGTGCCCAGGACGCGGGCGCCGCGGGCGTGCGCGAGCTGGACGACGGCGGACCCGACGCCGCCGGACGCGCCGTGGACGAGCACCGTGTCGCCGGCGCCGACGTGGGTGGCGGTGAGCGCGTGGAAGGCCGTGACGCCCGTGACCATGAGGCCGGCCGCCTTCTCCCAGCTGCGGCCCGCGGGTTTGGGCAGGACCGACGTCGCGCGGACCAGCAGGCGGTCGGCGTACGCGCCGGTGACCGGGTAGGCGATGACCTCGTCGCCCGGCGTGATGCCTTCGACGTCCTCGCCGACGGCCGCGACGACGCCGGCCACCTCGTGACCGAGGCGTAGCGGGAGGCGGTCGGGGTCGGTGCCCCACACGCCGGAGTACTGCTTCCAGTCCGACGGGTTGACGCCGATCGCCCGGACGTCGAGCAGCACCTGCCCGGGACCGGGCGGACCGACCTGGACGTCGACGACCTGCAGGACCTCGGGGCCCCCGTACGCCTTCGCCACCACCGCGCGTGCCATTCCTCGATCATCGCCCCCTGGCGCGGGCGGGTCCAGCCTCCGCCCGCGCGCACCGGCCTGCGCGGGCCCGCGTAGGCCGGAGCGGTCAGTGGGCCTCCGCGGCGACGGTGAGCCAGCGGGCCGGGTCCTGGGCGTGGTAGACCCGCTCGCTCGGCTCGATCGCCCCGAGGAACGCGTCGTAGATCACCGCCTGCCGCAGCGCCGTGACGGGCGCGAGCAGCGTCGCGGCGGCGGACGGGTCGCACCCCGGCACCCGCGCGCGCCAGAGCGCGTCCCAGTGGTCGGCGACGGCGGCCCGGTCGGCGGCCGGCAGGCGCTCGAAGAACGCCGCGCGGTCGAGCAGCGGATGGCCGACCCCGCAGTCGCCCCAGTCGAGCAGCACGAGGTGGGAGCCGTCGCCGCGCAGGTTGCCGGGGTGGAAGTCGCCGTGGACGAGGCTGTCCGGAACCCCGCACGCCTCGATCGCGCGGAACCGCTCGGGCAGTCCCTGGACGAGCCGCTCGCACGCCTGGCGCGTCGCCCGGTCCAGCTGCGCGGCGGTGCGTCCGATCGTCGCGGCGGCGCTCTCCGCGAGCGCACCCGGCCGCCAGTCCGGCGCCCCGAGGCCCAGGAGCTCGTCCGTGCGCTCGACCCAGCGCGCCTGCAGGTCGACCAGGAGCGAGACCATCCGCAGCAGCACCGGCCCGGTCGCGCCGTAGAGGTCCTCACCCGCCACCTCGTCGAGCAGCACCCGAGGACCGGAGGTGGCCAGGAGGGGCGGCACGACGGCGGGGTCCAGGCGGGCCAGGACCGCACCCTCGTGGGCGAAGAACGGCGGCACGACCTTGAGCCATGCGGCGCCCTCGGCCGTCGGCAGCCGCCACAGGCTCGACAGGTTCCAGGTCCGCACCTGCCGAGGTGGGCCGGTCCGGGGGCGCCCGAGGTCGGCGAGGGCGGCGTCCGCCCAGGCGAGGTCCGCGGACGGTCCGCCCGGTGCGGCGTAGGGGAGCCGGAGGGGGTGCGGGTCGAGCGGCGTCGTCCAGGCCGTGAGCCGGGGATGCGGGTCGCGGCCCTCCGCGTCCCGGACCTCCGCGAGGTACGTCACCGGACCGCCGACGGCGTCCGGGGACCCGCCGGCGATCAGGCGGAGCACCGTGACGTCGACGCCGTGGTGTGCGCGGGCGCCGTCGACGACCGACGCCGCCTCGTTCCACCACGGCACGGCGACGGGGAACGGCGGCAGCGCGCCGAGCACGACGCCGTCCGGCCGGCACAGCACGAGCGTCACGACGCGGGGTGGTGGGTCGGCCGGTGCGGACGCCGTCATGTGCTCACGGTCCCACGGCGCCGGCTCCGGCGGTCGCGCTCCAGCACGGGCCCCTGGAGCGCGGGCGCGAGGCACTGTCGGACGGCGCCCGTGACTGCCACACTCGGGTGCAGTGCACGGGCATCCGAAGGGTGTGCCTCACCCGCCTCGTTCGAGAAGGGATCCGCGCATGCACCGACGACCAGGACGAGCACTCGCGGCTGCCGGCGTGGTGATGCTGGGTCTGCTCGCGCCGACCACCACCGCCGCCGCGGCCCCTTCCCACGGGCCCGAGGCGTCGAGGGGTGGGGTGTCGAGCGCCGCGGGCGAGTTCGTGGCCTCGGTCGACTTCACATCGCTGCGGACCCGCGACATCGGTGGCGCCGCGTGCGAGTTCACCGTCGACGGCAGCCTCACGTTCTCGGGTGCCCTGGAAGGCGTCGCCGTCGGCACGACGACAGCGCTGATCTTCGCTCCGTGTGCTGAGGCCCTGGCCAGCCCTCCTGGGACCTACGTCGACGTCTTCGCCTTCGACGGGCGCTTCACGGGCGAGGTGGGGGACCAGCCCGCGAGCGGGCCGCTCCGCTATGCCGGTGTGACGCGCGTCGGCGGCGGGATCGATGCGCTCATCACACTCAGGGGACGCGACGCGCAGGCCGTCCTGCGTGCCGACGCCCAGGTCGCCGTCGGCGGCACCTACGAAGGTCTCAGCAGGGCCCGAGGCTGAGCGCGGCAGCGTCCGGCGGGGGCTCAACGGATCGCCCGTGGCTCGGTAGCGTGCGACGCATGCCCATCACGCTCGAGAACGTCGGCATCGCGGTCCGCGACCTCGACGCGACGATCGCCTTCTTCACCGACCTCGGGCTGACGCTCCTCGGCCGGGACACGGTCAGCGGCGAGTGGGCCGACACGGCCGTCGGCCTCGACGGCAACCACGCCAGGATCGCGATGCTCCAGACGCCTGACGGGACGGGACGGCTCGAGCTCTTCGAGTACCTCCACCCTGACGCGATCGAGACGGAGCCGACCCGGCCGAACGAGATCGGCATGCACCGCGTCGCGTTCTCGGTCGACGACCTCGACGAGGCCCTCGCGATCGCCGCGCTGCACGGGTGCCACCCGCTGCGCGGCGTCGCCACCTACGAGGACGTCTACCGGCTCACCTACGTCCGCGGCCCCAGCGGCATCCTCGTCATGCTCGCGCAGGACCTGACGAAGGGCTGACCGCCGCGCCCGTGCCGGGTCCGCGCCGACGGCGGCTCAGCCGACGGGGCCCAGGACGCGGTCGGTGTAGTCGTTGCGGAACATTCCGGTCGGGTCGTGCTCGGCGCGGACGGCGCGGAAGTCCTCGAACCGCGGGTAGAGGCCGGCGAGGCGCTCGGCGTCGAGGCCGTGGAGCTTGCCCCAGTGCGGCCGGCCGTCGACCTGCGCGACGATCGCCTCGACCGCATCGAAGTACCGCTCGTGCGGCATGCGGTGGTACTGGTGCACCGCGACGTAGGCGGACTCGCGCCGGTGCGCCGTCGAGAGCCAGACGTCGTCGGCTGCGGTGAAGCGCACCTCGACGGGGAACGGCACGGGCTCTCGCGTCCGGCGCAGCCACGCGTCGATCTCGCCGACCACGTCGCGCAGGGCGGCCCGGGGCACCGCGTACTCCATCTCGCGGAAGACGACGCGGCGGCGCGTGACGAAGACGTCCGCCGACGGCGCGCAGTAGGTGCGGTCCGTGAGGGCCCGGGCGGCGACCGCGTTGAGCGCGGGCACGGCGCGCGGCACGGCCGCGGCGACGCGGTTGGTCAGCTCGAACGCGCCGTTCTGCAGCACCTCGTCCTCGAGGCGCCGCCGGACGGCGAGCGACGGCCCGGAACCCGGCTCGGCCCGGTGGTTGCGCTTGACCAGCGCCCGGTGGGTGAACGGGAACCAGTAGAGGTCGACGTGGTCCGTCGTCGCGACCCAGCCGTCCGGCCCCTCGAGCCGGTCGAGCACGTCGGCGAGGTCGTGCACCTCCTCGCGCGCCCGCAGGGTGAAGGCGGGGACGACGCGCAGCGTGAGGGCGACGAGGATGCCGACGGTCCCGAGCCCGAGCCGCGCGGCCTGGAACAGCGCGGGGTCGCGCCCGGCGTCGGCCTCGCGCACCGTCCCGTCCGAGCCGACCACCCGCACGCCGACCACCTGGGTCGCGAGCCCCCCGAGGCGGGCGCCGGTCCCGTGCGTCCCGGTGGAGACTGCGCCGGCAACGGACTGCCGGTCGATGTCGCCGAGGTTCTCCATGGCGAGGCCGCGGGCGGCGAGCTCGCGGTTGAGGGCGTGCAGCCGGGTGCCGGCGCCGACGGTGACCAGCGCGCCGCCGCCCGGCTGCGGCTCGACGCCCTCGACGCCCGCGAGGCGGTCCAGGTCGAGCAGCACGCCGTCCGTCACGGCCGCCGCCGTGAACGAGTGGCCGCCGCCCACCGCGCGGACCCGCAGTCCCTCGCGCGCGGCCCAGCGCACGACGCGCACGACGTCGGCCGTGTCGCGGGGCCGCAGGTGGTGCTGCGCGTGCGACGTGGCCGTGCCCGACCAGTTGCGCCACGTCGCGGCACCGCGGGCGCGTCCGGCCGTCGTCGTCATGTGCGGTGACTACCGGCGCCGGGTCGTCACCGTCAAGATGGCGTCGTGATGATCACCCTCGACCGCCTCGACGCGACGGCACACCTGCCCGCGCCCCTCGCGGTCGTGGACCTCACGGCCTTCGAGGCCAACGCGGCCGAGCTGCTGCGGCGGGCGTCCGGCCGCCCGGTGCGGCTCGCGACCAAGTCGGTGCGGGTGCCGGCGCTCGTCGAGCGGGCGGTCGCCGCGGGCTTCACGGGGCTGATGGCGTACTCGCTGCGTGAGGCGCTGTGGTGGGTGCGGCGGGGGGCGACGGACGTCCTCGTCGGCTACCCGAGCGTCGACGCAGGAGCCCTCGCCGAGCTCGGCGCCGACCCTGCGGCGCGCGCCGCGATCACGCTCATGGTCGACGACGTCGCGCACCTCGACCTGGTCGACCGGCACGCGCGGTCGGGCGCCACGGCCGGGGTGCCGCTCCTCGTCTGCCTCGACGTCGACGCGTCGCTGCGGGTCGGACCCGGCCTGCCCTCGGCGCGGCGCGCGCACCTCGGCGTGCGCCGGTCGCCCCTGCGC